>JAGHCW010000054.1 GCA_021160245.1 bacterium | reverse complement strand
TTGCCCATTACGAGGAATTCACGAGTCGTGAGGAAGCCGTTGAGCGTGAAAAAGAATTGAAAACCACCAATGGACGACGTTGGTTGAAAAAAGCCATCGCAGAAGGACGGGCGCGGCAGGCAGGCGGTGAGCCGTTCGAGGAGAAGATGGCCCGTCTGACCACCGCCTTGCGCGAGCAGACGGAGCAGTCAGCCAAGCTCGACCAGATCATCTGGGCCAATCTGGCCTGCCTGTGCGTGGACGCACGCAGACAGGAGGACATCGGCTATGGCGGGTGACGAGTGGACAACGCTGCCGTTTGACGAAGCTCCCATTGAAATCATAGACGGAGACAGAGGCAAGAATTATCCCAAGATGCATGAATTCTCGGAATCGGGATATTGCTTGTTTCTGAATACGGGTAATGTAACGAAGGATGGCTTTGATTTCTCCAACTGCAAATTCATAACCCAAGAGAAGGACGTAATCCTTCGCAAGGGAAAACTTAAACGCCAAGATGTCGTAATGACCACTCGTGGCACTGTTGGTAATGTGGCCTACTATGATGCGGCTGTCCCTTACGAACATGTACGCATAAACTCTGGCATGGTCATCTTTCGATCCGATACTTCAAGGGTTAATCCAAGGTATCTATATTTCTTTCTTCGATCTTCCACTTTTGCGACTCGGGTACTTGCTCTACGGACCGGAAGCGCTCAACCTCAGTTGCCGATAAGAGACATCAATCGTATTGAAGTGCCTCTCCCCCCCCTCAAACAACAACAGGCCATCGCCTACATCCTGGGAGCGCTGGACGACAAGATCGAATTGAACCGGCGGATGAACGAGACGTTGGAGGCGATGGCGGCGGCGATTTTCAAGTGCTGGTTCATCGACTTCGACCCTGTCCGCGCCAAGGCCGCCTGCCTGCCGGCAGGCAGGAAGGCCTCTCCAGCACCACGTCCGGGAGTTTGGTTTGTTTACGCGTTGGAATGTGAGGATGGCAGTATCTACATTGGACACACAGAGGATATTTCACGACGGTTTGATAAGCATTGCTCCGGGAAGGGGGCTCAATGGACAAAGACTCATTCTTCCAAGCGAATCGCTTATTGGGAAGAACTGCCCTCACAAAAAGCAGCCATTAGCCGGGAGAAAAAGCTCAAGACTGGCGCAGGCCGTGAATGGCTGAAAGCGGAGATTGAAAAGCGCGATCTTCTATCTGCCAGTCAAGCCAACCTACCCAAAGAAATCGCCGACCTGTTCCCGGATTCATTCGAAGATTCCGAGATCGGGCTAATTCCGAAGGGGTGGAAACCCGGTGCACTTGGCGATATAGCGGATAACGCTCGCCGGAGCGTCAAGCCTGATGAGGTCCCGGCTACGACTCCTTACATCGGACTTCAGCACATGCCCCGCCGATGTATTGCCCTTGATACCTGGGGTCGCACCGACGAGGTGGGTAGCCAGAAGTCTCGGTTCAAGGAAGGCGAAATACTGTTCGGCAAACTTCGTCCATATTTCCACAAGGTTGGCATCGCGCCTGTCGATGGCGTTTGCTCAACGGATATCTTGGTCGTGATTCCTAAAACCGAATACTGGCACAGCTATGTGCTTTCGCTTGTATCCAGCAAGGCCTTTGTTGACTACACAGATTCGCACTCGGCCGGAACGAAAATGCCTCGGACCAACTGGAAAGACATGAGCCAGTATCCGTTAGCTTTGCCTCCAGTCGAACTCGCCAGTGCATTCCAGAATCATGTGGCGGCGCTGCATCAGCGCATCGCGGTCAGTGTTCGACAGAACCGTCGCCTCGCCCGTCTGCGCGACACGTTGCTTCCTAAGCTATTGAGCGGCGAGCTGGAGGTGCCGGATGCTGTAAAGGTCTTGGAGGACGCAGTATGAGAAAGAAGCGTCGTATCCCATTTGCCGACATAGCCAGACGGATCACAGGTATCTCGACCCCCGTCTTCGGTGTGAGTTGGAACCCGGCGGAAGACAAGCGGGAGATCGTCCGCCGCCTTGTTGCATTCCTGGAGGACCGCCGCGCACTCTATGCCGACTTCCATATGGAGTACGGGCCATGGGTTGAAAATTCTGTCCTCGAAATGCGGGCTGAGCTGACCAGTATTCTCAAAGCTTGTTCGGAGGACGAAGAACTCGTTGGCCCAATACGTGCCATGCGTGCTGCCTGCCGTAAATTCCTCGACCAGACGGGACATCCGGGCAGCCCCCGCCGAATGCTCTATCCACACGAAGCCGCCATGTGGCACTCCCTTGGTGAGATGCGGGGTATCTTCGGCTTGCATCTGGCGCGTCTGTGCTCCGCTTACGGCGTGGATGTCGAACCAGAGCTTGCCTCCATCTTCCCGAAAGCCGATGAGGAGGTGGCGGAATGACGTCGACTACAACACTGACCAGCTTGGCGATGCTCAAGGTAAGTATCGATCAGGGGAAAGACTACCTGGACTACCTGCGTCCTTTTATCTTGCAGGTCCTCGTTGACCAGAAGCCCGACCCTGTGACTGATACAGTGGTGCGAGATCATCTCCGAATGCAGTTCGGACTGGAGATCCCAGATCGCGCTGTGCAGGTCGTCTTAAAACGACTGTCTCGCAAGCATCCTCTTAAGAAGCAAAAAGGTGTCTATCGTATTACGGGGCAATTGCCTGACCCAGGTATTGCAGCTGATAAGGCTAGTGCTGATCGCCACATCAAGGCGGTGGTTGTCGGCCTAATAGATTTCTCCAAGAGCACAGCGCAACCTATCACGACGGATGATGACGCGGTAACGGCGATCTGCGCGTTCCTATCCCAGTTCAACATCCCCTGTCTTCGAGCATATTTGCGGGGGACTGTGATTCCGACAATTAAGGGCAAACATGACAGTCATATCGTGTTGGTTTGCCAATACGTCCTGCACCTGCAACGAACCGATCCGGAACGATTCGAGAGCTTCATAATTATGGTGCAAGGCCACATGCTCGCCAATGCCTTGCTGTGCCCAGACCTCCAGTCTGCGCCCAAGACATACAAGGGCGTAACGTTGTATCTGGACACACCCCTGCTGGTTCAACGGTTGGGCCTCGAAGGCAAACCCAAGAAGACAGCAATAGAGGATTTGATCCAGCTTCTAAAGAAACTTGGCGCAACAGTCGCTGCCTTTTCTCACACTCGGGATGAACTGGAACGCGTGATTAAGGGAACTGCGAAACACGTGGACGCGGTTAATGGTCGCGGGGCTATCGTTATGGAGGCACGCCGCAGCGGCACGACAAGATCAGACCTTTTGCTATTAGCTGGGCAGGTGGATGAGAAACTCACCGAGGCTGGGATTGAGGTAAAGGACACCCCGCAATACATTGCGGATTTCCAGATTGATGAAACCGCATTTGAAAAAGTGCTTGAAGATGAAGTGTCGTACTTCAATCCACATGCCAAAGAGTACGATATCAACTCAATTCGCAGCATCTACGTGCTTAGAAGAGGAACTGCACCGCTCACGGTCGAAAAATGCCGAGCCGTTCTCGTGAGCAGTAATTCCGGATTTGCTCGAGCGGCGTTCGAGTATGGAAAACGACACGAGGAGCCATGCGAGGTTTCTAGCGTGATCACAGACTTTAGCTTAGCGAATATGGCGTGGCTCAAGGCTCCGATGGGTGCGCCATCTCTCCCGACCACTGAGATACTTGCGTTCTCGTATGCAGCGCTTCAACCTTCAAAGGAGCTACTTGGCAAGTATCTGGCCGAGATCGATAAGCTCGAGGAAAATGGCAAAATCACCGAGCGTGACCATCAATTGCTCAGAAGCAGCACGCTTGCACAAGATGAACTTATGCGTTTGACTCTGGGCGATGAAGAGGCTTTAACCGAACAAACTGTTACTGAAACGCTTAAGCGCGTAACGGACGAGATCAAGAAGGAGGAGAGCGAGAAGCTCACGGATGAGAAAAAGGCGCATCGCAAGACCCAAGAAGAGCTTGCTTCTCAGCGAGCCGAGAAAAAGCGAATCCAAGAGCATCTATACTGGCGGTGTCGTCGAAGAGCCAAGAATTGTGCTTGGTTCGCATCCGGATTCCTTGGGCTCCTGCTTGTGGCTGGCCTCACCGCTGGTCTGGGTTTGCGACCGAGCAATCCAATCCTGGGATGGACCTTCACCATTGGCTCTGGAGTCGTCATCCTAATGACCTTAGAGAACCTTGTGATCGGAACCACAGTAAAGGGTCTGCGTCAGCGGGTGCAGGATCGCTGCCTTACATGGTTCATCAAGCGGGCAGCGGCGGCCACTGGCCTTGACCTGGGAGATTTCCAATGACTCGCCACCTCCGCAACTTGGGCATTCAGTTCCAGATTTCCCTTCCTCTCGATGGGGAGGGCTATCTTGGCAGAGAATGTCCGAGCACTGACTGCGAGCGGTATTTCAAGATTAAGCCTGGCACCGGGCTGGAGGGAGAAAACCTGCCGGTTCACTGCCCCTATTGCGGACACAAGGGGCCGATGGACCACTTCCATACGCAGAGCCAAATCAATTATGTCACCTCGGTTGTCGAGCGCAAGGTACAGAACGCTGTGGTTCGCGATATGAAGGACATGGCGAGGGATTTCAACCGGCAGACACGCGGTAGCCTGCTCTCTCTCAGCATGGACGTAAAGTCCTCTCCCGTCCGTTTGCACCACTACGCTGAACGGGAACTGGAGACAAATGTCGAATGCGGTAATTGCACGCTCCAGTACTCGGTCTATGGGGTTTTCGCGTTCTGCCCCGACTGCGGCCAGCATAATTCCCTTCATATCCTCGACAAGAATCTTGAAGTAATCGAGAAGATGCTGGTCCTGGCGACAAGCACTGCTGAAGAACTGGCCGGAAAGCTCATTGAGAACGCTTTGGAAGACTGCGTCTCTGCCTTCGACGGATTTGGCCGGGAGCTTTGCCGCGTCCATGCCCAGAAGGCGGCGGACCCCGCCAAAGCAGAGAAGGTCAGCTTCCAGAATCTTGACGGAGCGAAAGCGAACGTCCTTTCAACGTTTGGAATCGATCTATCCGCCTGCGTGACCTCCGACGAGTGGGCTGCCGCAGTTCGTGGCTTTCAGAAGCGCCACTTGTTTGCCCACAAGATGGGAGTTGTGGATGAAGAATACCTTGCCAAGACCGGCGATCCGAACGCTGTGGTAGGACGAAAGATTAGAGTAGACGATTCGGACGTCCGAGCGGTTTTGCAGGTAATACGGAAGGTCGCAAAGCACCTATCCGAGAATCTGGTGGAGGACGTGGCATGACGATGGTCGCCGGAACAGAGATTTATGATACGGACGCCCCGCCGGTTACCGCTCGTGGAGTATTGTAC
>JAGHCW010000111.1 GCA_021160245.1 bacterium | reverse complement strand
TGTCAAGCCACCGCACTCCAAAAGGCCAGAGTCGCTCGCGCCAGTCTGATTTTTCGGGTTCCGCGCGTAAAATTAGGCGATCATGGCGGAATCTACAAACGAGGCGGGCTAAAACAGAAGCCGCCGAAGAGCGTGCCAATAGACGAGCAGAAATACGAGGCCGCCCCATAGTAGAATATCCACAATGAGCGGTATGTCCTCGAGCAGTATCTGGGCGGGACTACCGCCTTTTTCCTTGCGATACACAAGGTAGAGGTATCTCAACATCCCATAGAGAACGAACGGGACGGTCAGGTAGAGGTATTCTGTCCCAAATTTCTCGGTAATTTCGGGGGACATCGTGTAAAGCGTGTAGGCCAGAATGGTCGAGGCCGTCATGATCGAGATCATCTGGTCCAGAAGCTGGGCGGTGTATTCCTTCAGAATGAAACGGTGGGCTTCGGCACCGTCCCCCAGGCTGATCAACTCGTGCCGTCTCTTTGCAATCGCGAGAAACAAAGAGAGGAAGATTGTGCAGGCGATCAGCCAGCCGGAGAAATCTACGTTCACAACGATAGCGCCTGCAAGCGCGCGAATCACGAAGCCGGCCGATATCGTCATGATGTCCAGAATGACTACGTGTTTCAGAACGTAGGAATATAGCACCATGACTGCTGGATAGACGGCGGAAATAATCGCAAAGCGTAGGGAAAGATGTGCAGCAAGAGCAAGAGCAAGCACAGATAGCACGCAGGAGAATGCGAGGGCGAGGCCAGGCGAGACTGCGCCCGATGCAATCGGCCTATACTTCTTCTTCGGGTGGTTCTTGTCCTTGTCAATATCAGTTATGTCGTTTATGACATAGACAAGCCCGGAGAGAATGCAGAAGACGCAAAATCCGAGCAGTGATCGGAGAAGAAGCTCGCCGTTAAGCAGGTGCTTTGAGAAGACCAATCCCCCGAAGAGGAGGACGTTCTTCGTCCACTGCTTGGGTCGCATTGTCCTGAGCACAAGAAGCGGTGTATTCATAGTTCCTATATTACTGTTGCCGCTTTTTTCTTAAAGCAGAATCTTCAGAAGCTCGTGGAAGTCGCTTATGATGAACGCCGCCTCGGAGCATCCAACCTCATTAATCCTGTAATGCCGCTGCTGGCGTGATAGTATCGTCAACATCCCAGCCTCATTTGCGGGCAGAATGTCCCAGTCAATCCTATCTCCGACAAGCGCCGCCTCGTTCGGGGAGACAGATGCTATCTCACAAGCCTTCAACGGCAGGGCAATGTCGGGCTTGTGCAGGCCAACCTCGTCGGAAATGACAATGTACTCAAATAGATCGATTATTCCCGCCTCGGTGAGCTGGGCTCTTTGCGTTTGTCCATTGCCCTCAGTTATAACGCCCAGCGCATAGCGCTTGCGGAGTGCAGAGAGCGCCTCTTTCGTTCCTGAAAATAACCTAACGCCTTCGCGCCTGAACCTTGAATAGGTCTTGCCTGCATCATCGAAATCGTCAATCAAGCTCGGCGAGAGCCTCTTCAAAAAGGTCTCGGTCCTGATCCTTCTGTCCTTCAGGAAATTGCGCGGTATCTCGCCTGCGCTCTCCTTCTCCTCCATTTCTGCAAGGAAATCCCACTGCCCTTGCAGGAACTCTTCGAGGTCTAAGGGGCACTTATCCCGAATAATCTCCCATATCTTAGTCATCGCATAATCGACCGACCTCTCGTAATCTGTGAGAGTTCCGTCGAGGTCAAAGAAGATCACGCGGAGGTTTGAAATTATCTCTGCTCCTGTCACGAACCGACACCCCGGCCCCGCAATTGGTCTTGACTGTATGTGAACATAAGTTACGCCTCGGCCTTGTTCATTGAGCATTTCTGAAAAAGCACATTCTTTAGGATTCAACGTCAATACGCGAGCAAATGCAACCATCTTGGCGCCACTTGGATTGTAGGATGCTTTTGCATTGACTCGACATGAGCCGGATGATAGTGAATGGTTTCTTCGCGACGCTTATGCCCTTCTGGAGAAGCATGTGGGGCGCCATGTTAGCTTGAACTCCATTTTCAGTATTGACAGTTTGACAAATTGCGCGTATAGTATGATTGTGCAGTGAGGATGAGCGAGCCGTTGAATGGATGGGAATACTCATCTGAATAAAACTGTTGACTTTGCCAATGCGATAGGTTTACATTGGCCTAATGGGAGTAGCGGATTGATTTTGAGCTCCGCTTACTCTACGATTAATATGTTTGTGAGGATTGCCAATCCGCTAGGAAATAGCCCTGCTCAAACAGCAATGTTTGGTCGGGGATGCGATGGCTAAGCGAGCCAGTTAAGAAATAGCCCAGCCAGGTCAGCTTTTCTTCCCCCGTTATAGAGCCTGCCTGAGTATGCGTGTAACGTCAGCTGGTCTATTACACTGTTCTCGCCTAAATATCGCACAGACTTACGGAAGGGAGGTGATACAGTTTGAAAGGGACAATTAAGAAACTCATTCGTGATAGAGGCTTTGGTTTCATCAGAGCAGAGGACGGAAACGAGGTATTCGTGCACCGCTCCGGATTTGAGGGAGAAGATTTCGACTCCGTCAATGAGGGTCAGGATGTGGAATTCAACACGGAAAGAGGCGCTAAGGGCCTGCGGGCAATCAATGTCCGAGTCGTCGCCGGTGGAGGCGGGGAATAATAATTCCGAGCCGATACCTAATCCGATATAGTCGGATACTGAGAATGTGTGTTGATGCACAGTCGTAGGAGCCGATTTGATGGACGGGAGTCTCCGCCACAACTTGTGGCGGAATTGTGAATAGGAGTGAAAATGGCGCGCGGGCGAGGAGCCCGAAGAGATTGGTCAGCAACGGGGATGGGACGGCCGAGGCTCAGCAACGGTCGTGCGCCGCGCTCCGATTTCAGATTCGACAGGGAGTTGCCAAGTGTTTATTGGCGATTTGAGAGTGAAGTTTTGCTGGAACTAATGGCATGTTTGAGAATGACGTTGGCCGGGCGATGGTTGCTTGGCTAAGGGTGTGTTGTCAAGTCGGGTAATTTCCCTATGTTAGATTCTGTTCCGCAAAGTACTTGAGGAAGGGAGGTGATATGAATTGAAGGGAACAATACAGAAACTGATCCGCGATAGAGGTTTTGGCTTTATCAAGGCCGAGAGCGGGGATGAGATATTTGTACACCGCTCCGCATTCCAGAATGATGACTTTGACGCCGTCAGAGAGGGTCAAAATGTGGAGTTCAACGAGGAGAGAGGACCGAAGGGCACGCGCGCTGCGAATGTCCGAGTCACCGGCGACGAGTAGTTGTAAGCCGGCCTCTATCTACACATACTAAATCGGCTGCCCATGAGCACTCCCAGTGAGGATCATGTGGAGTCTTGGCTGTGTCATTGGCCACAGCAACTATATGCGCGAACAAATGAGGCGATGGCCACAAACAACTTCGCACAAGATATCAAAATGATGGTCATCGCATCTTCTGTAGGTGCGATTTCCAGGGTGGAGATGTCAAAGGCGGCAATTCCGCATAATCGCCTACTATGTATGGACGCTAGTCAAGACTCTCTTTTCTGACGATCAATGACATCAGAAAAGGGAGGCAAGCCCACAGTCAATATGGGCACTGCCTCGCCGTAGCGTTAGTTTCATATTATGTCCTTCTGCTTGGCGATTTCTCTGGTAAGTTGGCCTGTTATCGGGAATAATTAAAATACTCCGAATCTGTCAACCTCCGGGAGAAATAACATCATGCCGGCCGCAAGTAGAGAGTCCAAGTATCCTAACGATAAGGAAACAACCGAACAGAAGGCAGGTCAACAGGGACCGGCCGAAACACAAACGCCTCAACAGCAGGCGCCCGTAAAGCAGCAAATGGACGAGAAGCAGGCGAGGGGATGGGCAATGTTATCTCACCTCGGGACTTTCGCAGGCGTTGTCATCCCGTTCGGAAACATCATCGCCCCACTGGTTATTTGGCTTATCAAGAGGGAAGAGTCAGCTTTCGTGGAGGACCAAGCGAAGGAGTCTCTCAATTTCCAGATATCATGGTCTATCTACATGTCTATTGCGGGGCTTCTGACATTGATTCTGATCGGTTTCGTTCTTGTGCCCATTGCTGCGATATTCGGCATTATCGTTGTGATAATTGCTGCAGTGAGAGCAAACAAGGGTGAGAAATACCGCTATCCGCTTTGCATAAGGTTCATCAGATAACCCAGCGGCAGATTGGGCCGGTCGATTGTGACGAATACGTGATAGCCGCTCCGTTGGCGTGGACGTGCTATGTGGTTGACATCTGAAGGCGGGGCTGGTTTTGACAGCTCAGACGCTTCTGGATATTTGATCAGAATTGACGAGAGAAGCTCCTAGCGGAGACAAGGAGAAAAATGAGCGAGACCAAACCGGACCAGGCAGTTGTGCTTGAGCGGGTAAAATCCCTGCTTTCTGAAGCCGACTCTTTCGAGGCGGTCAAATTCGTCAATGGGCTTGATGAGCCAATGTCCGTAGCCAAGCGCTATGCCGGTCTTGTGGAAGCGTTGTATTCAGAAGAACGGTCAATACCTGACATGATCACGATTGGAAGAGCCGGCCTGCAATACTGCCTGACAAAAGCGGAGGAGCTCTCCGACGAGGCGCCCGAGACGGCAAAATCGCTCAAGGACGCGGCGAAGGTAATCTCCTTCAACCTGGCGGCAAACGTTTGGCCCGGGTGGGATGCGGATGGAATTGAGATATCACGGCGCGACTCGATTGCCGGGCTTGATGCGGCGAAGCTCAACCTGCGAATGGTGAAGGAGCTTGACGAGGGGCCTGTGCCACTCTCAGTGTCCTATTGGGCGATTGGCGCTCAGCACCTAGCGCTAACCGACTATCCCAAGGCGCTCGAGGCGTTCGCCTCATCAATGAAGAGCGCCGCAGAGGGTGACAACAAGGGCTCAGAGCAACTGGCTCTCGGCTACATCGGCATCACAAACTTGCTCTCGGCGCGCAAAGAGATGGGGCAGCAACAGCTGGATGAGGCGATAGCGGGTCTTGAGGAGATTGGCGGCGACGATTCCAATTTCTTCATTGATCAACTTAGAACTGCCCTTAAGGTTTTTTCAGCCTCGACCGGATAGGCCGCGATTCTCAATGATTTGAATCACCGAAGATACCTTGCTATCGGCCAATCCCGTATTATTTATGGATGGCCGCTTCAGGCGCTTTGATTGGGATTCGGGAGCGGGTTTGAGGTCTTTTCACCTCTTGTCCCTGATACAAGGCTCAACCTGACCGTGTTTGTTTTGTGAAGTTGATAGAGCTCCCAAGGCGAGCCTTCCGGATTGGCTATCAGAAACCGCTGGTTTGTCCCTTGGGGCATGGTCTTGGCTTTATGTTCACCCAATGGACACAACTCGAAAGCCAACTCCAGCCGAACTCAGAACATCCAACCATTGGCGAAACGCGCCTATTCCGTCGGGTCCATCGTCGTCAATCCGGTTTTTTGAGCGCCTCCAACGCTTGTTGAATTAAGTCGGCGTGAGGTTATTATATGGAACCTCAGCAGTTGCTGGATTTTGGTCATCTTCTGCATTCTAGGAATGAATATGCAACTCGTGGAGCAGGCGGACGTTCTTTTTGTTACGTGCAGCTACTCGAAAGACGAGGCGCGGACACGCCAGATAATAAGCACCTATACGCCGCCGCTTGGGATGGCGATGCTGGCGGCCTACCTTTTGGAGCACGGCGTCTCGACGGCTATCGCTGACGCTTTGGCGCTTGAGATGTCCCCGGAGCAGGTTCTGGAGAGGATCGAGTTGATTCGGCCAAGAGTTGTCGGGCTGGCCTCGATCACGTCCCTTTTTGGTCCAAACCGGCGACTCGCCTCGAGCATTCGGGCTAGGTTTCCGGACATTCTTATAGTACTTGGTGGGCATCATGGCGCCACTTTCAAGGGGAGCATCCTGGAGGAGACGCCTGAGTTTGACATCGTGGTCTATGGCGAGGGCGAGGTGTCGCTTCTCGCGTTGGTAGAGGCTTATGCTGCGAAGAACTGGGACCGTGAGGCGTTTCTCGCCGACTTGGGAGAGCTCTCGAAGATAGGGGGAATAGTCTTTAGGGACGCCTCAGGGAAATCGGTTGTAACGGATCGAGCGCCTTTAATCGAGGACCTGGACACGTTGCCGTTTTCCGCACGCCACCTCTTGCCGATGGAGCGGTATGTTCCGCTGCCTCATCAATACAGCCGTCTCCCGGCCATTCATTTGATGGGGAGCAGAGGCTGTCCGTTCAACTGCGCCTACTGCAACAACACGGCGGTCATGGGGCGGGTTTTGCGGCTGCGTTCGCCTGAGAATATCGTGATGGAGATCGATGAGCTCAAGCGCGACTTTGGCGCTCGCGAGATATTCTTCTGGGACGACACGATGACGGTGAACAAGAAATGGCTGAGTCGATTGTGCGACATCTTAACGAGCGAGCGGATGGACATCACTTGGTCAGCGGCAACGAGGGTCGATATCGTCAATCCCGAGATGCTCAAGATGATGAAGCGCTCGGGCTGCTGGCGGCTCTTCTATGGCATAGAATCGGGCATTCAGGAGCTGCTGGACCTTTTGAACAAGAGGACACGGCTTCAGCAGGCCAGGGACGCCATCAAGTGGACAAATGACGCGGGCATCGAGACGACAGCATCGTTTATGATAGCGCTGCCCGGCGAGACGCCGGAGCTTGCCAGGGAGACCGTTCGCTTTGCGCTTGAGATCAAACCGACCTACGCTGACTTCCACGTAACGACTCCATTCCCCGGGACAAAGCTCTTTGACGAGGCGCTAGAATATGGGCGACTGAATATGGATTTCTCTCGCTACGATTGCTACGAACCTGTATTCGTGCCCTTTGGGTATAAGGACGAGGATGAAATAAAAAAGATGCTGAGCTTTGCAAAGCGTTCATTCTATTTCAGGCCTTCGTACATCTTGGGCAAGCTCATGAGAATACGGTCGTTCGGGGACGTCGCAAAGCTCCTTCGGGGGTTCAAGACGCTTATAGGCTTTTTGCAGCGCAGCAAGAGATTTCAGGGGACCAGCGATCAGGTTTAGGTTTAGGACGGGCTTTCCATCCTGTCCATTCGGGCATGGACGATACTGAGGGCAAAAAAACGATCCACGAAGGACACGAAGACACACGAAGGTTTTTCTTAGTGTCCCTTCGCGAACCTAGTGGATCACAATAGCCCTTGATGTTGCAGATAGTCCCGTATTCTCTTGAGGAACATTCTACAGTGCTCAAGGCTCTCTTGTGCCTTTTCTCTGCTTATCACGAATGTGTGTTCGTAATCCGCCAGCTGCCTCAGGTCGAATGCCCTATTCAGCTCCTTGCCGAGCTCTCTTGCGAATATGCCGCTCTTGACGAAATGCTGACCGAAAGCGGAGATGACCCCCTTATGCGAGGAGAAGGACAAACCCTTTGACATGAGCGCTGCTTGTGCACAGAAAAACATCGCGTAGTAGGCCCTTGAGACGCACGATTCATAATCGCCGCTTTCAATAAGCAGATCGGTGGTGGCCAAATACTTCTCGGCCCTCGCGATTAGAGATTGGATTTCTTTCATGCGACAATTCCCTCCCGTCGCAGGTTCAACAGTATAGGGCTGTTGACCGATGAGTAATCATCCTCGGATATAGGATATATGGAAACAAGAACGTTGTGCTCAAGATTCAAGTCGGTAACGATGTCTATCATCCTGTCAATCTCATCTACAGGATTGACGTTGCCCTTCAGGACAACTGCCACGTCGATATCCGAGTCCTCCGTCGCATCACCCCTAGCGAACGAGCCATATAGAATGACTCTCTTCAGCGTTCCGCCATAGAGCCCTTGAAGTCGCCTCTTGAATTCATCAACTATCTGGCTTGTCTGCATTAACTATCCCCGTCCTAACCTATTCTGCCACATTTCCTCGTGAACGCCGCCTCGCGTGGTAGGGGCATCCTGCATACGCCCTTGAATCCCGCGACGCCACATCATCGCCCGACTTTAGTCGAGGCGATGCAAAAGGCTATCATGGTCCTAACCCCTGAATTCATTCGGGGGCCCGAGTGCTCGCGATCAAGGGGATAAATCCCCTTGAAACCCCTAGTTCCTCCTGCACACT
>JAGHCW010000091.1 GCA_021160245.1 bacterium | reverse complement strand
CTACTGGTCTTCCCCACGCATGTGGGGGTGAACCAGGGGCGTCGTCGAGAACGCCCCATGTGTGCGTGTCTTCCCCACGCATGTGGGGGTGAACGCATGGCATATTTATTTGGCCGCTTTCCGTGTGATTCATCCTATCGCCCAGCTTGAACCAGGGACGGCGAAGAGCCAACCGCGAGTAGTATCAACCACCTATCCGCAAGAAACCGACGTCGCTTATCAGGAGTCGCATCGGCTCCCACGATTCTGAGAGCTCCGTTTCGTTCTGGAAGAACAAAGTGATGTCGTTCTGCCCGCCATCAAGCGGGGCCTTGAACCAGTACGTGGCCCACTCTGGGGACCTCAGACGGATTGTTGTAGCGAATTGCCCGTCTATTAGAACGCCGATGACCGGCGGTTTGAGGTTGATCGGGCCGCCTCTTGCGACTACCGCGATCTTATACGCCCCACCGGTGCAGGAGATGTTCGCGTCGAGTGACTTGTGGGATAGGTCAATGAACTGAACCGTCTCCCGTATAGTCGGGTCCGAGAAGCCAGCCCAGTCGTACCAGAAATCCCCCGCCTCCCCCGGCGTTGTCTGAAAGACCAGCTTGCCGACCGTGCCGGCGTATTCGGAGAGAGCGAGATTCTGGTCAAACCAATGTCGCTCCTCCGGGTTTCTGCAAGGGTCGAGGAACCTCGACAGCAGCGTTATCGGTTCGTTCTCGCCGCCGAGTTTGTTCTTTGGATAGAGCAGAATCTCAAATAGCGCCCCATCACAGTTGCGGTCCCATATCTTCTCGGAGATGGCGAGCCCGCAAGAGAGAGTCGTGTCGTCTCGGACAACAATGTCGTAAACCACAGCCCTGGGGGGATGAACAAAAAGCGTCTGGCGCACGTCGCCGTCCAGCTCGAATCGATGATTCCCGACCATCGTTCCGGTCTCGTAGATGTGTTTGTGCTTGAACCGCTCATCAGTCGGCCACCACTCAATGTAATGAAACGCGACCTTTCTGCCCGAGTCCCCTCCCTCGCCTCGAACGTCATCACCGAAATACTTATATCGCAAGGAGAGGATGTTCTGCCCTAATTGCTGGATTTCGGCGGGCACGAATGCCTGGTACTCATGCCAGCCGGGAAGGAGCACGAGCTCCCGAATGTGTGTGCCGTTGAAGAAGATGTCCATCCTCGGCAAGAGGTTATAGACAAATCGGGGCCTGACCTTAAGCGTCAACAGGATGTCGTTCTTCTTTGTTATCTCGGCTGAGATAGCCGATTCTTCCCCGGTTCCCCACACAATGCCCTTGCCTTTTTCTATTTCGAATCCGCTCTTGAGGCAGTTCGAGTTGTTGGGATCGGACAGCACGTTGTCGGGCGATAGCAGCCCGCTAGGGACGTCGTAGATTCTATCTATCAGATGTACCTCCTGCGACTCACGCCTTAGCCGGTTGGCCTCCCGGCGGCAAGTGATAACCTCACCAATCACCGCATTCTCCCTCCCGTCGATCAATTCGGGCGCCATGCTGACTGAGAGACCGCTTGCGCCGATGAGCGTCCAATCGGACTGAGAGATGTCAATCGTCCTAGGCCTATCGGGCCCGGCTCGGTAATCAGCGAGTATCTGCGCTGCGGCGGCGTGATTATAGGTGCGGAAATAGCGGTCAATCAGCACCATCGCACGCTCTCTCATGCCCTGCTCGTCAAGCCATGATGCTATTCTCAGAATGTCATCGCCCCGAACGCCCGGACCGGGGAACTCCGGCTGGAACCGATCGAAGAGCTTTAGCAAAACGCCCGCCTCGTCCCTAAGACCTTCCTCAAGAAGCGAGAGCAAGAGGTTGTTCTTGCTCCGCCAGTTCTCGGGGTAGAATCGCAGCGAGAGAAGATAGCATTGGGCTGCCGACCTCGACGCGCCGGCTGCCTCAAGAAAAGAGCCCATCGTGCTCAGCAAGTAGGCCTTGGGTCGCGATCTGCGAAGTACCTCGATGTAATCAATCACCGCCGCGCCATTCGGATTTGAAATTCGAAGAGACAGGCGAACCCGGCTACCCCTGAAGGCCTCAAGCCCGAACGAGTATTCTGTCCAACGCTGAAAGAGAATTGTCCGCTCTCCCAGCCCTTTTTCGCCCGCGAAGACGGAGAGAACCGGCGGCTTTGGAGAGTTGGGCTCCATTCTCGCGCAGACCAGAAGACCGAATGCGTCCGCCGGGACATTGATGTCCAAGTCGAGGCTATTATATGAATCTATGTGCCGACCCATCGGCAGCCCGTGGCGATCGAGCGAATTTCTGTAGATAAACCGCTGCTTTCTGGTGAGCTCGATCTGCTCGATCCTGAGCGAGGAATCGTCCCCCGAAATGAACTGCAATCCAAGACTAGAACGGGCCGTCGGAAGATTGACCGAGAAACGGAGCAATTGCACCTCGGAACCGGCCACGTCAACCTCCCCAACGCGCTTTCCCGTCTGAAGCAGCGCGAGCTTCCCGGATGCAGTCGCGCCTCGTCCGATGACCCTGCAACTGACGCTGACTTCATACTCTCCCGATAGCATACCCGCGATTGGCGCCGTTCTGGGCTTGGGATCGGATATGGATATGGGCTGCTTCAGGAGGCGATATGAGAGCGTGTCCTGAGTCGCGTCCTCCGCCTCAAGCCGCATGGGTGAGATGATCCTCGTCGCAATGGCTGCTGACCAGATGATAAGGGCGATTATTCCCGAGCTGATCGCAAGACATGCGATGAACTTGATCGCTCGAAGGACGTCGCTTCTTCTTCTCTTCTGACTCAACTTGATTTCATCCTATTTCAATCTGTCATTCAACGTCCATTCTGGCGCATCGCCACACTCAGAGTCAACGGATTGAGGGGTGAAATATTCGTCAATCAACGGTTCAGTTTGAGGCATTCCCGGCGTTTTGACCCGACTGAGTAATCATAATGTGCGCAAATGAAAGTTTTGGTGGCACTTGGCAGGAATCTGTGCTCTAATAAGGTAAAAGGGCATTTGCGGACTTATCGAACAGAATATACGAGGCGTTTTTGCATACAACACACTTAAGCGGATCTCAAAGAGGAGGATTGCAGGATGTCTAGCGTGAGAACCGTCGTATTGTCAATCTCTTGCCTGATACTCGTTTGCGGCACGGCCTTTTGCACAGATTATTACGTTGACGTCAATAACGGCAGCAATGCAAGCTCTGGTCTATCCCCCGATGACGCCTGGAGGACGATTACACATGCTCTTAACGCCGTTGAGGGAATCGAGGCTGAACCGGAGACAATTCACATTGCGGCTGGTACATATTCCACATCAACCAACGGCGAGACGTTCCCCCTAAAGATGAAGAGCTGGGTGTCCCTTTCGGGCGAAGCACGGGAGACCACGAAGCTCGACGCGGAGAAAATGGCTTATCACGTCATCTACTGCGATGAAGTGGACAACCTAACAATAAGCGGCTTCACTATATCGGGAGGCTTGGCGGACGGCGACTACACCCAACCCGAGGGCAAAGGCGCCGGTGTATATTGCGAGAGTAGTTCTCCAACTATCCAGAACAACATAATCAGCAACAACAGCACTACTTGGTTCGGAGGAGGTATATACTCCGACGAAGAGAGCTCCCCTCATATCCGCAATAACGTGATCGAGGACAACGAGGCAGGGACGCACGGCGGGGGGATCTGCGCCTTGGGAGACTCGACAGTCATCACGGATAATTACGTCGCCCACAATGTGACTGAAGGCGGCCATTCTGGTGGGATCCATGTCCAGGGCGACTCGCCTCTTCTAGCGAACAACTTAATCGTCGGAAACAGGGCGTCCTGGGGCTTCGGAGGCGGGATACTTTGCGCGAACGGATCAGCGCTGATCACAAACAACACCATCTACGGCAACAACGCCGGCTGCACTGACGGCTACTTCGGCGGCATATACTGCTCTGGTGGCGCTAGCCCAACAATAGAGAACTGCATTGTGTGGGGCAACGAGGGCGCGGATATAGCTCAGGAGTACACGTGCAGAGTGCTGGCGACGTATTGCTGTCTCGGTAGGGCAAGTGACGCCGTGCGAGGCGAGGGCTGCATAGGTGAGAACCCCATGTTCGTTCCAGGCCCTCTAGGCGACTACTACCTAGACCCTAATAGCGCTTGCATAGACGCCGGCAGCATCTCGGCTGTAGAGTTGGGGCTCTCCGGCCGCACCACCCAGGACGACGGCGCGCCGGACATCGGCGCCGTTGACATGGGATTTCACTACCCGATCCCTACAGGGGAACGACCGAAGGCATATATCGACTCTATCTCACCTAATCCTGCTACGCAAGGGGTGGACACGATTCAATTGGCGGGACACGGGACCGACCCGGACGGGACCGTACAGGCCCATGAATGGTCCTCCGACCTCGAAGGCATTCTCAGCACTAGCCACCATTTCAACTATCCCGCATCGCGCCTCGAATTGGGCACACATATCATCTCCTACAGAGTACAGGATGATTCGGGACTCTGGTCAAAGGCGGCCATTGAGGAGCTTGTCGTTGAGGCTCAGTTTCCGATACCGGTGGCTTATATCGATTCAATGTTGCCCAATCCTGCGGTCCAAGGCAGAGACACGGTTGAATTCCGAGGCTATGGCAGCGACAAGGATGGGGCAATCGAGGCCTACGAATGGAGCTCGGACCTCGATGGTGTCTTATCTGTCGAGAAGGACTTTCAGAGACTCGCGACTCATCTCTCGCTAGGCACGCACACTATCTCATTCCGGGTTCGCGACGATGACTACCAGTGGTCGGAGTCTGCAATTAAGAGACTATACATTCGGTCTCGGGAGAGGGTCGAGGTCTTCGTCAACGGCGAAACCGGCGATGATTCGGGAGATGGTTCTCAAGCCGCCCCCTTCAGAACCATAACACACGCCCTTGCCGCGGTTTTGGCCTTTGAGGAGAGCCCGGCTGCCATCCTCGTCGCTCCGGGAACGTATTCCGCCTCGACCAATGGAGAGACCTTCCCGCTCACGATGAGAAGCTTCGTATCCATGTCAGGCGACGGCGCCGGCACAACCATACTGGACGGGGAACGCTCCGCTAACCACATCATATATTGCGTCAATGTGGGAAACCTCATCGTGGAGGGTTTTACGATAACAGGTGGTGCGGCCTACGGTGAGTCACAGGCTAACCAGTTTGGCGGGGCACTGTTCTGCGCCAGCAGCTCCGTGCGAATCCAGAGCAACACAATCACGGATAACTATTCGGCCGTCGGTGGTGCAGGTATATACTGTCACTGTAGTTCACCAGTTATTATAGGTAACACGATCAGCTACAACACATCTTCCGACTACGGCGGCGGCATCTGCTGCATGCAAAGCTCGCCAACCATCCTGAATAACATAATCACGGGGAACGAGGCGCATTGCTTCGGTGGCGGAGTCTATTGCGAAGGGGGCAGCTCTCCCCTGATTGAGCAAAACACGATATCCGGCAACACAGCACTTTCGTTCGGCGGTGGGATATATTGTGAACGCAGCTCCCCCACGATTTCGAATAACGTAATCAATGCAAATGTCGTGCCCCCGCAGGCAACGGATATCAACGGCGGTGGCGGGATATGCTGCAAGGACTGCTCGCCAATGATTGCAGGCAACATGATAACCCGCAATTACGCGTACCTGTTCGGTGGGGGCATACTCTGCGATGAGAGCTCACCTGTAATCTCCTGCAACACCATCAGCTCAAACGACACCGAATCCCTTGGCGGGGCCATATACTGCGAAAACGGCAGCTCGGCAATGATCATGGGTAACTCGATTATGCGCAACTCAACATGGCGCAACGGTGGAGGTATATACTGCGACCAGAGTTCCCCGAAGATCTTGGATAACGAAATAGCGAACAACTCAGTAGACGATGACGGCGCAGGTATGTATTTAAGCCAGAGCCCGGCGACGATATCAGGCAATACCATCAGCGAGAACAGGGCGGGCAAGCGCGGCGGCGGCATATTCTGCGCACATAGTTCTCCAATCATCTTTGACAATCTGATGAACGCCAATGTGGTCTATAGTGGACAGTATGGCTTGGACGGAGGAGGGATATATGTCAATTCCCAGAGCTCACCAGTGATCACATTCTGCACGCTACTTGACAACTTGGTCCCGGAATCTCGCTTCGGCGGTGGCGTCTATTGTGAGAAGGAGACCGCGCCGACGATTACGAACTGCATCCTGTGGGGCAACGGCGATGACCTCTATAACGGCACAGCGACGTTCTGCTGCATCGAGGACGACGATCCGGGTGAGGGCAACATCTCCGCAGACCCAATGTTCGCGACTGGCTCTTCCGGGGATTACTACCTCGATCCGGATAGCCCATGCGTGGACGCCGGGAGCCAATCAGCACAGGCTGCGGGGCTTTCTGATCGAACGACCCAGTCCGACAGCACGCCCGATATTGGCATCGTCGACATTGGCTACCACTACCCGACGCTGTTCATGATGCCTGAGGTGTGGGTCTCGACTCCATCCGACACCTACTCGCACGGCGAGGCGCTCGAGGTGATGTTCGAGGCGATCAATCCAAATACGTTTTCGTATCCAGTCGATCTTTTCGTCGCGGTCATCACCACGGAAGGGGTCTTATGGACAATAGACTCCAATTGGGTCTGGTCAACCTCGCTCAAGCCCTGGTTCGCCTCGCTCGAACTCCCCGCGAACTTCGCATTCGGCCGAACAACACTCATGACCATCGACCTCCCCTCAACCGCGCCTCCCATCTCCGACCCCGGCACATACTACGT
>JAGHCW010000162.1 GCA_021160245.1 bacterium | reverse complement strand
GCTGAAATCGATAAGCCGATACCGAGACCTCACACGAAGTTTCCTCCAGCCCTGCCGTGCATATTGGCCGCAGCTCAGTGGATTGCGCCCGACAGCCTTGTTCCTCCGAAATTGGCTGTCGGGCGCAATCCACTGAGCTGCGGCCAATATGCACGGCAGGGCTGGAGGAAACTTCGTGTGAGGTCTCGGTATCGGCTTATCGATTTCAGCATATCCCTCGCCGGAGAGAATGCTGCGGGATAGCATCAAGAACCATGCAGCATCGGCATTGACGGGGAAGGACTCATCAATAACCCTGATAATCGTGAGTGAGTAGAGAAGAAGACCGGCAGAAAGGACCACAATTGCTGCTCGCCGACCCCAAAGGGGACCCGCATCGCGGAACGGGGCACGTGCATCGCCGCTGCCATCTGGCATCTCGAACCTCTGTTTGATGGTTGCGAGGCAGCATAATTGTTCTATGACCCAACCAATATACCGCAGGAATTCCCAGAAGCAACTCCAGTGTCAACGCCCGAAGAATCATCCGCGAAATCAGACTGATTTAGAGTTTTCAAGCGGAGGGAATCATTCCTTTGGCTCTTGCTCGCGTGGGACTGCGGATGAGCGTGGCGATGTTGACATTTTAGTCGTTTGTCCTACTAATGACAAGCGTAGGAGTTTAATGCTTCCCCAAGGACAATTTACGATTGGGCATCGTGATGATTGCTGAAAGCTCGCGACCAGCGGGCGCAGAACCACAAAAGGGAGATAAACCTAATGGCTAAAGCCACCAAAGCTCGAAAGAGGGTCAGGAAACCTCGGCTGATGATCTCCCGCATCAAGCTCAAGAACTGGCGGAACTTCGGGGAAGTGGACGTCCCGCTTGGCAGGCGCGCATTTCTAATCGGGCCGAACGCCTCAGGCAAGTCAAACTTCCTGGATGCTTTCCGCTTCCTTCGGGACGTCGCGAAGTCAGAAGGGGGTGGGCTGCAGAAAGCGGTTGCCGATCGAGGCGGCCTCTCAAAGATACGTTGCCTCGCTGCGCGACGCCATTCCGACGTAATGATTGAGGTGCATCTGTCCCGGGAAGAAAGTCAGGAACCATTATGGAAATATGCTATTAGCATCAGGCAAGAAAGGGGTGGCACAAATCCGCTAATACTAGCGCATGAACGCGTATGGAACGAGGAGGAAGGGCAGATCCTCAACCGTCCGGACAAGAATGACTTGAAGGACAGGGCCCGCCTGGGGCAGACATTCCTTGAGCAGATAAACGCAAATCAGAAGTTTAGAGATATAGCGCGCTTCTTTGAGTCTGTTAAGTACATGCACCTAGTGCCTCAGCTGATCAGGCATCCGGAGACCTTTGCTGGGAGGGTGATCGAGGAAGACCCATTTGGGCAGAGATTCTTGGAGGATATACTCCAAACCAATGGCAAAGTGCGCGATTCCCGACTGAGGAGAATCCAGGAGGCGCTGGCATGTGCCGTTCCTCAATTCGAGAAGCTCAGCATCGTCAGGGACGAGAGGGGCATTGCCCATTTGGAGATAATATACAACCACTGGAGGGCCAAAGGCGCCAAGCAGAACGAAGAGCAGTTCTCAGACGGCACGCTGCGGCTAATCGGCCTTCTGTGGTCAATTCTCGCCTGCGATTCCGTTCTTCTTCTGGAAGAGCCGGAATTGTCCCTGCACACGGCAATAATCCGGCAGCTGCTTGCCCTTATGTGGAGGATGCAGCAGAAGCGGAAGGGCCAGCTGATTATCAGCACGCACAGCTATGATCTGCTCTCGGACAAGGGAATCGGCGGTGAAGAGACATTGCTTCTGACACCTGGCGAGGGGACGAGAGTCGAGCAAGCCTCGCGCAATAAAGTGATCCTGGCAATGTTGGAGTCGGGTATGAGCATTGCAGACGCTGCCCTTCCTGTAACAGAACCAGAGAATATCAGGCAGTTGAGCCTGTTCAATGTATGAGCCAATTCCCATCCAACTGGCTGTCGAAGACGAGCTCAGCGAGACAGTTGTGAGGACCATGTTGAGGCAATCCGGCCGAGAGTATAGCCTCGGGCCCTGCTATGGCCGCCGGGGTTATGGGTATTTGAAGAAGAACATTAAGGGATTCAACAATGCGGCAAAAGGCATTCCGTTCATCGTACTCACAGACCACGATAACGCTGAATGCGCGCCCGCGCTTATGGGGGAGTGGCTAAGAGTGCCGAAAGATCACAACCTGATATTCAGAATTGCCGTTAAAGAGGTCGAGGCTTGGGTCCTCGCGCATCAAGTGGCATTTGCGAGCTTTCTGGGAATTAGCCCAAAGGACATCCCAGAAAAACCAGATCGGCTTGCCGATCCCAAAAATGAACTCATTCACCTGGCTCGGAGATCGCGCCGAACTACATTGCGCCGAGCTATCGTGCCGAGGCACGGAAGCAAGATAGGACCGGATTACAACGCGACGCTGGGTCGTTTCGTTGAGAGCGATTGGGACGCGAATCAAGCCAAAGAGCATTCTCCGAGCCGTAAACGAGCGCTCAAGGCGATTGCGGATTTCAAGCCGATTCTGGCAAGGAAAGGGTCAATCAATGATTGTGAATAGCACGCATCCCGGCAACATCCTCCTCGGCGTAACGGGTGGCATCGCGGCCTATAAATCAGCCGAGATATTGCGGCTTCTTGTGAAGCGGGGCTTTGATGTTAAGGTCGTTCTGACCGAGAACGGCGCGAGGTTTATCGGCGCCGAGACGTTGGCTGCGCTCTCGGGGCATCCCGTCTATTCGATGATGTTCGCCCCATCGCGCAATGAGAATATCGGCCATATCTCACTCTCTGACTGGGCGGACTTGTTTCTGGTCGCACCTGCCACCGCCAACATAATCGGGAAGTTCGCCAGCGGCATCGCGGACGATCTTTTGAGCACCGTCTTCCTTTCGTGCGAATGCCCAATACTCATCGCGCCTGCGATGAACGTCCGCATGTTTTCCCACCCCGTCGTTCAAGAAAACATAAAGAAACTCCGCGAGCTCGGCGCCTCGTTCATCGGCCCCGAATCGGGCGAGCTTGCTTGTGGGACCTCCGGCAAGGGCAGGATGTCCGCTCCAGATGCGATCGTTGAGGCGACGATTGCTGCCATGCGTTGTTCCCGAGACCTCGAGGGGATCAGTTTCCTGATTTCGGCGGGTCCCACCAGAGAGATGATCGACCCGATCAGGTTCCTCTCGAACCGCTCCTCCGGGCGGATGGGCTTCGCCATGGCGAGGGCGGCAGCTGCACGAGGCGCGAGGGTGACGCTGCTATCGGGTCCTACCGCTATTGAGCCGCCGTCGAATGTCCGGCTTGTGAGGGTGGTTTCGGCGGAGGAGATGCGAGATGAGGCTCTTTCGCTGCTTCCGGACCATCAGGTTATCATCATGGCGGCCGCAGTCGCTGACTACAGGCCCAAACAAGCGTTATCGCATAAGATGAAAAAGGACCGTGGTGATGTGTCGCTGTCCCTTATTAGGACGCCGGACATCCTACAGGAGATCGGCGCGAGCGCATCTGGAAAGAACGTTCTGGTAGGCTTTGCCGCGGAGACGAATGACCTTCTGGAGAACGCTAGTCGCAAGCTGCTCAAGAAGCGCCTTGATCTGATTGTAGCCAATGACGTATCGGATGTTGGCATCGGATTTGAGGCAGAAGAGAATGCCGTTACGCTTGTTTGGCCTAGCGGTCGAACTCGCAAGGTAGGACGAATGGCAAAGGATGCGCTTTCCGATTTGATCCTCAATGATGTTTTACAGATAGCTAGGGATAAACTCTGCCTTTAGGCGAATGGGGGAGAGACGCCTCGCTCTGTTGAATTGCCGCGGCTATTCGCCGTTAATTATGGCCAGCTCATCCTCCAGCTCTTGAATCCTGGAGGCATCTACGAAATCAAGGTCCCCGCGTTCAGAAGCCTTCTTCGCCCTTGCCTTCTCCCGAGCCTTCTGGATACCGTCAAATGGCAGAGTGACGGTGAACTCCGTGCCTTTGCCAACCTCGCTCTCGACCTCAATACTGCCGCCGTGCTTTTTCACTATTCCGAAACTAATCGACAGCCCAAGCCCGGTTCCTTGTCCCACGGGTTTTGTGGTGAAGAAGGGATTGAAGATATCATCGACCTTCTCCTTCGGGATGCCGGCGCCGGAGTCCCTTACTTTGACCACTATGCTGTCGTCCGAGACTGAGGTTTCTATCCACAGGTCGCCCTCACCATCAATCGCTTGCGCGGCGTTTACGAAGAGATTCATGAATACCTGATTCAGCTGACCCGGATAGCACTCGAGTTGGGGGATATCCCCGAACGCCTCGTGGACAGCAATCCTGTTTTTGAACTCGTGATGAACGAGCTTGAGCGTCGTTCTAATCCCATCGTTGATGTTAGCATGCTTGACTTCCGCCTCGTCGATTCTCGAGAAGGTCTTGAGGTTGCGGACGATGTCCTTGATGCGAACGGCGCCCTCTTTCATTGAGCGGATGCTCCAGGGCAGCCCCTCCTCGAGCAGGTACTCAACGTCTTCCTCAGAGTCAGATAACTCCTCGGCCGCTCTCTTGGCAGCATTACTGTCGCCTTGCTCAACCGCCTCTAGAAGATCGTTGTAGCGCTCAATGAACCCCATTAGCTCCTCAACGTTGCTCTCCAGCGCCTCGGCTCCGGCATAGACGGATGTGGCGGGATTATTGATCTCGTGAGCGATTCCGGCGACCAATTGGCCAAGTGAGGACATTTTTTCAGTTTGGATGAGCTGTTGTTGCATGCTCACAAGCCTAACAAGACTCTCCTTCAGTTCCTTGGTCCGTTCATTCACTCGATGTTCAAGATTGGTGTTAGCGTCCCTCAGTAGTTCGTTTTTTGTGCGAAGCTCCTCTGCTAGACCCTCATTCTGCTTCCGAAGGATCGCCTTCTCAAGAGCAGACCTGACGACCGCCAGCAGGTTATCCTCATCATAGGGTTTTTTGATATAGTCGAATACTCCAGACCGAAACGCGTTTCGCATGTCCTCGAATTCAGCGTAGCCGGATATGACCACTGAGCCAATTAAAGGGTATTGCTTTCGGAGCTGAGCGAGAAGTTGAGCGCCCGACATTCCGGGCATCCGCTGGTCAGTTATCACAAGGTCAATATCACCATTACGATCCTCGAGCATTTCCAGAGCCTCTTCCCCTGAAGATGCGGGGAAAAACTCCATCGTGCCCTCTTCATCACCATCTTCGAGAACATCGATTATGGTTTCAAGGACGTGGGGCTCGTCATCAACGACAAGCAATTTATACTTAGATGGAGCATTGTTATTCATTCCCGTTATCTCTCTTTTGGACAGGAAGCAGGATCACGAACTCAGTGTATTCACCCTCCTTGCTATTAACAGCGAGTTGGCCATCATGGTTCTTGACAATCTCGTTGGCTATACTAAGCCCCATTCCGGTTCCTTTGTCTGGTGGCTTAGTTGTAAAGAACGGATTGAATATCTGATCAAGAAGGTCCTTGCAGATACCCGCTCCGTTATCCCAGAATCGCATCTCGGCAACATCTGTTCGCCGGCGGGTAGTTATTCTTATTTGGGGACGGTATTTCTCTGTTGTGGTCTTATGCCAGCCTTTGCTCATCTTCTCCTTAATCGCGTCGATTGCGTTGCGGATGAGGTTCATGAATACCTGGAACATCTCGGTAGGGGAGCATTCAACAACTCCGAGTCCGTTGTCCTTATCCCACTTGACCTCTATCCCAATGGCATCCAAATCCTGCTCAAGGAGACTCACAACGTGCTGCATCTCCTCATGGGGATTAACCGGGCGGCGAAAGGCGGCAAATTGGGAACCGCGTTGTCTCAGCTTCTCCGCGGCGAGTCTGATAACTTTGAGTTCTCTGATGCAAGGCCGAAACCCGCCGGAGAGCTTCTTTAAGTAGTAATCCACGCCCTTGCCGTTCTGCGCAAGTTCCATATTCTCTATGACTTGTTGTTTGATCTCATCGGCGGACGCGGCAATATCGATATCGCAGAAGCCGCGCAGCACATCAGTCACTTGTTCAAGATGTCTTCCTATCATTCTGAGCCTCGGCATCAGAACGCTCAGCGAGTTGTTTATCTCGTGATAAGCATCTGCTGCAATGTGCCTAGGCACCGTGAATTGACCAGACGTGGCAGACAACTTGTCATCGGCGCCCTCTTGAGGCGGCGCCTGCCTCGTTGATACATCATTTCTATCGCTCAAAATCCACCCCGTAAAGGTATTGCCTACATGGAGGTTGTTTCACGTTTGAAACTCGATGACTCCGCGCAAACAGTGCGTACAGACTATGTAAGACTCGACTATTAGCAAGCATCTGGCAAGAGAATTAGACGTTGGCCTAAATCTTACTAGCCCTTTCAAAAACCTCTTTCTCGCGATTGAGATTATCTACTAGGCCGTCGAGGTCCGCAGCCACCAGCGCACCTGTCAATGTGGTCGGGTGTCCATATAGGAACTGATCAAATAGATATACGTCCTTGTTATGCTTTCGAACGTCCAATGAGCCAAATATATACAGAGGTTCAACAATCATTCTTAGTCTCTCGCCTCTGAAGGTCATCTTGGACATCGACTCTAGCTTCCGACAGATCTGGATCGCGCTAACCATTCCAGAGAAGAGTCGATTGAATGTTATACGATTGGAGGGCATCCGAATCGAATAGGTCACGTTACTTGTTACTCTGAGCGATTTGCGCCACATCTGGCGACGCTCGAACCAGAACTTGAACGTCCCCTGAACATCAAGCACCTCGCTCTCCGTCGAATCCCCCAGAAGCCCGCCTATCTCCTCAAGATACTCTGGAGTATTAGCGATCTTCGCAACCTCACGCATGAATAAATTGCGGGGCGTCCGAGGAAATAGCACGAACGATGTCTCAACTACATACTGCTTCTCCGGCAATTTGAAGGCCTTGACGAACTGCTCACGCCTTGCGCGAATCTCGGCTTGCTTCTCGTCGTAGGTTAGCTCCTCCGCCTTAATGCCGGCATCCTTGAAATCGCGGTGAAACTGCGTCTGCATCTCGGTCTCAAAGTGAGTCATCATCTTGCCGAGAACGAGCTGCTGTTGTTCGATTGACTTGTTGATAAGCTGTCTGAGCTTCTCTCGCTCCCAGGGCTTGTCAATGTAGGCGGTTACCTCGCCTTTGTTGATCGCGTCTTTCGCAACCTCCGCGTCGGTATAGCCCGTGAGTAGCATCCGGACTGCATGTGGACGCAGCTTCTTGACACGAACGAGAAAGTCCACGCCTTTCATGCCGGGCATCTTCTGGTCTGAGATCACGATGTCTGGCTCGAAGTTCTCCAGAGCCTTCAGACCCTCCTCTGCGCTGCCCGCGATAACTATCTCATAGTCCTTTCTGAACTGATTCTTGAACATCCTGAGAATAGTTTCCTCATCATCCACGATGAGCAATTTAGGCTTTTGAGGGGTCTCAGGTTTCTCTTGCATTGTATCCTCCGGTGAATAAAAGATTGCCCGGCAGCCTCGCTACCTCACGCTTCTATACGTAGCAATCAGACTATTTTCAAGATGTCTAGAATTTCTTTGAGTTCTACCTATAAAAAATATAGCATCTTTACTACGGTTTCGTCAACAGAAGTGAAAGATGAGTTTTATGATGCGCCGGTTATGTGAAATAGCAGGTCCCGCAAGAGCTCGTCCTTCGTCGCGAGGCTGCTTTTTAGAGCCTCGTCCGCTTCCGAGAGCTTGATGAGCGCGGCGGCCACGCGCCGTTGGGTCAATTCAGTCGCTAGCTTAAACGTCTTGAAAATGATGAACGGGCTTTTTGTCAGTAAGTTGGAGTGCCCCGACCCGAATTTCGGAATGAGAGGCTCCAACTGGCCTAGCGCCTCATCGCGAAAAGTGTAGAACCCCATAGTCTTGATGTTCTTGCCCTTGAGATGCCGCTTGATAAGTATCTTAGCCTGAAGAAGATGCCTGAATTTTGAGGCAAGGCTTTGGACGATCAATAGCTCGGGAGTTCTGTCCTGAATTAGCTTGCTGAGGGTCTGAAAGGCGAGGCCTATATTCCCCTCTGCGACTGCGTCCGCGAGCTCGTAGGCCGCCTGCTGCCTGCTCTGAGGGACGACAGCCTTCACGTCTTTGGGCGATATCGCCTTCTTATCCCTCACGAAGATGTGCAGCTTCTCAAGCTCGTTGACCATTGTTCTGAGATCAGTCCCGACGCTCTCCTTCAGAACGAGAAACGCGTCGGCCGAAATGCTCATGCCCATCCGGGTGACCGCCTCCTGCGCGAAGGCAAACAGCGGGTCCTTGCTTACCATCATCCCGGGGTAGCTTCTGAACTTCGGAAAGCTCAAGACTGTTGCCGAGGTAAGCTGCTTGGCAAATGCAGCTATCGTAGCTCCGCCCGCGACCGTTGAGAGAATACAGAATCTGCCTTCTGGAACTCCGGCCGAGAGTCGCCTTGCGAAGCGCTCGAGCTGCGCCTTGTTTTTTGCGCCTCGTTCAGTTGCGGCCGAGAAGTCAGGGACGAGAATGAGTTTTTGAGGCGAGAAGAGGGAGCTGCTCAGGATTTCAGTTAGTATCGAGTTGAGGTCGCCCAAGTCGCCGGGCAGCGTGAGTACGTCGGCGCCTTCTGCGAGCTGCGCAGCCTGCGCCTTCGCTATTTTTCTCCTCGCATGAGATACTAAGAACTCATCATCACTGAAGATGAAGCAGACGGAAGGACTTCTGCCGGCTCGGATTTTGCCGACAACCTCGTCTAGCTTTGCGAAATATGAGTCGCTATTTGACATTCCCGGTTGTATCCATGCTGCCGTATTCCCAGTCGGCGGAATCGATTGGACCAATTACATCAAGCGTGCCGGGCCTCGTTATGCCAAGATAGAAGCGGTAATCTCCGTCTGTGATGTCGTAGTTGAAGGTGTGGTGGAACACCTCGGACCTGAACGTGTTCTGAGGCGCAATTGAGATGCCCGGAGCGAAGGGCTCGGGAATCGTTGTTAACCCGGGATAATAGAGGAGCTCATGTCCATCCCACACTGCAAGATAGACGTCCGCGTCGAGCTGGGTCTCCCAGGGATTGATTATGTAATAGAACGCGACCATCGTTTCGGCCAGCGAGAAGCTGCTCGCATTCAGTGTCAGACCCACCTTGGGTTCGTGATCACTCGATCCCCCGCCAATAGCATAGAGATTCCCATCCATCGAACCCACATAAAGCGTGCCGTCCCGATCGAGCGCGCACGATGAGACAATGAAATTATCCGTCTCGAATGTCCATCTCAGCTCGCCCGCCGAATTGAGGCTGTAAATCTTGCCATCAAATGCGCCGAAGTAGCAGTTTCCATCCATGTCCAAGGCGCAGGAGCTGTAAATCTGCCAGCCCGTGTCGTATGACCAATTGGTTCTTCCCTGTGATGATATCCGATAGAGGCAGCCGTCGTAGGAGCCGAAATAGACGGAACCGTCCGCATAGATGGCCGGCGAAGACCTCACGTCGTTGAAGGTTCGGTACGTCCAGGCTAGTTCCCCGTTCGGATAGAGACATGTGACGCGATCATCCCCCCATTCGGGAATTATGATCTTTTCATTCGGGCCGATTGCTGGCGAACCGCTTATCCAATCATAGCCGATGTAGGACCAGTTGACTGCGCCGTACGGCGTGAATGAATAGAGCCGCCGGTCATCGCAACCAACGTAGATAGTCCCATCGTTTGCGATCGCGGGTGAGGAGACTATCCAATCGTACGCGTCATAGCTCCAGTTCAGCGTTCCGTCGCTTCTGAACGCATAGAAACTCTCTGAGCGTGAACCGAAATATATCGAACCATCTGTCCCAATGGTCGGGGCGCCATCGTTATAGGCGCCGGTGTTGAATCTGCCGACTAGCTCCCCGTCGGTCGTCAAACAGTAGAAATTGTGGTCGAATGATCCGAAGAATACTCCTAGCTCCTCGGAGACCGCCGCGGTCGAGGCGATAGCGCCGCAGTCTGTGAACCTGAATCGCTCCGATCCGTCCGGCGAGAGGGAGTGAAAGTCCGCAGACCCGATGTATATATTCCCATCAGCGTCTATGACCGGTGAATTGGAGATTGCGAAGCCGGTATCATAGGTCCATTTTAGCTGCGGTGTTGAGGGGCCCACCGAGAATGCCATGCCGCTATGCCTTTCATCGTGCATGAAGCAACCCCATTGCTCCTCTGCAACGCTCAGTCCGGAGAGAAAGACCAGAAGGATAGGCAAGACCCAAACGACCCGGCCCAGTGAAAGACGCGCCAAATTGAATCCCCCAGAGTTGACATATTTCACCATGTGTTTCACTTAAGCCTTTCTTGGATTCCGGTCAAAAACCGACCCGTGGCCTCGCCAGGGTCATCACTAGCCACGATGGCGGAACAGACCGCGACACCGGCCGCGCCTGCTGAAAGGACGCCTGGCAGACGTTCAAGAGTAATGCCGCCAATTGCGATTACAGGGATGTCAACGGCCGAGGCGATTTCCGACAGCCCAGAAAGCTCAATCGGCCCGACCGCATTGGCCTTCGTCAGCGTGTTGAATACCGCCCCACAGCCTATATAGGCCGCCCCGTTTGCGACTGCGAGCTCTGCCTGCTCTCTTGTCGAGGCAGATATTCCGATCATCGCATCCGTCATGCCCACTTGGGCAAACAGCCGGCGCGCGTCCGCGATGGAGACGTCGCCTTGTCCGAGATGAAGACCTGTTGCGCCGGATAGAATCGCCATGTCCGGCCGATCGTTTGCAAATACCCAAGCGTCAAACGCTTTGGCCACATCGGCAATTCGTCGAAGAAGAGAGAGCCGGTTTCGATCCGTCATGGCACTCTCGCGGACTTGAATCCAACGGCAGCCGGCCTTTAGCACGCTCTTTGCGATCGCAAACGACCGCGCGGCGTCGTCTTGGGAGAGGTCAAGCACAACGCAGAGCCTCCTGCTTCCGCCGGCATCTGCATCCATGGAGATGCTCTTAAGCCCCATGTATGGTCCTGACGCGCTCGACATCTGGCTGCTCGTTAAGGGCCTTGCTGAAATAGCGCTCAATAAAGGAAGTTGACAACTTGCCGGATAGGAACTCCGGGTCTTTCATAACACCTTCGTGGAAGCGGACTGTCGTCTTGATTCCCTCGATTACGAATTCCCCGAGGCATCGACGCATCCTGAGAATTGCCTCGCGCCTCGTCGGGGCGTGGACTATTAGCTTAGCGATCAGCGAGTCGTAGTAGGGAAGGACCGTATAGTCTTTATATATGGTCGTGTCCACCCGAACTCCAAGCCCTCCAGGCACATTGCAGGCGGTTATTTTCCCGGGGGAAGGCGCAAAAGTCTCCGGGTCCTCCGCATTGATTCTACATTCCAGGCTATGTCCGCTCAACTTGACTTCGCTTTGCTTTAAGGATAGCGGCTCGCCGGCGGCGACATTTATCATCTCTTTGATGATGTCGATGCCGGTCACGAACTCCGTTACGGGATGTTCGACCTGTATCCTCGTATTCATCTCCAGGAAATAGTACTTGCCCTGGGTATCCATCAAGAACTCCATCGTTCCGGCGGATGAGTAGTCGAGCTTTTTGCAGGCGTCTGTAACGATAGAGCCAAGTGTCCGACGGCGACGGCTTGTCATGACCGGTGACGGGGACTCCTCGATGAGCTTCTGATGTCGCCGCTGAATCGAGCACTCCCGCTCGCCTAGGTGAATGACGTTGCCATGCTCGTCAGCAAGCACCTGAAACTCTATGTGCCGGGGATCACCTAAATATCTCTCAAGGTAGAGAGCACTGTTTCCAAAGGCTGCGCCCGCCTCCCCTTGAACGGCCTCAAACGACCTCATAAAATCGTCCTTGTGCCGGACAATTCTCATGCCCTTTCCGCCACCGCCGCCTGAGGCTTTGATGAGAATCGGATAGCCGATTTCCTCAGCTATCTGAATGCCCTCCTTCACGGTTCCGACTTCGCCATCACTGCCCGGCAGCGTGGGGACACCTAATCCTCTCATCGTCTCTTTCGCCTTGGCTTTATCGCCCATGAGTCTGAGCATTCTGGGAGATGGCCCTATGAACTTGATTCTATGATCGTCACAGATACGCGCAAAACTCGCGTTTTCCGCCAAATATCCGTAACCCGGGTGTATTGCCTCGGCGCCCGTGACAAGCGCCGCGCTCATGATATTCAATATGTTGAGGTAGCTCTTGTCGTTCCGGGGCGGACCAATGCAGACACTCTCGTCCGCGAAACGAACGTGCAATGAATCTACGTCAACGCTGGAGTACACCGCGACGGTTTTGATTCCCATCTCCCTGCAGGCGCGGATTATTCTAAGCGCTATCTCGCCGCGATTTGCGACCAGGATTTTCTTGAACATAGGAAGACCTCAAGGGCTTATGAAGAGGGCTCCACCCACATCAGGTATTGGCCGAACTCCACAGGCTGTGAATCCTCAATCAATATCTTCGAGACGCGTCCGTCAAAGTCGGACTCGATCTCGTTCATCACTTTCATCGCTTCAATTATGCACAGTGTCTGGCCCTTTCTGATGTAGTCGCCGACAGAGACAAATGGGTCTGCGCCGGGAGCTGGGGCCAAATAAAACGTGCCAACTATCGGGGACTTGACTATCGCGATGTCCGCCGGTGTTGGCTCCTCGGACTCGTCATGTGGAGCAATCTCCCGATCTGAAACCGGCTGCGGCGCTACAATCTGCCGAGGGTACAGAGTATTGTTCGAAGAAGAATCTTCACGTTTGAGCTTCAGGCGAATATCGCTCGCCTCGTACTCCATTTCAACTACTTGGCTTTGAGCCATCAGCTGCATCAGTTGCTTTATAAGTTCAACGTCCATGGTTTTGTCCGTCCTGGTCTAAATCTCTTGAACCCGTTCACAATAGGATCCATTTCGTGTGTCCACTTTCAGTAGCTCACCCTCCTCGACGAAGAGTGGAACCTGAATCGAAGCTCCCGACTCCAAGAGCGCCGCCTTGGTGGAACCGGAAACCGTGTCACCCTTAACGCCGGGCTCCGTTTTCGAGACCCTTAGATTAACGAAAATCGGCAACTCCACGCCAGCTGGACGCCCGTTATAGAACATCATCTGAACGTTAATACTCTCGGGCATGAAGCCACCCGCATCGCCAACAACATCGACCGGCGCCTCGACCTGCTCAAATGTCTCAAGGTCCATAAAGACGAAGTTCTCGCGCTCTCTATATAAATACTGCATTGTCCGTTCCTCAACATCGGCGCTCTGGAGCTTCTCCCCGGCCCGAAATGTCCTGTCTATAACCGCGCCTGTGAGAAGATGCTTCAGCTTGGTCCGGACGAATGCTGGCCCCTTACCCGGCTTGACGTGTTGAAACTCAACGACCGAATAGGGCGCCTTGTTGAGCTCAACCTTCGTTCCATTTCTCAAGTCATTTGATGAGACCAAAGCAAACCTCCAAAATTGCTTAACCGACAAATAATGAGTTCAAACTATACCAGACACGCAGAGATGTCAAAAAACGTGCCGATCAACTAATAATCCAGCACAAAAAGCTTACTGCCCAGCACATCAGCAACTCGTATAGCGCCCGCCTCGCCTATCACGAAATCGTCCTCGAGGCGCAGTCCGGCTTTGCCCTCAAAATATATCCCCGGCTCGATCGTTACTATCATGCCGGCCTCCAGCGTCCCCTCCGAAGAGGGACCTATCTGAGGCGCCTCATGGACTTGCAGACCGACGCCGTGCCCAAGTCCATGGCTAAAGAACTCGCCAAAGCCGGCGTCCGAGATTATTTTCCTGGCAACAGCGTCAACGTCGCGACACAGAGTTCCCGGCCGAGCCGCCTCTGCTGCCGCGAATTGGGCCTCCTTCACGACCGCGAACCAGTGCTTCTGCTCAACGCTAGGCTCTCCCACAACGCAAGTTCTGGTGAGATCAGAGCAATAGCTATTCAGGACACACCCAAAATCCACGATCACAAGATCACCGGGCTGCAGTTTGTTACCTGATGGTTTGCCGTGAATTATGGAAGACCTGGCCCCGGAGCAAAGTATTGTCTCGAATGAAATTTTCTCCGCGCCCAAGAGTCGCATTTGGTACTCGAGGTAGGCTGAAAGCTCGTTCTCGGTTTTGTCACGGACATTCACCTCGACAAGCCTCTTGAACGCCTCGCTGGCCAGAATCACAGAATCGCGAATAAGAGCTATTTCTTCCTTCGTCTTGATCGCTCGGAATGGCTCGATAAGCTTCTGAATACCCGTTAGTTTTATCTTCGCGAGGTCAGCCTTAGTCTTCTCAAAGCTCGCAACAGTAGTACTTGCGGAATCGAAGCCGAGGCTCTTTATGCCCATTTCGCCAACTACTTGAGTCAAATAATCACTGTAAAGCACGCCCGGAGGCAGCTTCTTCAAAGTAAATCCAGCGACCTCCTGCGCAACTTGCTCAAAGTAACGGCCATCGGTGATGATGGAGGCTTCGCTCTCTGAGATCACGATAATTGCGGTCGAGCCTGAAAAACCTGTTAGAAATCTGACATTGTAGTTGGGCATGTTCTCGCTGTGCGTAGCGAAATAGCCGTCAAGCCCTCGCTTTGCCAGCTCGGCCCTAACTTTGATCAATCGCTCTTGCGAGACATTCTCATTCATTCCGAACTCCTTAACAGAAGAATCTATCGTCGTTTATAGATAATGCGAATATACTATAATTGCCAATTTCTGTTCTCAACCCATAAATACGATGAGTTCTCATGCGAGGTCAAATGGAATATGGAATCGATCATCGATAATCTAATGATTGACTCTCTTCCGAGGTGTCATCAGCTGGCCGGAATTTGCTGTTGACACGTTGTTTGCGATTCCGTTATGATTACCAATTGTATGGGAGTATTTTTGTTTTCTGTATTGCCTTGTAATGGGGATTTTGGGGGGTAGGAGATTTTGTTCCCGCCTTGCCATGACTCTGGATACTGGGCTAAACCGCTGCGCTTTGGGGAAGTATGCCCTTGCGCTTTGCGTCAAATTGTCGATAATTAAGAATAAGTAGATTCTTACACCGAAGTTGGTTCTAACCAGGAAGGGTGGGGTAGCACTTATGGTAGGAAGTTTCAGAAGCGCTTTGATGGTTGGCATTCTGGTTCTTATTGGGCTGATTGCGTCTTCGGCCTCCTTTGCTCAGGGAGATGTATGGCCGACTTATCTTTACGATGCGCGGAATTCAGGTCAATGCCCCTGGGTGGGGCCTGACGGCCCGTTTATGAAGTGGACGTATCCAGGTCCGCACGGCAGTTCTGTGACTATCGCGACGGACGGAACGTTGCGCTTCACAGCGCAATACGAGCAACAAGCCTGCGCTTTGTACCCGGATGGCTCACTATGGTGGACCTATGAACTGGGTGGTGGGGGCCGGGCGAGGTGTACTCCCGCGATAGCAAGCGATTCCAGCATAATTGCCCAGAGTGAACATGGCGATGTTTATAGGCTTGATAAGGAAGGTGGTCTTGTCTGGGCATACGCCGCCACAGGTGGTGGGTCCGCGATCACTTCCCCTGTTATCGCAGATGATCTGAACCTGGTGTTCTTCCTCCATAGTATGGGAACCAGCGGCAAGCTTCACGCTGTTTACATGTCCGGCGCAGGTCAGGGGACGGCAGCATGGACAGAGGGCTTCAGCGATGATATTGAGCTTGATGAGACCTCTCCGGCATTTGATGGTGACACGGTCTATGTGACAGGGAGGGATACGAACATAGGTTCTGGCGCTTTGAAGGCGGTCGAGGCCAGCACCGGGACCGTGTTATGGACATATCCCCCCGGTGGCGGCATCGACGACGTCACTAAGTCATCGCCATCGATTTCAGAAGACGGCAAATTCATCTACTTCGGCGACGATGGTGACACCATTAACGAGGCAGTTCTCTATTGTGTAGCCTCGGATGGGACGCTAGAGTGGAGCTGGGATAGCCCTGTAGTAGGAGCCGGAGTTCTGAACGCACCGGCTATCGGCACAGATGGAACGGTCTATATTGTGGATACTGAGGCAAACCTCTTCGCGATCGCCTCTGACGGTACTTTAGAGTGGCAAGTTCAGTTAGTTGCCGCCACCACCATTGAGTATGCCAGTGTAATAATCGACGTTAACGGCTCAATCTATGTTACCGCCAGTGGCGGCCTCTTTTTCGAGGTCACGCCGTTGGGACGCCTTTGCTGGTCTTACGATCTTGGTTACTCCGATGAGACGTGGCTATCGGCGGGGTCCATTGGGACGGACGGAACGCTTTACTTCGCAACGTATGACGGGCTTCCGGTTGCCACGGTTTACGCCTACCAAAGCGGCAATTGGCTAGCCAATCCGAGCCTGAGCCCGATGTGTGGGAGTTCTTCAACCATATTCGAGTTCACGGCTGACTGCGCATTCCCCCCGACGGTCGGCACACTTCTAACGGTTCAGGCGCATCTGGACGATGGCTCAACGGTTATAGACCTGTACTTCGACAGCGGAGTAACTTGGATAGGCACTGTGAGCTCGCTAGCGGCCGGTCCCTATCAGTATTATCTTACGTACGAGACGTGGGGGGGAGCCACAGGAACATATCCTGAAACAACTTGGCTTGACGCCATGGACGTTGATAACACGGCGCCTACCTCCACTAGTTGGTGTTCTACATATCATAACAGCTCGCCAATCCCTGTGGGCTTCGAGTCAGATGATTACTTCACCGGAGTAACGGGCGTTTCGTTGTGGGGTAGGCATACTTCCGATTGCACAGGCCAATCCGGATGGGGCGATTGGACGTTCCTGATGTCCACGGACTCCACAGTTGGCGTGTTCATGGTACCCTGGACACTGCAGGGGCGCATTCAGTTCCTCACAATAGCTGAGGATTGTGCAAATATAGAGCCAAAGAGCACCCCAGACGACTGGACCATCTATGACGACACGGCCCCCGTAACAACCGTGAACTGCCCGGATACCTGCGTCAATGATGGCCGGCTTCGTGTTGAATACTCGATCGAAGAGGACTGCGCATACGACCTGAGGGTCGAGCTTTGGTATCGCTATGATGATGGCCCCTGGACGTTTGACACAAGAGAGTCCGGCACGGGCTCTGAAGGCTTCTTCAACTTCGTCCCTCCTCTAGATGGTAAATACCAGTTCGGCTGCGTCTCGACCGACAGCGCCGGCAATGACGAGGCGACGCCAGGGAGCATTTGCACTACGCTTTATGACACCACGACACCCACGTCCATTGTGACCGACGCGCCAGATTATGATACTGACGGGTCGTTTAACGTTGACGTTTCGGGAAACGACTCGGGCGTCAGCCCCAACATGTCCGGCGTCTATTTCATCTATTTGCTGTATCAATTCGAGGGAGGCGCTTGGCAATACGATGGCAACTACTCGACTAGTTGCAATCAGGAGAACATAGCGGGCGCAGTTCCGTTCACGGCGACTCACGGCGACGGCGTGTATGGTTTCTATACAATGGCGTGGGACTGCTGCAGCAACAGCGAGGCATATCCTAGCGCCTCAACGCCTCCGGATATGGAGACGATAGTTGATACAACGCCTCCACGGTCAAGGGCGATTTCACCTGAAGTGGAGAATGACCCGAACACGATTCTGGTCGATTACATTGCATACGATGAGACCAGCGGCATTGATTACGTCCAGCTCTATTACAATTTTGACGGCGGTGCGTGGACTCTCTATGCTGGCGCCGGAAACACCCAAACCGGTGATATCGGAACGTTCCCGTTTGCCGTAGGAGCGGCCAATGGAGTCTACGGCTTCTACACCGTGGCGCACGATAAGGCCGGCCTGATTGAGGCGACCCCTGTTGATGGGGAGACGCCGCCTGATTGCACAACGGTCTATGACGATGAGCCGCCGGTCTCAACGCCTCTTACTTGCGAAGACGCAAGTGTGGGCACTCTCGTTGTTGCGGGAGCATCACTCGATAATCTAAGCGGGATAGCCTCGACCTTTATGTTCTATCGTAAAGAGGGTGGAGCCTACATGCTGTTCCAGGGGCCGCCGGCGATGACGGACTGGCTTTCTGCACCGACGCGCTTGGGCTACGCGTATTGCTTCGTGCCTGATAGCGGCGACGGGGAATATGAGTTCTACTTCATTGCTGAGGACGTTGCGGGTAACTACGAGGCAGCCTTCGGCGGCGGCACGATTACTGCCCTTTGGGATACGACGCCACCGGAATCCAGCTGCTGGGCTGATTCGCACTACGACAACTCAACGACGCAGACGCTTCACTACACAGGAGCAGACGCCACAATGGATGTCGATGTGCTCCAGCTATACTATCGATATGGCGAGACCGGGTCCTTCTATCCAACCGGCGCGACGATTGCGGGAGGCGCCCCGATTGTCAACGGGGACACAACCTACGAGATGCAACACGGCGATGGTACCTACTACTTCTATATGCTAGCGAAGGACACGCTCGGCAACTGGGAGATTCCACCGGAGAACGCCGATTGGTGGGTTGAGCTCGATACAACACCACCAACATCGCATTGCATCTCGCCCAAGTATGCGACCACACTGCCGTTTGACGTTGACTATTATTCCTATGACTTCCCGTCTTCGGGCGTTGAGGAGACGCAGCTCTGGTTCAGCTTCAATGGAGGGGCATGGACGAATAGTGGGCTGACTGAGGCCGGCGATTATGGCACGTTCAGCTTCTCACCGGGCAATGGTGAAGGAACGTATGGTCTTTGCACGAGGGCTCTAGATAGCGCGGGCAATCTCTCCGATCTGCCGACCTCTCCGCATTCGACTACTATATACGATTCGAGCGCCCCTGATTCGGACTGCAACTGCCCTGCGACTGCGAACTACGCGCCGATAGCTATCAACTACTTCGCCGAGGACCTCGTCAGCGGCATAACGGAGGTTCGACTCTATCATCGCCATGATGGTGGAGCTTGGTCGGACGCCGGGATGTTCTCGACTGTGAACGCCGGAACAACATATTATGAGGGAGAGTTCCACTACGATCCCACGCAGGGCGATGGCATTTACGACTTCTATGTGATTGCTCAGAACAACGCGGGCCTCTGGCAGACCAAGGCAGTCGCAGACGATTCCTGCGATTACACGGGCACGACGCCGACTTCAAAGGCCGATGCCCCGAATTACGCCAGCGATGGGACTATCAACTTTAGCACAAATTCGAACTTCGTGCCGGGCATCGAAGTCGATTACGCTGCCTACACGCCTGGGGCCGACCTGTCCGAAGTCACCCTGTGGTGGAGATATGAGGGTGGCGATTGGGGCGAGTTCGACGGTGATTTCGGCTACACTGAGCCAACCGGCTCGGTTCTTTTCCCGTTCATTCCGCCTCATGAAGAGGAAGGCCTCTACGAGTTCTTCACGATTGCTGAGGACTCGAACGGACTGGTTGAGGAGGCGCCGCCTTTCGACGCCGACTCCCGGTGCATTTACGATATTACGAATCCCTGGTCTGAGCTCACAACCATCGATGAGGTCAGCGCCTCAACCATATATCTAGACTATCTGGCGGACGATTACCGTGAAGAGGGCATCACGTCCAGCGGGCTCCACTCGGTAACGCTGTGGTATCGCTATTCTGGTTGGCTCTGGCACGCCGCTGCTCCGATTCTGGGCGAGGCTACTTTCGGGACGATAGTCTTCGACATCAACCCCGCAAGCGACGGCACGATTGAGTTCTACACGATCGCAAGGGACAACGCCGGCAACTACGAGGCAACGCCTCCGATTCCAGATGACACAACTGTCTTCGATGCCCAGGCGCCGCAGTCCTGGGCTGACCCGATTGCGTCGTACTATACAAGCGATCCGAACATCACAGTGGACTTCACCGCGACCGACAATCTCAGCGGCGTTGCGTTTGTTGATCTTTGGTATCGTTATTCCTCTGGAAATTCACCTTGGACCTATTCCGGTTTGGGCCATCGGCAATATACCGCTGTTGGTTCCTTTAACTTCGTGGCGACCGAGGGAATCATAGAATTCTACACAATTGCCACAGACAATTTCGGGAATATCGAGGCTGCGCCTGGGACCGCCGACACAGAGGTCTGTTATGATGTAACGGCGCCGGTTTCGAGCATTCTCCCGACCGGCGACGGCGAGGCCTACGGGTCGGAGCCAATACCGGTTTACTATATGGCGTCCGACGCGGTGTCCGGAATAGCGAACGTATCGCTCTATTACCGCTTTAACGGCGGAGCCTGGATAGATAGCGTGCTGTCTGACACTGGGACGGAGGGAGAATATGTCTTCTCTCCGCCGCATGGCGCTGGCACCTATGAGTTTTACACGATCGCTGAGGATAACGCGGGGAATGTGGAGCTTGCGCCTACCGATGATTTCCACAGCGCGCTCTATGACCTTCAGAAGCCGAGTTCATACGCTGTGGGACCGCTTTACACAGCTGTCCCTGATATTGCCCTTGAATATGCCGCCTCAGATGATCTCGGGGGCATAGCCGTTGTGGGCGTTTGGTATCGCTTCGGTCCCGGTGGCTGGGTACCGTGGCTTGCCGATTACGGCGATAGCACCGTGGGCACGATAGCGATGACACTGCCCTATGGCGAGGGTAACTACTATATCTTCACGCAGGCTGCGGACAACGCCGGGAACGTCGAGGATTGGCCGGTCGTTCACGATATCGTAACGATATACGATGCTCAGGAGCCGGAGTCGGATTGTTCCTGTGCTGAGTACAGCGCCAGCTCTCCGATACCAGTTCGCTATGGGGCGAACGACCCGAATTCAAGCGGCATTGCGGAGGTTTGCCTGCAATATAACTTCGACGGCACGGGCTGGGAGGATTCTGGACTCTGTGAGACGGACCCGTCGGGCACGTTCGACTTTGTTCCCGCGGAAGGTCCAGGTGTCTATCAGTTCAGGACGCTTGCGACGGACAATAGCGGCAACCAGGAGACGCCGAGTGTCGCGGATTGCCAGACAACTTATGATGATGAGGTTCCGACCTCATGGTGCACATGTGCCACGGTTACGACATCTTCGCCGATTAGCATCACATTCGAGGCTGATGACGCAGCAGGCACGCTTGATAGCGTTGCACTGTGGGTTAGGTACTCCGCTGACGGTGGAACGGTTTGGGATCAGGATTGGCAGGCGACTGGCCTTTCAGACGCGAGCGATTCGGGCCTCTTTAAGTTCAATCCGACGTTCGGCGATGGTCGCTATGAGTTCTATACAGTCGCTACCGACTTAGCGGGCAATGACGAGGCGCCATCTGGCTGGGATTGCTACAGCGCCTATACAGCCTCTGGCCCGTCATCATTTGCCAGTTGCCCCGAGCTCTGGAGTGGCCCGAACATTCCAGTCTCTTTCACGGCCGGCGCTCCTTCCGGGGCCACGGTTGAGACGGTTACGCTTTACTGGCGTCGATATGTCGGTCCCGACTACACAAGTTGGCACCAATACACCGATTCGTATGGCTCAGGAACCTACGGGACGATCTACTTCGATTATCCGGTTGACGAGGCGCTCTATGACTTCTACACGAGAGCGAAGCAAGAGGGTGGCGTGACAGAAGCTCCGCCTTCAGTCGCGGACTCCTCATGTCAGCTTGACACAATCGACCCTGTATCCAGCTGCGCTTCCTCAGGCTATGTAGTGGATGTCCCGATCATGGTGACATTCACCGCAAGCGATGCTAGTGGGACTGGCATCAATGATGTCGCGCTTTGGTATGACTTCAATAGCAGCGGCACATACACCGAATACGCCGACCATCAGACGGGCACGTCTGGCCACTTCGTCTTCGATCCGCCGTCTGGACAGGGCTCCTACGGCTTCTATACGATCGCAACTGATTTGACCGGAAACATTGAGGCTGACCCTGTTACACCTCCTGATACAACAACTGTTTGGGACGTTACTAAGCCGACATCAGAGGTTACAAGTGTCCTGCCATTTGAGGTGACGAACGCGACCATCACGGTCAACTTCACCTGTTCTGACCCGGTGGGCAATGGCGTAGTGGATGTTGGCCTTTGGTATAATGTTGACGATGGCGTTTGGATGCACTCGGGCCTGGATGAGACGGGAACGAACCTCCTCTCTGGCGAATTTGGATTTGTCGCCCTGGATGGAGACGGCCGATACAGGTTCCTCACGTTGGCTGAAGACAATTGGGGCAATGTGCAGGATCCGCCTGCGCACCTCGATCCGGATGACACGTGCCTCGTAGATTCCACAGCGCCTGAGTCAAGCTGCTCAATCAATGGATATTACTTCAATTCGACGCCGATTGATGTGGACTTCGTCGCCTCGGATGAATCCGGCGCCGGTGAAGTCAAAGGGCTTGACCGCACAGTTTTGTGGTATCAGATCGATGGTGGCGCCTTCACAGATAGCACCCTTTCGTCACCTGATGAGTCGGGCACGTTCATCTTCACACCACCATTAGCAGCCCCCGATGGCGACGGTCAATATGGTGTTTACACGATTTCCACAGACGGTCTTGGGAATGTCGAGGCAGTCGGCAGCGCCGATGACACGTTTATCCTCGACAGGCAGAGCCCGACCTCAACGGCAACGTCACCGGGCTGCGTTAATACGCCAATTATCTATGTTGACTACACAGCTGACGATGCTGGCCCTGCTGGAGTGGATAGAGTATCCCTCTATTATAGGTATAATGCTGGCGCCTGGGCCCTCTGGGGTACGATGCACGCAGATTATGGCACGTTTACGTTTTACCCGTCGCAGGAAGGAACCTACGAATTCGCTACCTACGCCATGGACAACGCACTCAATTACGAGGACTTCCCCGGATCTCTTTCCGACAGCGCAACTATCTATGACGCCACAGCGCCGTGGTCAACATGCGAGTCGCCGGAGTGTGCGAACAACGAGGATTATATAACGGTGAGGTTCACGGCCGGCGATGCGCTTATCGGCGTTGACAGCACGGCTCTCTGGGCGAGAATTGACGACGGAGCTTGGGAGGATACAGGTCTCACCGCGCCGGGCACGTCTGGCGCTTACAATTGGACGATACCGTATGGCTTTGAGGGCTTCGTCGAGTTCCATACAATCTCGACAGACAATTGCGGCAACCTTGAGGCTGCTCCCCTTGACGGTTTTGGGGAAGTGACATTCGACACGCAGACGACTGTTGACTGGACGCCGCCGATGTCGAATTGCATGGTTTCGGAAGAGCTGGTTCGTGAGCCGATTGTCGAAGTCCAATGGATTGCGACTGAT
>JAGHCW010000217.1 GCA_021160245.1 bacterium | reverse complement strand
TGGCCGCCGACGGTGATTTTCAAGGATTTGACGGAGGAGCCCGTCCTCTCGGACCCCAACGGTTCCGTCCACTTCATCGGAGGGGAGCGATTGCTCGCAGTAACCGAGCAGAAGGCCGGCGAGGACGATTTCCGCGTGCTTTTTTGGGATGGCATCGACGGAACATGGCGCCTCCTGGCTCCGATGGCGACGCTGGACCCGGTCAGGAGCGTCTATCGCACGACCGCCGGGCCAAAGCGGTGGTTCGCGCTCTCCGCGCCGGACGATGGTTTCAGAGTCTGCGGGTTCTTGCTCGATGACTATCTCTCCGACGTCAAGAAGAAGCTCTGCATCAACTGCCCCGAGGCTAGAATGCCAAGTGGAGTTATCCAGAATGCCGATGGAAATCTGGCCTGCATCGTGATGACGCCTTCCAAAGGGGCAGCCAGCACGAAAGTTGTGGACCTTGCGAAACCGAAGGAGAAGGCCCTAGCCGAGGTGGAAGTCGCGGTTTTTGACATGACCTCAACTGACAGGTCGATTGAGTCACAAGGCAGGAAGACGTTTGTCCTGGGGCCGAAGGAGCCTTCCCACATCGTTGCCCTGGGGGACACCTTTCTCTGTGGTTTCGAGGGCAAAACCAGCTATCGCATCCTGGGATTCAAACTGGCCGGCGGCAAGGTCGAGAGGCTGAAGACCGAGTTTGAGGCGCCTCGATTGTCCGGGAGTGTGAAGGTAATTTTATCTCCTTCTATCCACAACGACGGCTTTATGCTCGTGGACTGTGACGGTAAGACGGCGGTCGTTCGCAAGCTCTCCGCCTCGCTTGCTGAGGTCGGCAAGTGGACGCTGAGCATTCCAAAAGAGGTGGAGTTGCCGATAGAGCATCTGGTCTTCAATGAGAAGATGGGCTTTCTGCACATCTCCGACAGCAAGGGCAAGATAGTCGTCTGCACCGTCCCCGGAAGCAGCGACGTCTTGTGGCCTTTGAAGGTGAAGGCGCAGAGATAGCAGAGCGTAGGCTGCGCGTGCGAGATTCAAGATGCTGTGAATTGTTTTTTGACATTCTGCGTTTGCTTCTTACAATATGGCTTAATGGATCAGGGATTGAATGACGGCGCAACATGAGGCAAGCGGGCGATGGTTGGGTTACCCAGTAAGTTCCCTTTCAGAGATGTTTTTGAGGATTTTCTCTCGCGCTACGAAGCCTGCTCAACCTATTGGTATGTTCCGAAGGCCAGAGCGCTCAAGAGCGAAAATGTTGAGGCCGTGTACAGCATATTAGAGACGGTCTTCAACGAATTTCTGGGCGCGATTTGGAATCCGACCACCCAGGACAGGTTGCTTGGAAGACTCATGAAAAAAGGCTTACTCGAACCTAGGGTGCCAGATGGAACTCAGCAAGACCGTACTGCACTAGTGAGGATATGGAAAAAACTCCTTGAAGCACTGGGGCTTTTGTGGATTCAAGATGATTCCGAGATTATGATCACAGATGCGGGACTTGACCTCATCGGCGGCGAATCGATCGCTGCTCGACCTGTCATCGAATCTCAGATTGCGAAATTTCAATACCCTAACCCGACCATCGCGGGCAGTTATGCACCGGAGTTCCTAGGCATTGTTCCACACCTCTTTCTCCTACAGATTCTTAGCATTTGTGATTACACGATCGCCTTTACCGAATACGAGCTTTTCCTGAACCTAGCACAGAGCCATGAGGACCTTGATCTTGTCAGCAACTATGTTTTGCACTGGAGAGACCTTGGGGATGATGAAAGGCATTTGCTGCTGGAGCTGGCCAGGAGGGTACCTATGACTCAAGCGGGATTTCGCTCGGGGTCATTCTGGGATGGTGACGTTGCATCGAATCCGCAGACGCGGTACACTCGAATACATCTGAGCGCTAGTTATCAGCGCTCGTTTTTCTGTTATCCTGACTACTTGGATGTAGAGAACGACTCAATAGTGTGCAGGGCGGTTGACCAAGTGGACAGATTGCTTCAGGAGCACTTGCCCAGCTTGAAGGTATCTACGTTTGGCAGTTTGGCGGACTGGTTTGCCTATTTTGGTGATCCGCTTCAGAAGCCCTCATGGTTCACTTATCTTTGCCTGGCGATTGACGGGGCACAAGCGAGAGGCGAGGTCGAAGATCTTGTGGCCGAGGGCAAGAACTTGCTAACGAAAGAGGAAGCAGAAGTAGTTGAGAGAAAGCAGATCGAAAAAGACATTGAGACTTTCTATGTTACGAATCTAGGTCAGCTAGAAAAAGGCCTCAAGCTGGTGGACTCGGGCAGGCAGTACTCTACGCCTATTGGTCGCATCGATCTCTTGTGCCTTAGCGAGCTGGGAGAATACGTGGTTGTGGAAATTAAGGCGCAAGAGGCCAGAGATTCGGTCTTTGGCCAGATTCTGCGGTATATTGGTTGGGTTCATCGGAATATTCCTGACGCGGCCGGCAACGTTCGAGGAATTATCTTGGCCGGGCTGTTTCCGGAAAGCGCGAGGTACTCGCGAATTGGTTTGCTGAAGGGAAACTACAAGCAATTCATACAATTCAAGAGGCATGGGCTTGATATACAGAATACCTGATACGAATAATTGGCCTCGGGACTCGATCAACGAGATAATAAATGATGATGCGTTGCGTGCGCTCAAGCGCCTCCCTGACGAGTGTATCGCGCTGGCCGTTACCAGCCCGCCCTATTGGAACGTCAAGGACTACGGCGTGGACGGTCAAGTTGGTCAGAGCGATTATGCTAGATACATCGAAGACCTGGTCCCCATTTGGCGCGAAACGCTTAGGATTTTGATCCCCAATGGAAAGCTAGCGATTGTGGCGCCCATCATGCCTCTTCCCAAAAGCGTGTCGAATACGCAGCATACAAGACACCTGAAGAACATCGCCAGCGACATTGAGCAATCGATACTGGCAGGCATGAAGGGCCTTAATCGCTATAGCGTATTTATTTGGCAGAAACAGACATCGGTTAAGATGTTTGGCAGCTATCCATATCCCCCCAATATCTTCGAGGACAACACGATCGAGTTTATAAACGTCCTTGTCAAGGACGGGAAGCCCGTTGGCCTTCCGCGCGAGGCGAAGGAGGCCAGCAAGTTGACGCAGGAGCAATGGCGCAATCTGGCGATGCAGGTTTGGCCGATTTATCCTGAGGATGTCAAGCGTGCTGGCGGGCATCCAGCGCCGTTTCCCGTTGTTCTGCCTTTGCGACTTATGCTGATGTACACATTTCGGAAGGATCCCAGCGTCGGTTTCTCAGGCGACATCGTCCTGGATATGTTCAGCGGCTCCGGCTCGACCTGCGTTGCAGCAAATTCCGCAGGTCGGAACTTCATAGGGATCGATCTCAATCCCTCCTATTGCCAGATAGCGAGAATGCGCATCGCCCGCGAGCATGTCTCGCCGAAGATGCTCTTTCTGCAACGATTGAAGGTACGGTCTGCAGTTGCGAGAGATCAGTTTTCGCTTTTTCAGGAGGACATGCCTGCCTAGCTGCGGGCAATCTTGAGCGATTCACTCCATTGGACAGCATCACACACCGTCGGCGCCCTTGACAGGCAAGAGCTCTCTTCGTAGGCTCTAAAACTCATTAGGTTTGTTCCCGGGGTGTTGATTATAAGGGAGCCGATTGTGCGTTTTGTCCTGTGTCTTGTCTTCGTTATTTTTCTGCTTGCCCAATTGCCTATTGTTGCCGCCGATGGCCTGCTGAAGGTCACGTTTTTCGACGTTGGGACTGCGGACGCGGCGCTAGTTGAGGGGCCAGCTGGCGAGCACATTCTGATAGACGGGGGGACTGTTGCGGGCGGCAAGAAAGTTGCGGCATACCTGAAGGCTCGTGGCATCGAGGCGCTGGACGTTGTGATTGCCACGCATCCGCATCCTGACCACATCGGCGGCCTCGTTCAGATAATTCGGGAGTTTGAGGTCAAGACGCTCTATGACACGGGGATAGGGTTTGAGTGCGAGGAGTTTCACAGCTATCAAAAAGCCTTGCGAGAGTTCGGAGGCATTACGACGATTGTCTGCGGCCGGATACTCGTTAGCTTGCCGTCGGGCGTGCATCTTGAGTTTCTCAATCCCAAGCGACGGGGCAAGCGCCTTCACCCGGATTGCATTCTGGCGAGGCTGCGCTACAAGGACGCCTCTGTGATGTTCGCGGGCGACCTGGACACTGTGGGCGAGGGAGTCGTTCTCTTCGACGAGCTGCCGCTTAGGAGCCAGATACTGAAAGTGGGACACCACGGCGCGTCGGATTCGACATGCGAGGCGTTCCTTGATGCAGTTGCGCCAAGGTTTGCTGTCATCACGGTTGCGACGCCGAACAAGTATGGCAGGCCGCACGAGGCAGTTTTAGAGAGGCTTGAGAAGAGGAACATCCAGATCATTCGCACGGATGAGTGTGGCAATGTCACGTTCATCTCGGACGGGCATGCGTTTGGGCCGCCAAAGTGTGAGCGCAAACCAAAGCCTGGAATAGGGAGCCGCTGAATTGAAAAGCCCCACCGTGAAATCCCGAACAATAATGGGCGCCTCGAACACAGGTGGTATTAGCGTCGCGATTGTGCTAATTGCGGCAGTTCTTTTTGCCGCCTCATTCACGCTCTATCTGACGACGGCAAATCCCTTGTTCAGGTTCAGCGACGGGCCTGAGCTCGCGACCGCCTCACACCTTCTGGGCGTTGCACACCCCACCGGCTACCCGTTGTTTCTTATGTGCCAGAAGGCTTGGTCATTCTTGCTGCCAGTTGGCAATCCGTGCTTCAGAGCTAACATCCTCGCCGCTTTGTGCGCCTCGCTCGTAGTTACCTTTGTATTCTTAATCTGCCTTCGCCTTTCTGGGGCGTTTTCGGGGGTTGTGGCAGCCTGTTTTCTCGCCTTCTCGGAGACATTTTGGCTTCAGGCAACTCAATCGACAGTCTATTCAATGAACTTGATGCTCGGGAGCGCGCTTGTATTGATCGCGTTTCGAGCGCTCGGCGTTTCCGGGAGAGACTCGGCGGCATTACAGAAGACAAGTCGCGGTGATGTTCAGGCCGGTTTCCCGATTCTTAGGAGCGCGGCGCTCTTCTTCTTCGTGCTGGGCATCGGCCTCGGTAATCATCTCACACTCGCTCTTTTTCCGATAGCCCTTGCCCTGTCGCGTCCAATCAGGTTCGCGCGAATTCTTAGCAAAAAAGGCGTGGCGCTCGTTGCCCTATTCTTTTTGGCGTTTGGATTATTGGTCTATCTATATCTGCCAGTCCGGGCGAATGAGAAGCCTTTGCTAAACTGGGATAATCCCTCAACGTGGGAGCGATTCTGGGGACACGTCTCCCAGACGGATTACAAGTTCAAGCAGGCGAGTCGGACGTTTGATGAGAACGTGGCCGTAACTCGCTCCTATTTCACGTCAATCTGGACACAGCTAGGGCCCTGCGGGGCGGTATTGGCCCTCTTTGGGCTTATCTGGGGACTTATGAGGAGGCGATCATGGATACTCTTCTTTCCTCTTCTTATGCTCGGAACGTTGCTCGTGACCCTTCTCTATGGGGAGGGTGAGAGCCTGGAGCCTGCCTACTGCCTGCCGGCCTATCTTGCCGCCGCTATTCTAGCTGGCATTGGGGTTGGTGGCTTGCTTCGGCTAGTTACCGGAGCCAGAAGCTCGGAGAGCGCGCGGCTGAGGCGCAAGCTTGCGCTCGCGGTCTTCATATTGCTCGCTGTGCTGCCGCTGCACCTTGCGGCCAAGAACTATCACTCGTGCAACAGTTCCGGCAATTACTACGCCTATTGGCATGGCCATAACATGCTCCGGACGATGCCGTTGGACTCGACCTTCTTCGGGGAGACGGACACGGCTCTCTTTCCGCTTTACTATATGAAATTCGTCGAGGGCCTAAGGGAGGATGTTCGGCTATACGAGCGGCGATGGCGAGTTGTCGAGTATTTTGAGCAGAACGACGCTCAGTCGAATTACAATCGCGAGATGCGGATAATTGAGAGTGCGATGGCTCCGGTCTTCTATGCTGAGTATCCGACAGTTCCGGCGATAAATATCAAGCTCTTCGGGATACTGCTCGAGGCGTTTATGGTGGAGCCGCTGACCCCGACGATGGACTTTCCGGCGCTTTATTCAACGTTCTTGGATGACCCGCCGGCAGATGTCTATGTGGACAGATGGACGCAAGAGACGCGGGCCAAGTATTTTCTGCTATGGGGCCACCAGGCGCAGCTTCTGGGCGACCGGCCTAGCGCAAAGGCTCGATTTGAGAGGGCTAGGTTGCTGGGATTTCACAATGCCGGGCTTATGAACAACCTCTCGATATATCATCAGCAAGCAGGCATGGGCGCGGAGGCAATCGCGGACATGGAGAGGGCGATTGAGCTCCAGCCGCGGAACCCCCGGTTTCTCTCGCGACTCGGTATTCTATACTTCCGGGCCGAGCAGTTGGACAGAGCGGTCTCAATTCTTGAGCAATCGCTTTCTCTTGACCCGGAGAATCCGGATGCGACGATTTATTTGGGCAACGCATTCATGCTGAAAGCAGATCTAGAGCAGGCGGAGAAGTGCTTCGCCAGGACGATCGAGCTGATGCCGCACCATGTTTACGCCCATAACAACCTGGGCTTCATTCTTAAAAAACAGGGCAGATTCGATGAGGCGATAGGGCATTTTAGGTGGCGATGGGGGCCGCTCCCAAGTCCGAGTTGCCATATTTCAATCTCGCCTCGGCCTATTCGTTGCAGGGCGACAAGAAGAGTGCTCTCAAATGGCTGAAACGAGGTCGGAGGTATATGAGCAGCAAGTTTGTTAAGACAATAAGGGATTCGGAGGAGTTCGACAACATCCGAGATGACCCGAGATTCGGCGAGATACTGTCGATTGGCAATTAACAAGTTGTGACATGGGAAGAGTATAATGAGTGATTGGGAGGCTTCTGCGAGCGTCGTTTCGAGCAAGGGCAAGGCGCTGGGCGTGCTTATTGTGGCATGGCTTATTCCCGGGGCTGGCCATTTATGGTTGGGTCGAAGAAAGAAGGCCCTGCTGCTTGGGTCTATCACGATTCTGACGTTTATTCTCGGCATTTTGATGGACGGCAAGCTCTATCAGTTCGAGGCCGGCCAGAGCGGCTCCGAGTCGCTGATCAACTCCCTCGCCACGTTGGCCGGGCTTGGTAGCGGGCTATTGTACTTCATATCTTTGTTGTTTGGTCTTGGAAAGGGCGTTATCGCGGAGCCGACATTCGAAATCGGTATCGCGTTCCTTCTGAGCGCAGGCCTTTTCAACATTCTGACAGCTATTGATGCCTACCGCTGCTCGATAGGTTACGATTATGATGCCGCTGAGGAGGCGAGGCGCCTCGCCAAGCAGCAGAAGCAGCAGAAGAAGCAGAAGAAGCGGCGAGGGCAAGAGAAATCGAGCGCGGGTGGGTCCAGCAAATGATACATTTTCTTTGTCTATTCTATCTTTCGCTAGCTATATCGATTGTTGTATCTGCAACCGGGACGAACGACCGGGTCAAGATCGTGAAGAACGCTTCCAAGTATTTCGCGGCGCTTTTTCTCGGCTCAATCGTCGTTGGTTGGATGATGTTTATTGTGGGTGGATAATGTTTGACAGACTATTAGGAGAGTCTCCATGCCTCTAACATGCAAGAACTATATTAACGGCGAATGGGTTGAGAGCGTTTCCGGACGCACTTATGAGAATCGTAACCCGGCCAATCAAGACGAGCTTATCGCCATTCATCAGAAGTCTAACGCCGAGGATGTCGATCGCGCGATGAAGGCCGCGCGGGCAGCCCAGAAGAAGTGGGCTCTCGTGCCTGCCCCGAAAAGAGGCGAGGTGCTGTACAAAGTCGGCCAGGTTCTGACGAAGCGCAAGGAAGAGATTGCTCGTGACATGACGCGAGAGATGGGCAAGGTGATAGCCGAGACGAGGGGCGACGTTCAAGAGGCCATCGATATGGCATTCTATGCGGCCGGAGAGGGCCGAAGATGCTTTGGTCAGACTGTTCCCGCTGAGATGCCCGACAAATTCGCTATGTCTTTAAGGGTCCCGATTGGCGTCGTGTCGGCCATAACTCCCTGGAACTTCCCGATTGCGATACCCTCGTGGAAATCGCTCCCGGCAATCGTTGTTGGCAACGCGGTCGTGATAAAGCCCGCTACGCTAACTCCGCTTTCGGTCATCCATTTTGCCGAGGTTTATGAGGAGGCTGGCCTTCCGGCGGGCGTTTTCAACGTTGTTACGGGGTCCGGGAGCGAGATCGGTGACGACATGGTCGTCCACAAGGATGTCAACTTGATCTCGTTTACGGGCTCGACTGAGATAGGAACGAACATCAGCACGCTCGGCGCCCGCAACATGAAACGAGTCTGCCTCGAGATGGGCGGCAAGAACGCGATCATGGTGATGGACGATGCGAATCTCGACCAAGCCCTTGAGGGGGCTGTATGGGGCGGATTTGGCACGACCGGTCAGCGTTGCACGGCGACGAGTAGAATAATCGTGCATAAGAGCGTCGCCCAGGAGTTCATTGAGCGCTACGTTGAGGCGGTCAAGAAATTGAAGCTCGGCGATGGCCTAGACCCGAAGGTTGATGTTGGCCCAACGGTCAGCGAGGGTCAGCTCAAGACCGTTCACTCATACGTTGAGATAGGAAAGAAAGAGGGCGCGGAGCTGCAGACTGGCGGCAAGCGATATGACGGCCCCGGCTGCGAGAAAGGCTCGTTCTATGAGCCGACGATATTCTCCGGCGTGAAGCGCGACATGCGGATTGCTCGAGAGGAGATATTCGGTCCGGTGGTCTCGATAATCACGATTGACGACCTAGATGACGCAATTGACATCTGCAACGACACGAGCTTTGGCCTGTCCGCCTCGATCTACACGCAGGACATAAACAAGGCGTTTGTGGCAATGCGTGAGGTTCACACGGGCATTTTCTACGTGAACGCCCCGACGATTGGGGCCGAGATACAGCTCCCATTTGGCGGCACGAAGGGCACGGGCAACGGGCATCGTGAGGCCGGAACCGCATCGCTTGACGTCTTCTCCGAGTGGAAGTCCGTCTATATCGATTTCAGCGGAAAGCTCCAGAGGGCGCAGATAGACGATTTCGAGAATTAGAGGCTCGGCCTCGGCAGGCTCTCATTATGAATATGATGGACAGGCTGGAAAGCCCGCCCTACACACTCGGAGAGCGATGAGTTTGCTGTCTATGCTGAGCAATGGAACTGCGGAGGGATGTGGGGTATGAAGCAACTTGTGCTGCATCCCTCTTGGCCATGAGAATTCTCGCGGTTGACACCTCGACCCAGGTCGGTGCCGTGGGCTTTCTAGACACGGACAGCGAGACGTGCGCGGAGATCAATATCTCGATCGGCCAAACGCATTCACAGCGATTGCTCAGCTGTATTGATTATCTGCTCAGTTCGGTTGATTGCCCCATACATGACGTTGATGTGCTAGGGGTCTCAATAGGCCCCGGCTCATTCACCGGCCTCAGGATTGGCATTAGCGTCATGCAGGGGCTAGCCTTCGCAGAGGGCAAAGAGCTTACGCCATTCTCGTCGCTTGAGGGTCTTGCCTTCAACTACGCCGGCTCCTCGCACATTATCTGCCCGATGATTGATGCGAGGCGCGGCGAGGTCTTCTCCGCGCTCTTTCGATTTTTGGAAGCCGGAATGGTCAGGGAAACCGCTGAGGCAGCCGTTGAGCCTGAGGAGGTCTTGCGGCTGGTTTCCGGCGAGAAGGTCATCTTCTTGGGCACGGGTATAGATGTCTATGGAGATGTCATTTCAGCCGCCATGAGCTCTGAATATGTGCTTGCGCCTCATCACCTTCGCCATGCCCGCGGAAGCAGCATTGTAGCGTGCGTGGCGGAATGCGCGAAAAATAGGCCGACAGTTGGTCCGGCGGATATTCGTCCGGCCTATCTTAGGAAATCGAACGCTGAGCTTGCTAGGGATGCAAAGAACGGTGCGCCCAAGGGCAAGGAGGCCGGGTGATGGTGAAGATGATCAGGTCGCTCTTGGAAGTCATGCAGGGACGCGTCGGTCATGCCACCTGAAGAGCTTACTACCCGGGATATGCCCAAGCCCTCCGGCGAGTTCAAAATTCGCCCCTTCCGCGGGCGCGACCTACCGGATGTCTATCGCGTTGAGCAGGAGACGTTTCCACACCCTTGGTCGCGTTCTGCGTTTCTTTTCCTGGCCAAATCCCCTGGGGGATTTCGCGGGTCAGTATTCGTGCTGGAGCATGAAAGCGCGAACGGGGACACCGAGCTGGCCGGCTATGTCTGCCTGATGCGCGAGGTTGGCCTGGGCCACATTCTGAATCTAGCCGTTTCCAAGAAATTTAGAGGCGCCGGGTGGGGCGAGCAGCTTCTTCTTCATGCGCTGGACAGGTTCGCCAAGAAGAATCTCAGCACGGCGGTTTTGGAGGTCAGGAAGTCCAATGAGGCAGCTATCGAGCTTTATCGGAAGCACGTATTCAGCGTCCACCATGTGGAGAAGGGCTATTACCCCGATGGCGAGGACGCGCTCGTGATGGTCAGGCCTCTACATTAGATGTCGAGGGCAGAAGCTGCAAGAGCTGCATACATAGTGCCTATTCTTGCCCTTTGTGCTCTCGTCGGATGCCTGAAGGTGCAGGATAGCCCGCCCCAGTCGCCCGATAAAACCGCCCAAGCCACTGTCATAGCGGGCACATCGCCTCTACCGCCCGACGGCAATCTCCTGTTTGTCGGGCCAGAAATCTGCCGAGATTGTCATTCAAAGCAGTTTGATAAATGGTCGAAATCTGCCCATTCCAGGTCTTATCAGCCACTAGTTAAGCGAGGCGATCAGAATGCAACCGAGTGCCTGCGGTGTCATACTACGGGCTTTTTTGAGCGGAGCGGATTCATCGACATAGAAAGCACGCCTCACCTGGCCGCGGTGACATGCGAGGCGTGTCACGGTCCGGGGTCTGCACATGTTCAGGCACGCCGGATGGGGGATGATGACCCAGAATACGGCAATGTGAGCTGTGCCGAGTGTCAGCTGGCGCGAATCTGCATACTTTGCCACAGGAGCGCCGATTTTGACGCGAAGTCCCGGGTTAAGAAGCTTGGCTGCACAGGGGGGCACTAGCCTGAGCTCGCATCTACCCGGGCCCAAGAGCGCATCTTGTAGCCGCACACTTGCCGCAGACCTCAGCTAGAGGCATCTCCGGCAGCCTCAACGCGTTGGCTATGCAATGGCGATAACACGCCTGAGCATCAAAGCCGTCGGGGCGTACTGCACCCACAGGGCAGGCCTCAATGCACTCGACGCAGCTCTCATCGCGCAGGTAGGCGCAGAGTTGCGCATCAGACCTTGACGACGGCTCCAACTCGGCCGTTGTTACGAGCGAGATGAGGCGCCCTGCGCATCCCGCCGGCGTGATCAGCATCTGATGCAGCCCGATGTGACCCAGACCACAAAGCTCCCCGATGAGCTTATGTGACCAGTTTGACGAAAGCGTCTCTTCGCTGAAATCGCCGGTGGGGGGGACAGATCGCGCTTGCTCGCCAGCCGCCCCTATGGCCAGCGAGACCACGGCGCCTATCCGTTGGGCGAGCCTATTGACTGATATGTAGGCCTCAACCCATTCTCGTGATGCCCATCTGCCGCCGCGATTGGATTCGACTATCTCTTTATTGAACGGAAGAAAGAAGGCCATGCCGCTCCTTGTGCCGGGCAAGAGCTCGTGCGGTTTTTTGTGTGGCCTGGGATGCTCATCGATTGCCCTAAGCGCCTCGTCGCTCATAAGGTCACAGAATCCGATCAGCACATCTGTGCAGATTGAATTGACGTCCCATTCCACCAGCATCCGCTGGGCCAATTCGGAGACGACATCCTTGAGATCATCGGTCATTATTGCACCTTCTGGTTACGCTCAGTCATTCTATATGAGCCGTATTATGACGCCCGTCGTCTCTTGGGAGCCGCGCCTCGTCCAGAGTAATCAAAAGCACCTTCGGCCCGACCAGCTTGTCGCCACTCTCAAATGCCGCAACGCTCTTTGCAGCAATAAAAAGCCGCGAGTAATTGATTCCAGCAAGCTGCGTCTGCGCCTCAAGGATGTTATCGACGCCCACAACCAAGTGCTCGATCTTCCTTTTGGTGTAGAACTCCGGCGAATTCTCGCCCGCCTTTTCGACGTAAAACGTGCGAAACCGCTGAGCCGGAAGCTCGAGCAGGCCCCTTTCAACAGCGACCACCGAACCCTGCGGGACCGTCCGCTCAATGCACGCCACGGCCGCGTCCAGCGTCGTTCTTTTGGCGAGATTCACCAAAAGTTCGATGCCATGAATTAGAGGAAAGACAGCTACCACTGCCGCAAGCACTATCGGTGTCCAACGGAACCGGGAGATGAGATTGAACGAGTCTAGTAGCATCTTGCCGAGACCGTGTACTCCTATTGCGGCAAACACGCAGAGAATGGGAATTGCAGTGGCTATTCCGGCCTCATATTCTCTGGCAAAGAAGAGGGCCAAGACGACGGAGACCGCCGCGTAGGCCAGCCAGACCGACTGCTCCTTCTTGCCGTAGGCCAGCGACCAGCCGAAGCCAATTGAGGCAGCTATCAGTATCGGTATGACTGCGAAGGAGAGCGGCTCGGGTGCGATCGCGTCATAAAGAGCGTCGAATCCGCCCGATGGCGCCTCCTGTGTTGAGCAAAGCGTGTGACGCATGACGGATGCAAACACGGCGCCGGACGCTCCGGCAAGTAACTGCCGCTGTTTGGATTCCCTCAAGAAGGCTAACGGGCTCGATCCGAAGGCCACGACTGCGAATCCGCCGATTGCCAGCAATGAGAGCGAGATCGGGAAGAGGATGGGAGCTTCGGAAAAAAATAGCGCCAGGGCGATTATTGCGAGCAAAGAGCTCAAGAAAGGGAAATCGAGCATTCTCCTCTTCCGGTTCGATAGGATCGAATGCGTCAGGAGTGCCAATGGCCAGAGAACCCCCGCCGACACGGCATTACCAGCCCCAAGCGTTAGCAGGAAGCCGGCAATGAAGAGCCTCGCTCCCCATTTCTTGCCCTTGCTGTTCGCCACGAGGCAGAGTCCGGCGAGCGAAAGTGCCCCGGCCAAAGTCTCTCGTAGCCCGAAGCGGCCCTGGAAGATGAGAATCGGATGAGTTATGGCGAGAAAAGCAGCGAGGTAGGCCATCCAACTTGGGCTGGAGTTCTTCAGCGAAAGAAAGACCAGGAGGCAGGTCCCGATACTCAAGATACACGTTGCGATTCTGCTTAATCGAATTGTCCGGCCGTGACGATCGCTCGCCCTCTCTAGGCCGTCGCTCGTAGTTGAGCAGGAGATACTCTCAAATCCTAGAGAATGAGCGAGAAATCCGATGCTGGAGTCGGCATTGTGGACCTCAAAGCCGCGTGGCGAACGGGGAAGGCCGAAGTCAGTGTTTGTCGCCCTAAGAACTACCGCAAGGCACAAAAGGGCAAACAGAGCGATGATATGACGTCTAATCTCTCACCGTCCTTGCCCCACTGGGCGCAAAGCTAAAAGAAGTCAGATAGAGGAATATCTCTATAATAGTCCGATTAAATCACCAAACCAAATCCTGCAATAAAACAGCAACGCGCATAATTTCTCTAGTATAGTGCGATTAAACCAGCATCAAATATATCTTCCCGTAACCTCGAGGTCAAGCAACTTCGCATCCGAATGATAGATGACGAGCGCAATCAAGCCGCAATCGGGAGAAACTCGCCGAATTATGCGTGAAAAGGAGACTAAGGCTTTCGCGGCGCTTGATTCTGACGCCCAATCTGATTAGTGTCAAACCGCTAGATCTCTTTGGAGACGAGGGACTTATTCCACAACGCAAGAGACATCGGAGCTGATAGGAAGCAAGCAATGGTGACCGAACAAGACCTTCCGCTAACGGCAGCCTCATCACTTCACGGTCTTCTCGCCGAATCTGCGAGGAGATTTCCGGAGAAACCTGCGATTCACTACCTCGCCCAAACCTTAACCTATGGGGAATTGTTCAAAGAAGCTGGCCGTTTGGGTCGGCATCTTACGGAGTGCGGCGTCTCAGGGGGAGATAGGGTGTTCATTGCGATGCCCAACTGCCCAGCGTTTGTGATTGCCTACTTCGCGATCTTCGAAATTAGCGCAGTCGCGGTTCCTTTCTCGGTTCAGTACACGCCCCGGGAGCTGGCTTCGCTGATGGCGCATTCTCGTCCCGTAGCGGGGATATGCTCGGAGGGATTGTGTCCGGTGGTGGAGGCGGGAATCGAGGCGTCCGGTCTAAAGCCGCTTCTGGTATGCGCCCGCTGGGACGCCGCCGGGGCGATTGAGTATTCACATTCCGGCGAGATAGCGAACGGCGAGCGGCTTATGAATGGCAACTCCACGCGCGATGGCCCGGCGCTGATACTCTATACGTCCGGGACAACCGGCGAGCCGAAGGGCGTCGTGCTCACGCATGGCAATATCACGTCTAACGCCCTGGCCTGCCGCGCGGCCATGCCGGTCTCGGAAGAAGACGTATTCATCGCCTTCCTGCCGATGTATCACTCGTTTGCCTTCACGGCTTGCTTTATCC
>JAGHCW010000045.1 GCA_021160245.1 bacterium | reverse complement strand
GTGATGACGAGATCGAAGACCTCATCTCGGACTCTCTTTGACGCCTCCTTCTCGCTTGCGACATCAACCACGTCGTGTCCGGCCGTCTTCAAAAGGAGACCAAGCGTGGTTCGCATTGACGCGTCGTCATCTGCGATCAGAATGTGTCCTTCGATCTTGCTCACATCAAGTTCCTTCTTCAGCAGCCTCAACGCGCGGCGCGGTCTCGCCGAGATGCTTGCGGATTGTGAACCTGAAGGTCGTCCCTTCCGGGCCAGTTTTTACCACGCTAATTGCGCCGTCATGAGCTTCGACAATCTGCTTTGCGATGGCAAGCCCGAGACCTAGACCGCTTTGGCCTGGCGACGCCGGAGTAGCGCGGACAAAGCTGTCGAATATCTTCTTGGTCTGCTTCGGCGGCATGCCGGCTCCTTGGTCGGCAACCTCGATGCGAGCGAAATCGGCGCTATCATCAACGAGAATCTGGATTGTACCTCCCTCTTTATTGTGCTGGTCGGCATTTGCAAGCAGATTGATGATCACCTGGGAGAGCTTATCGGCGTCAAACCAGATATCGATGGGCTTTGAGGGGATTGTCGCACGCAGTTCCGTGGAGTGATTAAGAAGACTCTCTTTGGCCTCTGCGACGAGCTTCCTCACAAACTCGGTCAGGTCCCCTCTCTTGAGGTTCAAGTCGAATGCGCCTCTCTCTATTCGGGATATATCTAGTAGCTCATCTATCATCCTTATCAAGCGTTCCGCATTCTTCTTTATGATGTGAAGCACTTCCTTTTGCCCCGACTTTAGCTCTCCTAATTTGTCGGACAATAAAAGGTCGTAAGACATCTTCATCGACGATAGCGGCGTTCTAAGCTCGTGGGACACCACGGCCACAAACCGGGACTTCGCCGCATCCAGCTCCTTCAGCCGCCTCGTCTTGCTCTCTATCTCACTCCTTATGGAAGCATGAACCGCGAGCACAATGAACGAGGCGCCTAGTATCGGCAAGACGTCTCTGGCATACTTGAAGAGCGAGTGCGGCTTCCCCACATAGAAGTAGAAGACCACGACCTGATGCGCGTAAAAGAGGCAGAATGCTCCTTTGAATAAGCGGTGAACCGATTGCTTGAGCGCAAAGCAGGAGATAACTGCAAAGGACAGGATGCCGATATTTAGCAATGTGAAGACAAACGGTGTCCATACGACGAAATTGCGAGTTGGGAAAAACCGGTCTGCTAGAATGAGCTCGAGCACCAAGAGAAAAATAAATCCTACGTAGGGGATCAGGTGCTTCTCGAACCGGTGGTGGCTTCTGACCATCCTGATGATGACCACGCCGGCGAGAATCGCGAATGAGATGTTCTCCCAGGCGGCATTCGCGACGATGACGAATGAATGTGTCGCCCAGGTGGAGCCGGTTTGATCGATGGCCAATAAGATGTATGGGAGCAGCAGGCGAAAGGTCAGAATCGTGAACGCGAGGCTTATGAAATAATAGTCGCGCTTTCGGGTCCTCTGCCACTCGCTGACCGCCATGATCCAGACGAACAGGGCAAAGGCAAGCCACAAGACAGAGTAAGCGAGCCCAGCCTGCGGTAGCGTGACATTTGACATCACTTCCTCGCCTTCATTTGGAAGCCATCAGGGCCGGCCTCACTTCGTGGTCTCTTCCCCTTTTTCCTCCTCAACCCACACCTTCAGTTCTGCAGTTATTTCGGGGTGAATTCTCACCGGGACGGTATGAATGCCCAGAGACTTGATCGGCCTTTCAAGCTGTATTTTTCTGTAATCGACCTGCATCCCCTTCTCCTCGACAACGGCCGCGATATCCCGGGCCGAGACTGATCCAAATATCTTGCCTTCCTCGCCCGCCTGCCGGGTGATGAGTAGCTTCAGCTCGCCCAAAGCGGCGGCGACACTCTCAGCGTCCTTGAGCTCCGTCCGCTTCTTCTTCGCAATCTGGCGTGCAACGTCATCAAGAACCTTCACGCCGCCCTTTGTTACGATCATCGCGAGATTCCGGGGGATCAGATAGTTCCGAGCGAATCCGCTCTTAACCAAGACCCGATCTCCGGCCTTGCCCATCTTCTCCATATCCTGCTTCAAATATACTTCAACGTTTGCCATAACAACCACTCCTTAAGTGCAATGCTACTTATCCTCTTGAGCCTGCGGCGAATGCCTTTGCCTTATTTTACGGAAGTCGAAGAAAACGTCCATAATCCCCATTGCGGCATACATTAAAAACGAGCCATACCGGCCAAATCCAACTAAGACTACTATAACGGTTATCCACCGCAAGGACTGAGGCACTTTTATTCGCTGCAAATAGAATAAAGCGATGGCCATTCCCTGAATGCAATAGACGGCCCCAAGAATAATGAGGCAGTTAAGCGAGATCTGAAAAATCGACCCATCAAATAGCAGCGCCAACGCCGCAGACAGCAAAATGCCGAAGACCAAGATGTCCGGCGCGTGCCAGAGAGTGAACCGTTCCGTCAGATGCTCACCGGCCTGCGCCTCACCGAATATCCTCTTCACAAGCACTCTGAATGCGAGGAACACGAGAAGCGTTTGCAGAAAGGCGCCCATCGCAATCAACGATGGGAGCGAGAGAACCATATAATTCAGAAGTTTCGCCGCGTCCTCTTCTCCAAGTGAGTCCTTTAACGGCTGTAGCGCGGGCTCTCTGTCCGATTCATCACCCTTGTTGAAGAGCCGACTCAAACCCGCTTCGGAGTCTCCGTCAAAGATCTCCGGCGTCTTCAGCAAAACACCTGCTGTCACGATTACGGAAATACAAAGAACGCCAATCGCGATAGTCCTGGTCGGAGTAGTACCCCTTTTGAGATACTCGCCTAGCAACACAGCAAGAACCGCCCCGTCGGCCACGAAGGAAATCGCGTGCTCAACCGAGGCAAACGCAAATAGCGCCACAGAGCATCCGGACAGCAAGACCAAACCGGCGGACGCCCCAAACAAGATGTAGATCATTGCCAGTGGCAGGGGCAACACGAATTTGGTCACTATGTTTAGCTCCGGCGCCGCAAGATGCAAAAACGTAAGAAGCGCCGCAGCCAGAAGCGAGCCGTATGCTATTTTCCTAAAGGATACGGCGCCTTCCGCAAATCTGCCGTCGGGATTCTCGGGACAATCGGGCGCCAACGGACCCCTCCCTATTCACCGGCGAAGGGAAGGAGAGCCAGGATTCTAGCGCGCTTAATTGCCGTTGTTAGTTGGCGCTGATGCCTTGCGCAAGTGCCGGAAATCCGGCGAGGGATGATCTTCCCTCTAGCAGTTATGAAGTTCTTCAGGAGGTCTGCCTCTTTGTAGCTAACCTCATCAGTCTTCTTCTCGCAGAACCTGCAGTATCGTCGCCTGTAAGACCTCTGACCAATAGCCATAATTTCTCATTCCTAGAGTCAATATTCCATACAATCTACACTACGCCTTCCGAGGCGACTGGCGTTCCCTATTTAGAACGGCAGATCGTCATCAGGAAGCTTCTCATCGGGCTTTTTGAAGGGCTTATCACTTAGGGCGCCACCGGTTGAATCCGTCCTAGGAGATGACAGAATCTGAACATTAAACGCGACAACCTTAAGCATCCTACGCTTCTGACCGTCCTGCTCCCATTCATCCATCCGCAGCTTCCCCTCCACAAAGACGAGCTTGCCCTTTAGAAGGTACTCAGCCACTGCCTCGGCACGCTCACCCCAGAAGGAGATGCGATTGATAAACATCGCCTCATCTTTCCACTGGCCGCCCTCCTTCTTAGGAGTGTTGATCGCAATCGAGAACTCACATACGGCCCGGTTTGAGGTTGTGTATTTGAGCTCTGCATCATGGGTGAGTCGCCCAACCAAAAACACCCTATTCAGATCGGCCATCGAAAATGTCCTCTCATCTTATTCAGATTCTTCTTCAGCGACTTGCGCCGCTCCTTCATCAATCTCTTCTTCCTCAACCATATCCTCGTTCTCCGGAAGCCTCACGAAGAGGTGCCGAAGGACACGATCGGAAAGCCTTAACTGCCTCTCTATCTCATCCTTTGCTGACGGCTCCGCGACCAAACGCATCTGGACATAGTATGCGTCGCGGAACTTCTTCAATTCATACGCTGTCTTCCTGATACCCCAAAGCTGCAATTCAATATGGGTACATGCAAGCCGCTTCGCAAGCTCCTCAAATCGCTTGATAAGCGCGACCCTATCCTCGTCGGCAAGATTCGGGACAAGAGCATATACAAGTTCGTACGCCCTCAATTGGCTACCCCTTTTCCTCTCCTTAATCTCCTATTGTGAAGATTCATAGCTGCGACTCCGCCTTGTGTAGCAAAATCCCTTACCGCTGTCGTGCATCTTTCAATCACCTCATTCATTATCACAAGCTCATCCGGAGGAAACCGAGAAAGGACCCAATCTACTCTCGAAGCCCCTTGTTCCGGCTGACCGATTCCTATTCTCAATCGATAGAAATCATCTGTGTTGAGTTGCTCAATTATCGAACGCAACCCACCGTGACCAGACGCGCCGCCACCGAACTTGAATTTGCTCTTCCCTAGCTCCAATGTAATATCATCATGTAACACCAGAAGATTGTCAATACTAACCTTGAAACGCCGGAGCGCCGGCACTATATACTGCCCAGACCTGTTGACATAGGTCCCCGGTTTGGCCAGCACAACGCGACGTCCGTCAATCGAGTAATCCAGTGTCTTCCCGCCTGAGCGCTCTGTGAATGAGGCGCTCAGACCTGTTGCTATACTGTCTATGACCATAAAACCGGCATTGTGACGAGTGCCCGCGTATTCATCGCCCGGGTTTCCTAGCCCGACCAAAAGCGCATCTCGAGGACGCTGCCGTCTCTTAAGGCGTGACCAGACGCCACTTCGCCGAATTATATTACTCCTCCTTACTCTCATCCTCTTCAGCTTCTTCCAGTTCCTCCTCCTCTTTCTCCTCTTCCTCAGCCTTCTTGGCGAGAAGTGTCACGATTGTCCGACGCTCTTCTTCAAGCACCTCTATAGTCTCCGGGACGTCCAAGTCCCCGATGTGCTTAGAATCGCCAACATCCATCTCCGAGACATCCACTATAATCTCATGGATTAGGTCCCGAGGAAGACTGCGTATCTTGATGAGCCTCATATTGACCTGCAAGATGCCGCCCATCTTGACGCCTATCGCAAGGCCCTGCATTACTAAAGGAACATCCACGGTGACTTTCGAGCCACGCTTGATCCTGTAAAAATCGACGTGAAGCAACTTCAAACCAATATGGTCATACCGAGCGTCCTTGATAAGAACGTCCACGGGCTCGCTATCACCGATCTTGATGCTAACGAGCTCCGTCTCATATTCCGGCATCCGGAGAATGTGCATCATCTCGTTTGTCTCAAAGACTATAGGCACAGTCTCCATATCGGGACCGTAAACCACGCCCGGCATCTTTCCATGCCGACGTAGTTTTCGGCTAACGCCTCCTCCTGTCTCCGCCCTGGCCGACGCGTTTAATCTGAGATTCTTTCCCACCTAATTGCTCCTAACGCTTTTTCGCTACTCGAACATCTCGCTTATCGAGAGCGACCTACTCACCCTCTTGACCGCCTCCCCAATAAGTGAGGCTATTGATAAAACAATGATCTTGTTCTTTGTGTCTTTCTTTCTGTCGATTGGTATCGTGTCAGTCGTTATGATCTTCTCTATCGGCGACTCGGCCAGCCTCTCGTAAGCCTTCCCGGACAATACCGGGTGTGTGCAGGCGGCAAAGATACGCCTCGCCCCCGCTGATCGAAGCGCGATGGCAGAATTGGCAATTGTGCCGGCTGTGTCGATCATATCGTCTAGAAGCAGGACATCTCTGTTCAAGACATCGCCGATGATATGACATACTTCAGAAACATTGGGCGCATCCCGGCGCTTGTCGATTATTGCAAGGCTGCTGTTCAACCTTTTGGCAAACATTCTCGCTCGCTCGACGCCGCCAGCGTCAGGCGACACGACGGCGAGGTCCTTCAGCTCCAACTCCTTAAGATAGCTCGCAAGAACTGGCGCAGCATGGAGGTGATCGAACGGCACGTCGAAAAAGCCCTGTATTTGCCCAGCATGGAGGTCAACCGATAGCGCACGATCCGCACCGCTCGCATTGAGAAGGTCGGCCATCAACTTCGCAGAGATCGGCACTCTGGGTTGCCGCTTTCTATCCTGTCGCGCATAGCAATAATAGGGCAAAACGGCGGTTATTCTGCCTGCCGAGGCGCGCTTTAACGCATCAATCATGAGCAGAAGCTCCATGATATTAGCATTGACCGGCCGGCCCATTGATTGCACCACAAATACGTCCCGGCCTCGAACATTCTCCTCTATCTGGACCATTATCTCGCCGTCGCTGAAACGACCCACGTCGGCATTGCCAAGCGTGATATCTAAGTATTCACAGATCATCTTCGCAAGAGGCCTATTCCCGTTGCCTGTGAATACCCTTAACTCGTCTGTAAGCATGAATCCCTCCGAAGAGTTAACCACTCTACAAAGAACTATCGAAAAATTACTGGGGCGGGAGGATTCGAACCTCCGATCCAGGATCCAAAGTCCTGTGTCTTACCACTTGACGACGCCCCAATGTATGCGCCCATGAGACTCGGATGGGACACAAATGCCCTATATCGCCTTAATTGTCAAGTTGCATCAACAGGAGGTTTTCTCCATTGGGGAACGCGACAAGAGGTTAATAAGCAATGCCCTTTGTACCGCTATCGAGTGGCGGCCTCCTTCCCACTGCCCTTCTGCTCTAGAGCGCGTCGTATAGCAGGTATGGCCGCGGTTGCCGCCTCCATTCCGGCATCTATGCATTTCTTCCCGTCCCTGAAATCAAGCATCCATACTTCCCCAACATCGGGCCTTATCACAACGTCTGCCAATCTCAACTCGCTCTTGGTTATTTCCTTACCCATTATATTGATTGTTTGGACGAGCACGTCAACCGCGCTTGTCACGCGCGTGCCAGAGATGCCAGCGCTGACGTCAACTGCGATGACTACATCAGCGCCAAGTTTTTTGGCAACGGTTACCGGCAGCTTGTCAACAACGCCGCCGTCCACGAGAAGCCGGCCATCTACCCTCATCGGGATCACAAGTCCCGGAAACGTGCAGCTGGCCCGGACTGCGCGAGCCACGTCACCTCGTGAAATCACTATTTCCTCTCCGGTCTCCACATCGGTGCAAATAACAGCAAATGGCGTATCAAGCTGGCCGAAGCGCAAGCGACCGATGTGCTCGATGAGAAACGACTCGCATCTGGTTCCATCAATCACACCATTCATGGATATCACGTAACCAAAGATATCTTTTCGCCGGGAGGTCAGGGCGATCCGCTCCATCTTGTCCTGTTCCATCCCGGAGCAGAAGAGCGCGCCGACAAGGGAGCCGGCCGAGCAACCTACGACCAGGTCAACCGGAATGCCGTGCTGTCTGAGAGCTCTGAGCACGCCAATATGCGCAATGCCTCGTGTGCCGCCGCTGCCAAGCACGAGCGCTACACGAGGGCGCTCCGAATCCTTACCTGAGATACCGGTCTCCTCCGTCGGGGCAATTGGCAGAACTGAGGGTGAGAGCCGCTCGCGCGGGGTTAGAAGAAGCTTGCTCTGCTCCGAGACAAACGGAACCACACATCTGGGGCTGCAGCCGACGACAGAAATAAGCATCAAAACGAGTAGCACGAATCCGCTGAGTCGCGCTGTCAAACACTTCCGGTCTCGAAAAACTATATTCATCTCTCTCCGCAACTTCTTAAGCACAAATGAAAACCCAGTCGTCTAGTGCTGCCATAATCGAATCCCGGTTCCCATATTGAGCCTAGTCGCGTCTCTATTGAGGTCTTTGCTCAACAGACTCGTAAGCGGATTGCACCGGCAGCTCTGCCTCAAACGTTCTCGACCAAGAAGCTATTGATCAAAAGGTAGTCGAGGTGGCCGAGCTTGAAGGCGCGAATAGCATCGTAGGGGGTGCAGACTATCGGCTCCTCGTGCATGTTGAATGACGTGTTGATGAGGCTTGATATGCCCGTGAGCTCGAAGTAGCGCTTCACGATGTCGTAGTACTCCCCGTTGTCCTCGCGGCATATCAACTGCGGCCGCGCGGTGCCGTCAACGTGAACAACACCGGGACATTGCCTCTTCATCTCGTCAGTGCAATCAAACGCTATCGTCATGAATTTGGCCGTATATTCTGCGCCAGCAAGCCCAAGATAGCTCTTCGAGGCGTCCTCGGCCGGCGTTACAGGGGCAAATGGCATAAACTCAGTCCGTCGCAATTTGACGTTAAGCCAGTCATTGACGGTTGGATCGCCGGCCTTGTAAAGAATCGTCCGATTCCCCAATGCTCGAGGCCCGTACTCCATCCGTCCAGAAGCCCTCGCCACGACCTTTCCATCGACAAGCAGCCGCGCAATCGTGTCGGCCATGTTAGGCTTCTTCTGGACCTTGATTCCACCGACTTTGTCGAGTTCCCGTTTCACCGCCTCATCATCAAACTCAGGTCCGAAGAAGACGTCATTGAGCTTGAACGGTTTTAGCCCATTCTTCTCAGCCAGATACCAAAGCCCGGCGCCGAGTGAGAGTCCGGCGTCGCTCATGCCGGGGTGGACAAATATCTCGTCAACCTGCTCAAGCTCGTGGAGCCTCTGGTTCATGCGAACGTTGGCCGCAACGCCGCCTGCAAGCACAAGCCGCCTTAGCCCCGTCAGCGCAAGCGCCTGCTTGGCAAAATCGAGTACGACGTCCTCGAGGCGCCTCTGAGCGGCCGCGGCTATGTCCTCGGCCGAGTATTTCGCGAGCTTCCTGTAAACGCCTCGTTTAAAGCTCTTCGACATGATCGGCGGTAGCACAAAGCTCTTCTGATCTTCTCTCAGCGAGAAGAGCTTCATCATCAACGGATAGGCGTAATAGGTGTCGCAACGAGCCGCAAGCCCAGTCACCTTGCCAGCATGTTTTAGTGGATTGACCCCCAGATACGGAGTGATCTCGCCGTAAAACTGGCCCGCCGATGCCAGGGCGGGGACGCCGTAAAGCATCTGCACCTTGCTGCCCGCGCAATGGAAAACGCCGCCTGATAGCCCGTCGCCGATGTTGTCGATGGTGATACACAACGCGTCATCAAAGCCTGATGTCATGAATGCGGAATAGGCATGTGTCAGGTGGTGATCACAAAGGACGATCTTTCGACCAACACGCCGCTCAACCAGAGTGCCGCAGAATCGCTCAATGAGCTTTTGAAGTATTTCGCTCTTCATCACGGCCGAGTGATAGTGCATGTAAACCTTCTGCTTCAGGTTCAAGAAGTCGTGGTTGTACTCCTTGAACTGGTTCGGGAATAGTCGATAGACGAAATGAAGCCGATTAGCAGCAACAACGACGTCCACGTCAGCCAGCTCAACTCCGGCCTCGGACAAGCAATATCGTATGGCCTGTTCCGGAAAACCTGAGCTGCATTTTTTGCGATTAAAGCGCTCCTCGGCGGCCGATGCGATAATCTTCCCATCAACGAAGATCGACGCGTTTGAGGTGAAATCCTCACTAAAGCTAAGAATTATTCGATCTCGAGAGGTTTCCACAATTACTTCCTTGATCTATACATCGATTTTATCCAACTGAAGATCACACCCGGGTCTAGAGAATACAGGTAGTTGTACTCCGTGAAGCACGAGGCGTCACACGCCTTGCATGAGACCTTGGCCGTCGAATCAAACGCCTCCTTGACGCCTACATCAAGGAAGTTCTTTGCCTCCATAAGCTCGATCAATAATGAGCAGGGATAGAAGTCGCCGTTTGTGTCAATGTTGCAGTAAAGCTGCCCGGCCCAGCATTTCAGCCCGCCAAACCGGTAGGGCAGCATTGGGGTGGCGTAGTCCTCCCACGCCAGAAGATGCCGCAAATAGTGCTCGCTGGAGGCAATCGGGGCTCCGCGTCTTTTCTCAAGTATTAACTTGCGGATCGCGACCTTGTAGTCCTCGTTTGTCGGCACAAAATCGCGAACGTCAACTCCGAGCTTTTCGTTGTGGTGAACCACCTGAAAAGTCGTCAGAAAATTGTACTTCCGCGCCGTGTCCAGTATAAAGTCTATTGAGTGGAGATTATGCCTGGAGAGAACCGTAATCGACCAGAACGGCAGTCTGTTCGAGGCGACTTTGACCGCCTCCATCGCCCGATCAAAACTATCCGGCTCCCGATTCAACTCGTGCGCCTCCCGGTCGCCATCAAGCGCGATGATCATGTGCTCCAAGTTGCCGAGCTCATGGATTCTGTCCGGCACCAGAAAACCATTTGTGTCCATGGTTGTATATAATCCCCTGAACGAGGCGTAGTTGACGATCTCCGCAATGTCATCCCGAACGAGCGGTTCACCACCCCAAAGCCCCAGCCGCGTGCAACCCATCTGCCTCAGCCCGTCAATGAGATTGAATATCTCACCGGTAGTTAGCTCGCGCTGCTTCCTCAGTGGGATATTGCAGTACCGGCAATGGCTGGTGCAGTGATTTGTTACAGACAACATCGCGTTGAGCGGCATTCTCCGGCCGAGATAGTTGGCCTTGAGCGCGCCCATTCCCATCTCCCAAACATTCCTAAGTCTCATTCAACAACACCTTCCTTTTGGGCCAATAACCCGGCCTCAAAGCGGCGATAGATCGAGCAACACGCTTCTTTTTAACGAGGCTCCACCAGCCAGATTCAAGGGCCATAGAACTACAACGGTCGTCGCCTGCTTGATCAAGTCAAATCCCTTTTCGGACTGCGATACTGTCTCGAGTGGAAACCTGAAAACGCCCGCCTCGCCGTCCCATTCCAGCTTGACTGTATAACCTCGATAAGGGTCTGCAAGCCTAACTGCACTCACCCGCTCCAAGCTGGCCGTGTCGGCAAGCGGCTCCCAAACATCATCCCCGCGACTGAAACTACAATGCTCCTTATCACCATAACATGCAATGGAAAACTCCACGCCAAAAACTGCCTCGATAGACTCGCCGTCAGCGTTTCTTATCTCATAATCACAACAGACCGAGGAGCCGGCCGCCTCAACGCTAAAACGTTTCTTAAGCTCCAAAGAGCGACGCCCCTCATCAAAATAGAGATGGCCGCAGCGGGCAAACTCGGCGCTCGCAACGCTACCGGACTCGCTCGTCTTAAGATCGAACCTGGCCTTCACAAAATCGCCCAAATCCCTGTATTTGGCATCTCGAACATCAGCAAGCTTCGTGCCGGCCGCCAGAAAATGGTCCACAAATGACCATTTCCGATGCCAATCGTAGTTCAGCCTCTTCATCATCCGCTCGCTAGTCGTAAACTGCCGATCGTGGATCGACGCGTGCTCGTCGGTGTCGGCCTCGTCATCGGACGCCCGAAGATGAGCGTGATACGCCTCTTTGTGCCGCGAAAGGCTATCGAGCAGGTTCGTCTTTGATCGGCGGCAATCAAGCTCAACCATCGCCCCGCCTGTCCTTGAGAGAACGCATCCGAGATTCGGGTTGCCAATCAAAACCTCGTCCACGCCATCCGCGTCGATGTCATCTTGACTGAGCGACACCCACTTCTTCTTCCCAAGAAGCGACGACTGGATCAATGACTCCGCCTCAATGAGCTCCCTGTAAATAGCAAATCGCAGGTGGGGAAAATATAGACCGCCGAAGATGCCATGCCAATACGCGCAATTGCACTGCGCCCGCATCACGTTGGTTGCGGCGAGTTTGCGCACCGAGGCGGGGACCTTGGCGCCGTGAACCATCTTGCTCACAGAACACATTCTCTTGTGCATGTAGTTGCTTTCGGGATATTTGGCGAGAAATCCCCGCCAGAAACCGCCTCGAACGAAAGGCTTATATCTCTCCAAACTGTCATCTTCCTTCAGCTGGGCGAGAAGGCTCTCATAGACGAGCGCGGACTCGGTTGGCAGCGACCATTCACCCATCTCGTGATACGAGCAAGTTGGCAGATAGACGCGGCCACTCGGCTTAGATGAGTTCTTGAACTCTGAAGGCGTTACGAAGTTTATGAAATCCGCCTCCGAGAGCAGTTTCAGGAATTTCTCGAGCCATTTTTCCTTGAAGACCCACTTGTGCGTGCCCGGCCAGACGCCAAACTTCTCGCAGTCGTCGATCATAACAAGCAGCCGCTCCCCGTCATCCGAGGCCATCTCCCGAAGATAATCAATCGGCTCCTGCGGCTTTGCGAACGGGATCAGGTAGCGGAGTCGCTCCGAGATCGGGAACACCGCGAGGCGTTCGCCAGCGTCCTCTGTGACGAAATAGCCAAAGAGCTCGGAGCTTAAAAGTCCGGCCGCCTTGAAGTGGTAGTCATCTAGGACCACATACTCAATTCCGCCTCGTGCGATTATCGACGCCAGCTGCGGCTCCCACACGCGCTCGGCAGTCCACATCCCCTTCGGCTTTTTGCCAAACATCTTCTTTATCCGCCGGTTCATAAGCGCAATCTGCGCCTTTCTGTCCCACTCCGGGATAACCGAGAGAATCGGCTCGTAAAAGCCTCCGCCAAGCACCTCGATCTGGCCCCGGTCCTGAAGCTTACGCATGAGATCGAAGAACTCTGGATGATGAGCCTCGATCCACTCCCAAAGCGTCCCGGTCACGTGAACGGCCGTCTTCACGCGCTCAAAACGCCAGAGCGTCTCCATGAATGGCCGATACGACTTCTCGAGCGCAAACTCAAACACATGGTCAAAGTTCCCAAGCGGCTGATGCAAATGCACGCCGAACGCGAAGTTTATCCTCTTCATATTTCCCTCGGGGTTGATCGCCTCGCCCCCAGCGAGGCTAGTTCAGCCTGGAGAATAGGCTATCAGGACAACTCGGTCAAGTAGGGGCGTATTGCATACGCCCAAATCCCGCAGGACCATTCGCGGGAGGCGCCGGGCGCGAAAAATCATTGATACGAAAAGGCAGTTTCCCTATGGAGTGCGGCGGCTCGACGCCGCTTTGGTTCGCCGCGGCTTGACGCGGCATCGCTTTATATTGATTGGCGTCCGGGTCGGAAGATAACTGCCTGAAAGGTCAAGAAGGCAATCCATAGAGGGTGGTGTCAAACCACCACCAATGAGAGGCTGTCCAATAAGTCGGGAGTAGGCGGAGAAGGCTTTGCTGGGTTGTTTCCTTTTGTGTTGAAGTTCTTGATTGAATATGCC
>JAGHCW010000175.1 GCA_021160245.1 bacterium | reverse complement strand
GCGGAGAGCAACGGAGTGACCGGGCCCGATCAGCGTGAGCCATCATCCGGCGCTGGCTGTTGCTGCCCGTCGCCAAGTGTGTTCTATGAGGAGAAGCCGCCTTGGGTGAAGGACTTCATCAAAACTGTCGTTGGCGACGTGCCGCAAGTGTCAACACGGCTGCAATTTAGAGATCATCTCGGCGGCTTCATGAAGAGGTGCGCCATTGGCCGGATGCGTTATAGGGTGAAGCCGGGGCTATATGCGGTAGGGAATTCTGGACCGGATTCGCTAGTCTTCGTCTCGGCAAACTACAAGATGAGCTTCGACCGGCTGCGTTCTGAACTGAGCGGTCTTGACGCCTGGATAATGGTTCTTGACACAAAGGGCATAAACGTCTGGTGTGCTGCCGGTAAGGGCACTTTTGGAACGGACGAGCTCGTCAATCGCCTCGAACAGACGCGGCTGCCTGAGATCGTGTCGCAGCGCAAGCTCATCGTGCCTCAGCTCGGCGCGGCCGGCGTCTGCGGACACGAAGTGAAGCGCCGCACAGGCTTTTCAGTAGTCTTCGGGCCCGTGCGAGCCCACGACATACCAGCGTTTCTTGAGGCGGGGATCACCGCGACGCCGGAGATGCGGCGCGTGAGATTCGCTCTTCGAGATCGCCTGGTTCTAGTCCCGACTGAGCTCATGATATTTGCCAAATTCGTCATCTTGATCGCGGTCATCCGCCTCTTGATAGCCGGGTTTGGGCCCGGGTTATTCTCGATCGAACGAGCCCTTTCCATTGGCATCGGCTCTACCGTGCTGAAGTACGGCGCGTTCTGGGCAGCTTTGTCCATAACTCCGATTCTGCTGCCGTGGCTCCCGGGACGGGCATTCGCGCTTAAAGGGGCGTGGGTTGGTCTAGCCGTAGTGCTGCTCCTGGTCGGATATGAACTGGTCAGCCCCGGACTATTTGACAGCTGGCTAACGGGCCTCGCATTGCTATTTCTTATCCCTGCTGCTATCAGTTTCGCCGCCATGCTCTTCACTGGCGCCTCAACCTATACATCATTCTCCGGGGTGAGGCGCGAGGTGAGAATAGCAGCGCCTGTGCAGCTTGCGGCGGCCTTCCTGGGCGTTGCCCTGTTGATTGTGAAGGGCGTTGTATGAAGGCGCAGGTATGTTGCACTGAGGGTAGTATGAGTAAACCTCGTTATCTGTCGAAAGATGTGTCACTGTCTTTAGACACCCAAAAGTGCATTGGGTGCGGGACTTGCACACAGGTTTGCCCGCACGAGGTCTTCGCGGTGGACAGCGGCAAAGCCACTGTAATCGATCACGACGCCTGTATGGAGTGTGGAGCCTGTGCGTTGAACTGTCCTGTTGAGGCTATCTTCGTTGATGCCGGTGTTGGCTGCGCATCCGCGATAATCATCGCCGCCTTGCTGCATAGAGAGCCCTCATGTGGTTGCTGTTGCGGCGACAAGAAGAGCGATTGAGACTCGTCAGATTGATATGTCCGCGCCGCCGACATAAAGGCCGGCAAACCATGAGCTATAGAGCGCTGTAATTGTGTGTGATTGTGAACACTTCGAATGAAGATGAAAGGATGTTTGAGCGATGAGCGAAGAAGAGAAGGATGAATTAGAGGGAGCCGAGGAATGCTGTGGGCCAGAATGCAGCTGTCAGAGCCCCGCTTCAGGAAGTGGACGGCGGGTCAAGTTTTTCATCTGCGGCATTGTACTTCTCGTCGCGGTCGGCGTCGTGGCGGCCCGTCTCTCCATAACTGGGGTGACAGAAGCCCAAAAGGGTCAGGCTAACTACTCCTCCACGCTTAATCAGGTCAGTCAGCCCAGGCCGGGGCAGGCCTCGCAAACGTCGAACGAATGGGGCGCCCTGAATTCGTTGGCGGAGCTGAACACGGCCGCTGCCACCACTGAAGCCGTTTTCGTCGTTCTGCCGGCGGAAGATGACGCCGAGATGGCGAGGATCGAGCAAGCGCTGAATGAGGCGACATCGGCGGTTTCATCGCGCGGAATACGGGTAAGAACGTTTCTGCTGAGCGAGGCCTCGCGAGATTATGCCCGGATGGTGAGACAGAACGGGACTCCGACGATCATTACCATGTATAAGGGACGAGGCTCAAACGTCATCTCAGGCCACAGGATCAGCAAGGACGCGCTGTTGAAGGCCGTTGTGGCGTCGTCTCGACCTGTGTCCGGCGGGTGTTGCTCGGGCGGCGCTTCTAAGTCTGGCTGCAAGTAGAAAAGGACTGCAATGGACAAGATACGGGCGCTCACCGACTGGGCGGGCGCGGCATTTGACCAATCAGGTTTCGGGCTTCTTAGCATTCCCTTGGCGTTCCTGCTCGGCCTGTTGAGCGCTGTCGTCAGCCTGTGCTGCACCCTTCCGGTGCTTGGGGTCATCGTGGGCTATGCAGGAGCTAAAGTGAGCCGTGAATGGCGCGAAAGGTGGCTATTGGCCGCAGGCTTCTTCTTGGGCACAGCTCTCGCGCTTGTGATTCTAGGCGGGGTCGCTGCCTGCATCGGACAGGCTACTCAGAGCATTCTCGGGAGATTTTGGAAGCTCTTTGCAGGCATCGTGGCCATTTTAATGGGCTTAGCAACAATGAAGTTACTTCCATTCCGGATGCCCCATGGCGAGCGACCTAAGGGACTTGTCCGGGATAAGGGTATATTAGGTTCGATTCTCTTCGGCCTGGTTGCCGGAGGCGGAGTGAGCGTCTGCTCGCTCGCCTGCAATCCTGGGATTTACATTATACTCGGAGCAGCCGTGCTCCAGGGCGCCACGCTCTTCATGGCGGCCATCCTTCTCGCCTACGCGCTGGGATTCGCCGTCCCGCTGACCGCGCTCACGCTGGGCGTTTCTTCACTGGGGGCCGTGGCGACAAAGATTCGCGGGGTGGAGTCGGTGATTCGCTGGGTCGCCGGTGTGCTTCTGGTTGCAGTTGGATTCTACTTCCTTTGGACATTCTGAGAGGCATTTAGATGAAGCGAGAACTGCGTGATAGCGCCGCGAACGGAATGGGAAACGAATCGAAGAAGATAGGGGCATTGAGCGCCTTTGAGCGCTACTTAACTTTGTGGGTGCTGCTCTGCATAGCTGGCGGCATCCTGCTGGGTCGCCTCGCTCCGCAGTTTGCCAAAGCGTTGGATGGGACGGCCATCTACGTGGGCGGCGCGCCTGTCGTGTCCATCCCCATCGCCGTCTGCCTCTTCTTTATGATGTATCCTATCATGGTGAAGATTGACTTTGCCGAGGTGCTCAAAGCGGGCAAGAACGTCAAGCCGGTTGGGCTTACACTCTTCGTCAACTGGGCGATCAAGCCGTTCACGATGTATGCAATCGCGATCTTGTTTCTCGGCGTGCTTTTCAGAGGTTTAATCGGTGAAGACGCCGTGGATTACGTCAAGATGCCTTTTGGCCTCGATCTGCCGGTGGACGCCGTCTATGGCGCCGGTCGTGTTGTGATCGTCGAGGGTGTGAAGATGCTCCAGGTCCCTCTTTGGCGAAGTTATCTTGCCGGATGCATACTTCTGGGCATCGCGCCATGCACAGCGATGGTGCTGGTTTGGGGCTTCCTGGCAAAGGGGAACGATGGGCACACACTGGTGATGGTTGCGATCAACTCGCTCACAATGCTCTTGCTCTATGGCCTCTTGGGCGGCTTCCTGCTGGGCGTGGGCAGGCTTCCCGTCCCCTGGCAGGCGCTTCTTCTCTCGATAGGGGTCTATGTAGCGCTTCCGCTGTCGGCTGGCTACTTCACCAGAAGGTGGATCATCGGCGCCAAGGGGCTGGCGTGGTTCGAAGAGAAGTTCCTTCATCTTTTGACGCCTGTTACTATCATCGCCCTTCTTGTGACACTGCTGTTGCTGTTCTCGTTCAAAGGCGAAGTGATTCTGTCGAATCCGCTGACGATCTTATGGATCGCCATACCGCTATTCATCCAAACGAATCTTATATTCTGGCTTGGATATGGCCTGTCAAGGCTTCTCAAGCTCTCTTACGAGGACGCAGCGCCCTCTGCGATGATCGGGGCCTCGAATCATTTTGAGGTCGCCATAGCGACAGCCACGATGCTGTTCGGACTCTCTTCAGGGGCGGCGCTTGCCACAGTCGTTGGGGTGCTTATAGAAGTCCCAGTCATGTTGATGTTGGTCAGGATTTGTCTTCGCACGCGTCCCTGGTTTGAGCCTGCGATGTAGCGTTGCGGGACGAGCGACCCCTGTTCTCAAGAATCTGGAGAATCATGCTTAATTCCCAACATGTGACTGTGGTCAAGTTCACACTTCTAATTCTTGCCATTGCAGTTGTAGCCTATATGGCCGTCAAGACCCCGATTCGACCCGTGCGGGAAATGAACTCTGCGATCGCTGCATTCGATCTTTCCGGCGCCACTCTTGCTTCGCAGAGCACTTCCTCTGCACAAGTTGCGCACCAAGCCAGTAATCAAGATGCCTCGCCGACATCAGACCCAGTTAGAGTCATCGTATATTACTTCCACATTACCGCTCGTTGTGACCGCTGCATAAGGTTGGAGGAATGGGCGAAAGAGGCCGTCTTGGATGGTTTCCCGGACGCGCTGAAGGCCGGGCGATTGGAATGGAGGGCCGTTGACGTCGAGAAACCTGAGAACGACCACTTCATAGACGACTATCAACTGACAGACAAGTCCCTCGTTGTCGCACAGATAAGAGGCGGCAAAAGCACTCGATATAAGGTCTTGGAAGACACCTGGTCGCTGCTGGACGAAAAAGATGGCTTCCTGGTGTACGTTCGTAACGAGGTTCGGCCCTATCTTGCGAAAGGATGATCGCTGAATTAGTCTGAGCGCCTCGCGGAAGCCTCATCCTGGGTGCGTATAGGTCGATAGCGCGAGAAGCGGTGTCAGGAGAATCCGCCGGCCTGCCCCATCTGTGCTTCATTCGCGACAGGACAACACCTATAATCCCCTCATGAGTATGGTGGTTATTCGAATGATACTGGGAACTGAGGAGGTAGTAGTCTATGTTATACTAGTGGTCATTATAGCCACGCTTTTGGACTAAGTTCAAAGGATACACACTGAAATAGGAGATGTTTGATGAAGAGGTTGCAGATACTGGGCGCGGATTGCCCCAACTGCAGGAAGCTCTTTGAGAACGCGGAGGATGCCGCCAGGGAGCTTCAAATACAGTTCGTTATGGAGAAGATTACAGACATCGACAGGATCGGTGATTTCGGAGTGACGATGACGCCGGCGCTTGCCATCAACAGTGAGGTGAAGTCCCAGGGCAAGATACTCAATGTTGAGGAGATAAAGACGCTGCTCTTATAGCTTTTGCGGGTTGTTCTGAGAGAAGCTGCTGGAGGAATTATGGGTATTTGGTCCAATAGAATAGCGACGTTTGCTCTGCTTTCATTCATTATTGCCAGCTTGGCCTACATGATAGCCAACGCGCCTAAGAGGCCATCACATTCGTCATCCAGCACGAAACTGTCGCTCCAAGAGACCGGCCGGCCGATGAGTGCCGAAGGAGAAATAGCGAAGCAGGTCCCGGACACTCAGGAACTCGGAGATGTCGTTGTCGTCTATTACTTCCACTCAACATGGCGAAGCTACGCTAGCCGTTTATTCGAATCGATGACGCTTGAGGCGATGGAGGGGGAGTTTGCTGAAGCCATTAGGGCCGGTCTTTTGAAATGGAGGCCCATCAGCACAGACAAGCCCGAAAACGAGCATTTCTTAGATGATTATCAGCTCGATACTAAGTCAATCGTTGTCGCTGAGTACCGGGGAGGCAAGCGGACAAGATATAAGGTTCTGCAGAGGGCCTGGCCATTGCTGCGAGAGAAGAGGAAGTTTTCCAAATATATCCGCGAGGAGATACGCGCCTATATGAGCTGAGCTTTGCGAGGCGGCAGGTTTCTCGCGGCGGCGCTCCGCCGGGCAGCGCGGCTACTTATGGGATGCGCTTGGCTGGTAAAACATCAGCGCGCGAGCTTTGAAACCAAGAGCCGCCCCGCATTCCAATCTGATTCTCGAGATAATTGGTGATTATTCGCTTGAGTGGGGACATGCCAGCGCTAGATTCGACAGAGGTTGATGCTCTTTCGACCAAGCCCGGTCACGTAAAGGGCGTCAGCCACGCGACTTGGATTGGCCTTATCGTGAACATCCTATTATCGGCTCTCAAGATGGCTGGGGGAGTGATAGGATCAAGCCAGGCGATCATTGCAGATGGTGTTCACAGTCTCTCGGACAGTAGCACGGACATCGCCATTCTGATCGGAGTTAGATTCTGGTCGAGGCCACCGGATGAAAGTCACCCGTACGGGCACAGGCGCATCGAGGCGGTCGTAACTGTTTTCATTGGGCTTGTGCTTGTCGCTGTCGCAGCCGGACTCGTCTATAACGCGCTCGTCACATTCCAAGAACCGCACCCCAAGGCTCCGGGCAGGATCGCTATTTGCGCCTCGCTCATATCGATCGTTAGCAAGGAGGTTCTCTATCGTTGGACGGCTGCGATTGGGAGACGACTCAAATCAAGAGCTCTTCTCGCCAACGCGTGGCATCATAGATCGGACGCGTTCAGTTCGATACCGGCGGGTATCGCGGTGACAATTGCGCTCTTTTATTCCTCGTTGCGGTTCCTGGACCACCTGGCGGCTGTTGTGGTCTCGTTTTTCATCCTCCGAGCAGCTTGGACAATCGTATCACCGGCTCTCAAGGAGCTTGTGGATTGTGGCGCATCCAGAAAAGACTGCGAGAAGATACAGGCCATCTCGCTCGCTATCCCGGGCATCCGGAGCGTTCATGCCCTTCGGACCCGCTATGTCGGTCCGGGACTCATGGTGGACCTTCATGTGCTTGTGGACCCCGGGATAACAGTTTGGCAGGGACACAACATAGCGGGAGAGGTCAAACACCGCCTTCTTTCCGAAGGCCCAGACATAATCGATGTCATCGTCCATTTGGAGCCGGATGAAGAGCCGGTTATTCGAGCAAATGGGATTGGTTCAATTGGAACAAAAGACATAGATAGATGATAGTCTTCTGTACTTAGTCTGATAGATTGCAGTAATTGAGGCCTGGTTGATGATGTAAGAGTCCTATGTCTCTAGCGGGGGCTGATTTCAATGGTGATCCTCTCCTGTTTTTGGGAAGTACAGTAGTTTTCGTATTATGAGTTTGTGATTGGTTGAGTTGTAGGCTCCGGGGCTTGGTTATGGTCAATAGAGAAGTGGTATTAGGGTCGGGATGATGCGATGTCTTGGTTCCTTTTCGGGGATACAGAAAAATCGCCTTCAACAGAGCTGGTCCGGGAACAAATACGAAAACTCCTCGGGAAGTAAGCTTGATAATTTCGAATCGCGTGGTACGTTCTGCGCTCCCCAGCCGGTCTCTCGGTTGTATTGTGCGAACGATGATTATCCATAGTATTTTGTAGTGGGAGAATTGCAGCCTTGCTTTTAGGTATAGATGTTGGATCAGTAGCGATAAAGGTCGTCCTGATGGACGCCGGCCATAAGGTGCTTGAGCATTATTACAAGCGGATCAAAGGCCGGCCGCTTCAAATGGTACGGGATATATTGGCGGATGTCCTAGGCCGTCATGACCGAGGCGATATTGCGGCGGTCTGTACGACGGGGGCAGGGGGCCGCCTCGTCGCGGAGTTGCTTAACGGTGTGTTTGTGAATGAGGTTATAGCTCAGTACATGGGCGCTATGTCGTTCGACAAGGGCGTCCGAACGGTCATAGACATTGGTGGCGAGGACTCCAAGCTGATATTGATCGAAGAGGACGAGGCGTCTGGCGGAACGGTCGTTTCGGACTTTGCAATGAATACCGTCTGCGCAGCCGGCACGGGATCATTTCTTGACCAGCAGGCCACAAGGCTTGGCGTCTCCATCGAGGATGAGTTTGCAGAGCTTGCGCTTAAATCGGAGACGCCTCCGAGAATCGCCGGTAGGTGCAGCGTATTTGCTAAGACCGACATGATTCACCTCCAGCAAGAGGGAACGCCCGTCTATGACATTGTCGCCGGTCTGTGCTATGCGATGGCTCGGAACTTCCGCAGCAACGTGATTAAGGGCGCTGCAATCAATCCTCTAGTATCGTTCCAGGGCGGCGTGGCCGAGAACAGGGCAATGGTGAAGGCGCTCGCGGAAGTCTTAGACCTCTCGGATGATGAGCTTCTAGTCCACAAGTTCCACTCGGTCTCCGGCGCAATCGGCGCGTGCCTGCATTATTTGTCGCTGAAAGAACTGCCGGCGCGATACTTCGAGGGTCTTGATAAGATCGACGAGTTTTTGGGCAAGCCCGCATCAGATGATGGTTATCTGCCGAGGCTATCGCTCAAGGACGTTGTTCTGCCTCCTGATGATGACCAGAAGCCGGCCGATGTGAAGGCTGGTAAGCCTCTCAAGGTCTATATCGGCATAGACGTTGGCTCTATAAGCACGAATGTGGTCGCGATAGACGAGAATGCAAAGCTGCTTTCAAAGCGATACCTAATGACCGCCGGCAGGCCGATAGACGCCGTGGCGACTGGTCTTTCTGAGGTTAAGAGCGAGCTTCCCCCAAATGTCATAGTCGGCGGAGTTGGGACAACCGGTTCCGGACGTTATATGACCGGTGAGCTCGCAGGCGCTGATGTCGTTCGGAATGAGATCACGGCGCAGGCGACGGCAGCGGCGTTCATAGACTCATCAGTAGATACGATTTTTGAGATAGGTGGCCAGGATTCGAAGTTCATCGGCCTGGAGAACGGTGCCGTCGTGGACTTCGAGATGAACAAGGTCTGCGCCGCGGGAACTGGGTCGTTCTTAGAGGAGCAAGCGGAGAAGCTGGACATCAACATCAAGAAGGAGTTTGCGAAAGAAGCATTTGCCTCCGAGAACCCTGTGAAGCTCGGTGAGCGCTGCACGGTCTTTATGGAGTCCAGCGTT
>JAGHCW010000068.1 GCA_021160245.1 bacterium | reverse complement strand
GGACGGTCGCTTATCAAGTTGACCTTCTCTTGTTGTCCGAGTGGAACAAAATGGGAAAGGCCCTGAAGCTCCAGAGCGATACGTGCTCCGACGTGCACGCTCAGGCCGAGCTGGGTCTGCAGGGCGTAGAGCCCTCCTCGCCAATCAATTTGATCGCCGGATCGTACAAATGCCCCTGTGCCTATCCGTATAATCCAATTGTGAAGCACGTATTTAGTGGCTAATTGTCGAGAGATGCCAAGTTTACTAAGTTTGGCCTGAGTGGCTACCGTCCCCTTTGGCCACTCTTTTAGTAACTGGTTTATCTTGCCGCCGTTTTGACTACTCATGGTTTACATATCGTGTGAAAGATAAACGCAGGTGAACCTCCCGTTTATTTTTCCGCTCAATTGTCCACTGTAGCTTGTCGTATGTCAAGAAAGATAAACGGTATGTCGGAGTCTAGTCTGTTTTCTTGATGGTTGGACGCCTTAAACCGGATCGCTCAGCGTTCGAACCCCATTGAAGGGGGAGGAAGAAGGTATGCGTGGCTGATCACTACGACCGGTCGCCTACCTCCCTGCTCGCATCCCCGGACCGGGTTAAGATCGGCCCAGCGGATCTCGCCCTCAGTATTCTGGCCATTCCTGCAACGTCTCGGCTAGACCCTCATCGGCGAGCTGTGTTCGCTCCAAGCCCGTTGACATCAATCCAACCTACCTATGCGCATCGTTGGGCCTGGCCTTGCGGTCCAACACTTGGGATGCATGAATCGACGGAAAGGGAATGTGGTTGGTTTCACCCTTCGCCTGGCGAATCGCACGCGAACTATTTCTCGAAATCGAACCCTCCTTCAGTGAACAGCGTCAGGCAGACATCTACCACCTCGGGATCGTACTTCGTCCCCTTATTCTTAGAGATCTCCTCCAACGCTCTGTCAATCCCGAGCGCTGGCCGATACGGTCGGTGAGAGACCATTGCCTCAACCACATCAGCGACAGCAAGGATGCGTGCCTCAAGGAGTATCTCATCCCCTTTGAGGCCGGTGGGATACCCTGATCCATCCATCCGTTCGTGGTGCTGCAGCACGATGTCGGCGACCGGTGCTGAGAAGTCGATTCCCGCTAGTATGTCGTGCCCAATCTTGGGATGCATCTTGACCAAGCTATACTCGGTCTCTGTCAAAGGGCGAGGGGTGTTCAATATCTCGGCTGGGACGCTGATCTTGCCGATGTCGTGAATAATTCCGGCCAGGCGGACCCCCTCAACTCGTTCCTCCGGAAAGCCCATGCCCTTAGCAATAGCACAGGCCAGCTTCGACACTCGCTGTTGATGGCCGGCGGTATATGGGTCCCTTGTTTCCACCGTGGCTGCCAAAGCGCGTATCGTTCCAGCCAAGATCCGTCGCAGTTTTTCCATGTTCCGCTGCAGCTCGGCCGTCTTCTCCGCCACCTGATCCTCCAGTTGCGCAGTTTCATATTTCACCTGCATCTCGCTGATTTTCTCAGCGAGCTCCTCCGCAAAGAGGGCCTCTGTCAGTTTCGAATGCTCTCTCAGGCACTTCAGCGCGTCGTCGTACTCTCCCCGCAATTCATGATAAAGCGCCATGTTCTCCAGATTGTCTCGCGTCAGTCCTTTGTTATCGAGCTTCTCTGCGAGCTTCTGTGATTCACGAATATACGGAAGGGCTTCCTCGGGTTGTTTGACCTTTAGATAGTACTCAGCCATGTTAAACGTAGTGAGCGCGATCTCCCAGCTGTCTCCAAGTTTCCGGGCGATTCGTAATGAAGCCAGGCGATATTTCAGGACAGCATCCATTTTCCCGATTGCCAGGTATACGTTTGCGAGATTGTTGTATATCTGGGAGATACCGCGCTCGTCCCCGGCCTCTTCCTTCATAGCCAAGGCCTTGGAATAACACTCTATGGCCTCGTCGTACTGCGCTGTCTTCGCCTTGACATTCCCAATCAAGATCAACACCTGAGATACATCTTGCTTGTCACCGAGCTTTTCTCTTATCTCTAATGCTCGCTGAAAATATTGTAGTGCCTTATCGAAAGTGTCTAGATAAAAATAGGCCTGGCCGATGCATATATAGGAATAGGCGATTCCGTCTTGATCATCGATTTCTTCCATGATTTGCAGCGCCTTGAAGAAGCAATCGAGGGATCTATCGCTGTTACCCACGTTGTTGTAGGCAATGCCCAGATGGGTGTAGGCCGTAGCTTTGGACTTCTGATCGTGCAGCTCTTCAGACAGAGCGATAGCTTGTGTCGCAAATGCTATCCTTTCCCCGGGCGGCAGCTCCTGATACGATCCCGCCAATTCGGTCAGAATATTGATCTTCTCTTCGCCGATTGCCGTCGCCAATCGGCCTTTGAGCGGATCAATCCTTGTGGTTGCAGTGAGCCGTTGTTCTTGAGTTATGGGAGCTCCTTATTCAACAGAGGGGTAGGGTGAGAGTGGGAAAAGCGTGTTCCTCTGAGATCTGCATCTGTCTCACTCCCTTGGCCCGTAGTTCCTTGCAAGATTTCCCGACCTCCATGAGGAGCAGAGGCGATCCCGCCTATTTAGTGCCGTCCGGCTTCGCTCCGGGGTCTGTCCAACGGCAACTCCTCTTCTGAGTGTATCTTAGCACACAACGAGGCTTGAAGTGTCGATATTCAGCCCTCCTTGTTTTCCCTTCAGGTACAAACATCGATAATTCCATTCTTTTGTCAACTCCCAGGATGGAATGACGATCGGTGCGAAGGAGCTTATCGCTCGCTGATTCCGAATTTCTCGGCGGAAGATCCAGAATGCGCTCTGTGCATCTCTGGGGAGTAATGTCTTGTCGGGGTCTGGTCTTGCAACTCAACATTTGGGAGGTAGTAATTAGCAGAAAGAATAACGTTTTTTGGGAGGTCGCGGCTTGTCTCTTGACATTTATGCTGCAATGCTTGTTCTCGGGCAGCAGCGCGGGATCGGTCTTCCGTCGCTGTTGTCGTTGAGAGGGGCGATTGTGTGTGGATGGATAGCCATAATGTCGACTCAGACGGGGCATTCTTTCCTTTTAGTCAGAAGTCCTCGAATTGCATTAACCCCATTCCGATGTTCCCGCCTGATCGGGGAGGAGATGGGGCTTGCCGATGCAGATGAGAGGAGGCTATGATGGGACGAAAGGAGGTGCCAACGATGAAGGAGCTACGTTTCACAGTTAAGAACCAGCCTGGGACCCTTGCGAAGGTTGCTACGGCACTCGGCGAGGAGCGTGTCAACATCGACGGCATCGCTGGAGTGGGGGTGGAAGACTCGGGATTGATCCGTCTGGTCACCGATAACCCTGGCAAGGCACGCCGGGTCTTGCAGAACCTAGCCCTGGACTTCGAGGAGAGCGAAGCTTTGGTCATCGACATCCCCAATCATCCCGGGGAGCTGGCCACGCTCCTTGACCGGCTTGCGAACGACGGGATAAACGTGGAATCCTGTTACGCCGGCGTGGAACGGAATAAGCTCGTCCTCACCGTGGATGACGTCGCCCTGGCGAAACAGATCCTGCGGATAGCTTAAGTGAACATGGGGCCTAGTCTTGTAAACCAACAACTGAGATCCCTCCGTTTAGCAGGGGCACAACGGCAAACTCTGCTCTCTACTTAGCGAGCACTCTTATCAATCGCTCGAGAGCCGCTTTATGCTTTGCTCGGTCCATCTTGCGGATGTTGATCAGCTTCCAGCGGATGGAGGGAAGCTGGTCCAAGTGATCGATCCCCAACAGGTCCCATCCTGGCTCGCCACGTTTAATGGATATGAGAAACTCCTTCTCTGAATCGTCAAGGGCATGGACGATAATGTCAGCCAAGTTACGCTGCACTTCCAGGAGATCGTCGAGCGATGCCTCGTCACGGGTCATTCCTGCAAATTGATCCGTGTAGAGCTGTCTGATGTCTTGAAGCTTGGGGGCCAGGAGCTCATTCATCGGCCGATTGTGCCCGGCCAGATGGACGACGAATGCACGGCGGATCTCGGGAGTGATCCCTCCCTCGTCGAGTAGCAGCTTGACGTCGAACAGGTCGCGAGGATGTTGCCGATCCAGGGCTGCACAGAGTTTTCCTCCATACAGATCGGCCACGGATAGCGTTCGGACGCTTGCAAAGGCACCGAAGTGCTCCTGCGCAGCTGGACAGAGGTCCCGTTTCTCCGGTGCGTAGACCGAACCACGGATGATCAGGTTGGGCTCGATCTTGACCGTTGCTCCTGGAGTAGAAACGAGGAGCCTTACGGCATGACCTCCGCTGCGGAACTCTCGAGCCGTTGCTCCCGGGATGCGCTTCTCGATATCATTCTTGAGTGACCGAAGGGCCTCCTGAATCTCTCGCAACGCCTCATCCCGCGGCTTCAGGGGTAGGTAGGTCAGATCGATGTCCACCGACACACGCGGCAGGTCCTGCACAAATAGGTTGATCGCGGTGCCGCCTTTCAAAGCGAAGCAAGGATACCGACTGATCTCGGGGAGGCAGCGGATCAGTAATCTGACCTGGGGGTCATAATGGCGATCAAACACCGGGCAGCTCCTCCTGGGCGGGGACGGTTATTTGGTATTTCAGGTTGAGCCGTCCTCCCTTGTAGAGCTGACGCCTGCCATTACCGAGTTCGACTCGTTCAAGATCCAAGCGGCCGAACCAGGCGTGTCCGATGGTCTCCGCGCTCCAAAGGAACAACCGTTTGACCTTCACCGATCGGCAATTCACCAGTAAGTCCTGGACTACACTCGGCCGGAGGGTGGTCAGCCCTTCCATCAGCCGGTATGCCTGCTCGACATCGTCATTTACCTTGACGAGACGCATTTGTTCCATGATCGCACGCTCCGGGCT
>JAGHCW010000034.1 GCA_021160245.1 bacterium | reverse complement strand
TCCCTCGCGCCCTATCTCCCGTCCATGCTCCTATCGCAAGGCCTCGACCCGACCTCCATCGACGTCCTCCAATTCGACATCAACGAGTCCGTCCCGACTGGCACGTACACTTTCGCCGCCGCGCTCTCCCTCACCGCTAGCTTCCGCCCCATCGGCGACATCGCTATCACGATCTTTCAGGTCGAATGAGGCGCAAAGATAGGGGAATGCCCGAAGAAACCAACGTCCGATAAATCGTGGAGGATCAAACAATGACACGAGGCTTACTTCTGCTTTCACTATTCGCCCTGCTTTGCGTGGCATTGAACTCGCCAACCGCCTGCCTCGCCATTGACTACCACGTTGACGGCACAAACTCGGGCCTGAGCGAGGTTCTGCCTGATTCCCACCGGCCGCCCGAGAAAGCGGTTCAAGAAACGCTTGACAAGAACCGTGTCTCAGCACTATAGTCTTTCTTGAGAACGTAGCTCTGCAATTTCAGGGGGAAACTGGATGCGACTGAACCGGCCTTTGTGACGCGGGCGAGCAAATACGCCGCCGCTTTGCCCGCCACTACATTCGCGGCGATTTGTCCTGCTTGTCATTCGTTATTCTTGAGCAAATCTGGAGAGTACATTATGTCAAGAGCGCATCTATGGAAACTGAATTGTCTTATCTGCATCACTATCTTTGCCTGTCTTCTAGTCTGGTCATCGTCCCTCGCATACGCCGACTCTGGCGGGGGGGGGGCGATAATCGCGTGTGGTCCGGCAAGGCACATCGCAGCAGAACGATCCTCCTAGGAAAGCACAAGGAGCGTCCCGCTCAGCCAACGCCAAAGGCTCAGATCATCGACGCGCCTATTCTGTTCAGTGGCGGCGGCGCAACCGAGTCAACTCAATGGTTTGAGATTAACATGGTTACCTCCAGCACTGTGTCCGTTGTGATACAGGCCACGATAAACACCGTCCAAATATCTCCGGCAACTGCAAGCTCCCAGCTATTTCATTGGGTGGCGATAAAAGGCGCAGAAATGACCATGTATCCGGGGCGCCCCAGTCTGCCGATCATCCCTCTTATTTTGGCTGTGAATCACGAGAGAGATGTGATAATCACTATTGAGGCGACGGGCGCAACGACGGAGAGTGAGGTTATGGCCATGCCTGCTCAGCAGACGGACTCGTTTATGCACTTGCGGCCCCTGGAGTTCCTGAAGGACGAGGTCATATATGCAGTAGATGATGATTTCCCCGGTGTCTGCGCCGCGATTTCCAAGCCCGTGATACATGGGGGGATACGATGCGTTCACCTCGATGTTCTGCCGGTTCAATTCAACCCAACAGACGCGACAGTCACGGCGTATAATTCAATAACTGTCACGTTATCCTATGGCTCGATCAGCACAATCAATACACTCGATAGCGCTCCGCAGGAAGTTGACGCAATGCTCGCCGGCTACCTAGAAGAAGCGATAATGAATTACGAATCACTCGACCTTGAATCCACGCTTCCTGAGGGCACGCGCCTCCTTGCCATAATCGCTGAGGATTATTGGAACAACGAGGCGCTCCACAATCTGCTGGATTGGCACGATTTCGAGGGCCTTCGAACGAAGCGAATAATTGCTGAGAGAGATTTCACGATAACGCCGTCAACTCTCCCGAAGCTCAGTCAGGCAGGCTATGAGAACGACAGGGCGGCCAGACACGCGCAGCGGGACTGGATACGCAATCAGATACAAACCTGCTATGCCAATGAACCAACTCTCTTTGTGCTTCTCGTTGGAGATGTTGACAGCCCCGGAAGCAGCAGCACAATCGTCTCCGGACCGGACTGCAATGGCAACATAAGCGTCTCTTCCCGATTTGTCTCATGGTATGATTGGGATGATCTGCCTGGGAGGGCTGGCTACTACTACTGGGGTGATGGACTTGATACCTGGTATCAGGGGGATTCCGGTTATTCATTCGGATTGTCCGGCGCCCCTGGCATGGATGTCATGGTGTCGAGGATCACCGGGCAAAGTGGCGAGGATGCGGATGAAGGCAACGACGAGGTGACCCAGGTCGCACTGCGCTCGTTGGGTTATGCAGTCTATCAACAGAATGATTTCACAAGCGATGAGAATTGGGGCACTATACGCTATGCCACCGATGCGAAACCACTGCAGGGCCGGCACTGGTTGGAGAAGGTCAATATAGTCGGTTTCAAGGGCGGCGATATGATACCCGGCACTGCCACCACAGAATATGAGCAGAAGAAAAGGTGGGAATGGTGGAAATACATAACGCTCGCATACAAGATGTGGGAGATGATAGATGGCCTCGACAGTTCCCCTGCCGACGCCACGATCATCAATGGCGAACACGAGTTCGACGGGATGAACGACGGCGATGATTTCCCCGAAGATGCGTCGATGGGCAATTCGGCTGTCATCAACGGTCGGGACCCGGGTCCAAGTTATCAATACCCCTACTTCTGGAAGGAATTTAACAGCGCTGATGGAATCCCGACTACATGCACATTAATGGACTATAGAGTAAACGGCTGGACCGACGGACTTGGCGTGATGTTCTGGGTGACGCATGGTCAGAAGTGCATGTTTCCATGTTGGAATCGAATCAATGCTGCGAAGACTCCTGGATGTGTTTGGTGTCTAAAATCTTCTTTTGAAAGGCATGGCGAGAATCTGGGTTGTCCCTGTGGTGATCCAATTGCCGATGGGACACATAGAGAGTGCTACTATATATGTGGCGAGGATTTCACCACGGACAAGTATATACTCGGAAAGGACGCTGAGGAGGATGAGATTCTGCGCAATGGTTATAAAACCCCCGTTGTATTCGGCATGTTCTGCCTTACGGGAGCAATGAAGCAGGTCGGCACCGGTGACGAAATCGGAGATTGGGTGGACAAGAATGGCGTCTGGTGGGGTCATTGGGTGTGCCATTGGCGCGACATCGGCGTCTGGGATTATCCCTCCGGCGACCCCTGCGATTGCTATGATCATTACAGCGCGGAGGAGTGTTATTTGCCTAGGGATGTGAACGCATTCAATGATCGCGCGGAAGTATTCGGGTGCCCGATCAGTGAGATGACGGTCGGCCGGCGCTATGAAGAGCCCGATTCGGGAGGTGCCGTAGCATGGTATGGCCACGGCGGCGTGGCTGCGTTCATCTGGCAGAGCTGCTATCGACGCCTTATAGAGGCCATCTGGCCGGGCCCAGACTGTGATCATTGGCAGATAAGGCTTGGCGCCATCACATGGTATTACGTAATGGATTATAGATTCAAATCGATGCAACCGGGGAGCAACGAAAAGCCCTGGAACGAATGGGGATATCAATGGACAGGCCAATTGGCAAACCAGCAGATGTGGATTGGCGATTCGGCTTTGGACATTAGGACTAAATATCCCTTGTATTTGCATATAGATCCGGTTCCCACCGACTACCATCATCCGGAAGACCTTGCCTATGAACAGGATATATATGTCACAATGGGCGAGAATGCAGTATACAATGAGAATGAATACGATGGTGCTCCCTATGCTATTGTTACATTTTCTCAAGGGTACAGGAAAAATGATGGCAAGAATTGGCAATGGAATCGGTCTTGGGTCGGGATGACGGACGAGAATGGTCTAGTGAAAATGCCGGGTTTGTATGATGTTCAATCGGGCCATATAAGGATTGTTGCCACGAGGCACAATTGCCGGCCAGCATTGTTCAAGATACCTATAACGCCGAGTGAATAGAACTCTAGGCGGCGAGGTGAATGCCTCGCCGCCTCACTTAAGATCAAGTGAATCGAGGAGGATAAGAAGATGACTCGAAGTCCATTCTTGCTTTTGTTATTCGCCCTGCTCTGGGCGACATTGTCCCCAATTTCCAGCCTCGCCATCGACTACTACGTTGACGGCACGAATGGCGACAATGCCAACGGGGGCCTGATAGCCGAGGATGCCTGGAAGACAATCACTCATGCGATAAGCGCGACCAATCCAAGCAGAGCAACTCCGGCTACAATAAATCTCGCAAATGGCATATACGGTCCAAGCACAAATGGTGAGATATATCCTATTGTTTTAAGGAGCTATCATAACCTTATAGGTGAAGGTCCGGAATGCACAGTATTGGACGGAGAGTGGATGGGGGGGATCATCGATTGTGCATCCATGTCAATCAACGTCATTGAGAATATGTGTATTCGGCGCTCCCATAGAGAACCAGCGATACATTTCAGTGGCGGCAATGTTACCATCAGGAATTGCGTGTTGGTAGATAACAGGGGCAGTTCAACGGTCAGCGGGGATTATAATGGTGCGAAATACGGTGATCTTGTAATTGAAGACTGCACGATTGATAGCAACGTAAACGAAAAGAACTGCTTGTCCGTGGATGGATTGATCATACGACGTTCTGTAATAACCGGAAACACGGCTACCGCCATCCTTGAGACTGCGAACTATCTATCTCTGAATGACACACTCCTGGAAGGGAATCAGGGAACTCAGGTTTGCTCGTCTGCCTGCAATATGGATAGGTGCGTTATGCGTGGGAATGAGGGCCAGTACACGTTCTTTTTGAGGCCAAGATACAACGTCATTCGCAATTCAGTTATCGAGAATAATACGGCCCGAAAGAGCGTCTTCTGCCTATACAGCAGTTATTACTTCATTCACTCCTCGATTTCAACTCTGCACCTCGAGAACAACCTTATTGCGGGCAATGTCATGGGAGATGGGATTCTCATTGAGACGGCCGAAGTGTCCGATGTGCGTCGGAGTTCTTTGAGGCAATTTGATGCAGCCGATGAGGGCGATGACGAGCGCATCGTCATTCGAAGATGCACGATAACCAATAATCGTGGAGGCAGCCGAGCCGGATATGAGGGAAGCACTCTCAATGAAGATGTATCCTCTAAAACGGGCGGGTGGTGCCGCGTTCGACTACAAGACAGTATTTTCCGAGAAAACGCGATCTGGCTCGATAGGCACCAAGAAGTGCATGGCAGTTGGGAAGGAGAGTGGTATGACTGGCCGTATGAGATCGATCACTCTTGCCTGCAGGATGAGTTTGAGGGCGATGGCAATTTCATAGCCGACCCTCTGTTCGTTTCGGGGCCGATGGGCGATTATTATCTATCGGCGATCGATGCGGGTCAGGAGGCTGATAGCCCGTGCATAGACGCCGGCTCAACGAGCGCCTCAATCATCGGCATGAATACCCTCACGACGCGGACGGACGACGAGTTCGATGCGGACACAGTTGACATCGGCTACCACTATTCCGCCACGCCCCCGACGATCGATTGCGAAGCATCGGACGGAAGCGACGCACAAGCTGAGATGCAGGACGCGCGGCCCTTCCGCCCCGGCGACACACTCCGCGCCTCAATCACGGTCGAGAACGGCGGCACGCCCCAGTGGGTTGATATCTACGCCGGCTTCATAATGCCCGACGGCACGCTCCTCTGCCTCACCCCCGACGGCCTCACAACCTCCCTCGCGCCCTATCTCCCCTCCATGCTCTTATCGCAAGCCCTCGATCCGACCTCCATCGACATCCTCCAATTCGAGATAAGCGAATTCGTCCCGACAGGCACGTACACATTCGCCGCCGCGCTCTCGCTGACCGCTAGCTTCCGCCCCATCGGCGACATTTCGACTACCACGTTCCAGATCGAATGAGGCGCAGTAGGCAATCCAATAAGTCGAATAGATGCGGATAGACTATACCAAAGGCGGACTGCATCAGACGTTGAAGCGAAAGAGTATCATGTCGCCATCCACGACTTCATATTCCTTGCCCTCGAGCCGAACGAAGTGCTTAGCCTTCGCGTCGCGCATTGAGCCGGCCTTTATGTAGTCATTATAGTTGACAACCTCAGCTCTGATGAAGCCTCGCATCATGTCAGTATGGATGGTTCCGGCAGCCTGAAGGGCGGTTGAGCCGGCCACAAGCGGCCACGCCCTGACCTCATCGTCGCCCACTGTGAAAAAGCATATAGTCTTGGTGGCCTCGTATGAGGCGCGAATGAGTCGCTCGTCGGCGAGGCGCTCAAGTCCCACGTCATCCATGAAGAGGCGGCGGTCTTCATCCTCAAGATCGAAGAGCTCGCGCTCGAGGCGCGCGGATAGGGCAGTTACGCTTTGGAATCTCGGCTCAGCGGTCCGGAATTGCTCGGATAGTTCCCTCAGCCGCTGTGACGAGGTGTCTTTTTCATCGACGTTTAGGACGGCCATTAGGGGCTTTGCGGTGAGGAATCGCATCCCAGATATCTCTCTTTTCTGCTCGGGTCGAAGGTCTATGTCAGAGATTGGCTCTCTCTCTTCTAGATGTTTGAGGCAATGCGTGATGACCTCCCGCTCTCTCTCCAATTCCTCGGTTCTTGCCTTTTGTATGGACTGGTCTATGCGCAGGACTCGTTTCTCGATAATCGCGATGTCCATTTGAAACATTTTGTCGATCAGTCGAGCGGCGTCACGGAGGGGATCAGGAGAGCCGAGCACGTGGGGGACGTTGGGGTCGTCAAACGCTCGCAGGACAAGGGCTATGACCGATGCGTCCTTCACTCCGTCGAGGGAGGGCTTCATCGGCTCATCAGGCTGCGCCTCAGGGATATTCGGGTCTAGATATTCTATTTTTGCACAGACCTTTTTTGGATTATTGAAATCACACTCTAGTCTGTCGAGGCGTTTCTCGGGGACCGCAACGGCAGCAAGATGTGGGGCTCGGGCCGAGGCCTTCGCACTGAGCCCCGTAACTACCTCGAACACTGTTGTCTTGCCGGATTTCGGGAAGCCCGCAAATCCAATTCTCATCCGTAGCTCCTTAGTCTAACTGTGATTGTTCTGGTCGTCATATATTGTAGAAGACTCGGGCTCACCGTTGGGCTCTCCTTTTGGAGGATGGTTGTCGCGATGCTCCGCTCTGCCAGTCTCTGCCGATTTATCCGGAAGCCCAAGCCAGTTGACGAAAATCACGAGCAAGAACAGGAGCAAGCATGCAAGCCAGACAATGTATTTCATCTTGACGCCGGGAGGTTTATCGATCATCAGGGTCTTTGCAACGTGATTCGCGGTAGCTGGCAGCGAGCCGGCAGAGTGTTTGCAGCTGAACTGGTTGCAGGAGACGGCCGTGCCATTCAGCTCGACCACGAAAAGATAGAACTTGGCGGCGGAACCCGCGACCGCAGGGAATTGAAAGAGTCCGATGTGGCCGGCCTCACCAAGACCAAGATAGTGAGGTTGGCCCATTCTTATGGGCTCATACTCGCTGAGGTCTATGTCGATAAGCTGGGATATTACGCCCTTCTTTGGCGGCAGGATTGGCATTTGCGTGGCGGAGCAGTATCTTGCCCTGAAGCAGAGATCGAGAGGTTTCCACTTGTAGTTAATCCAGGCGTTGCCATTCACCTCAAGATTCGTCTGCGTGATCAACACCGTGGGTGAGCTGTCGGGTTCCATGTCCTCTGACGTCAGGAAGAAGCCGTAGCTTGCAAACCTCGAGTTCTTAAGCGGCTCGAACTCAAAGCTGACCAGTTCCATATCACTGACCTGGCTCGCGTCAACGCTAATCGTGCGAATGTCCTTGCCTGTATCCTTCTTCCGCACGAGATGAAATATGAGCGTTCCTCTACACTCTCGAGCATAGCTGGAAAAGAGAACATCGATTGCGCAGAGTTCGTCATTCAGCGCGGTGAAAGTCTGGCCGGCAATGTATGCAAGAGGGGTGTCATAATCCACAAGCGCGCCGCCTGCAAGCATCTTAACTTTTGTTGACGCATTCATCTCAACATACTTCTTTGCGACCACTACGGCTCCGGGGAAAGCGTCCTTAATTTTGGGGGTCGTCCTCATCTTTAGGAGATTTGGCCTGTCGCGAAGCTCATAGAGCTTGCAGATTGCCTCGATTTCCTGACCCTCTCTCAGAGCAATCTGTGTATCGGGCGGAACCGAGAAGAATATCTCAAATAGGTGTGAGAATTCCGACTGGATAATTTGAGATTTTTGGTGGGATAGGTCTCGGACATTCGGGATCGTAATGGGGAAATGCTTTGATTCGGGTGGATAGTGGGCGCCGTTGATGACGATTGCTTTCGAGAAACCTATCGAGAAGTATAGAACCACTGTTCCAATCGAGGCGGCCAAAAGCAGAGGGAGTATTATTGTCAGAGACGATCTTAGTTTCACGACGATTGCGGGCTTCCCGTTGTAAATAAAGCAGATGATCACAAAGTCTTGTTGGGCAGATCACTAATACCAAATATGTTGCAATGACACAAATCGATCCTTGTCGTATAGAGAAGCTAGTAAAATTTCTCAAGTGATTCCCTTGACCAATCCCGACTCGTTTCATAAGTTATTATCGTGATTATGATGAGAACAAGTGCTCGAGAAAGCGGGTCGGAACATGCTCATGTTTCGCCCCATATCAGCAATATAGGGTGTTTTCCTTTGCTTTTTGTTGGCCTATTCTTCCGGGTTGGTTTCTAAATCTCCCGGGTTGTGTCCCCTTTAGTCGTGTTGGTAATGAACTTCTCGCAGTTAGGTTTTCAAATGGTTTCTTTGACGCAGAGGTTGCCTTTTGGGCATAGGGTGGGAGCATGTCAGAATGAATGATGTCTGGAGTCGCACCCTTAGGCGCGCAAAGCGAATGATCAACAAGCAGAGCTTTCAGACTTGGATAAGTAGCATGAACTGCGAGGGATATAAAAAAGGCGTCTTGCATCTCTCGGTAGGCTCAGATTCCCATAGAGACTGGGTAATGGCCAACTATCTTTCTTATATACGTGTCGCAGCGTCTGCCGCGTGCAACCGAGAAGTGACTGTTGAGATCAAGGTCCAGGACGCAAACAAGCCCAGGCTGGTTGTCCCTGTGAAGAAGAGCTCTCGGCATTCGAGGGCGGTTGAGCATCCGAGTGCGATTGTTGCTCAACACCCAACGAACGGCAACCTCGCCCTTGCGTTTGATGGCTTTGTCCCCGGAGAGTGCAATGAGTTTGCCTATTCAGCGTGCCAGAGCGTGGCTCGCCAGCCGGCGAGTGAGTTCAATCCGCTATATATTTACGGCCAGCACGGTGTAGGTAAGACGCATCTTCTATGCGCCACAACTAACTCACTGAGGAAGACTCACAGCGAGCTCTCGGTTCTGTATCAAACGGCCGAGGACTTCACCAATGAGTTCTTCGAGTCGATAGCAACGAAACAGACCGCCGGCTTTAGAGCAAGATATCGGACGCAAGATGTCCTGCTTATCGACGATGTCCAGTTTGTTCAGAGCAAGGCCAGCACACAGGAGGCGCTCTTTCATACGATAAATGCGCTTCAGGAGAGAGGCCGCCAGGTGGTTATCAGCAGTGACCGGCTGCCGGAGGAGCTTTTTTCGGTTAAGCCGAAACTAATCGAGCGATTCAGCTCGGGACTTGTAATTGACGTTGCGCCTCCTGAGTTCCGGATGAAGATTCGGATATTAAGGAAGAAGGCTGAGCTTCTCGACATGGAGCTTCTGGACGAAGTTGCCACCTATATTGCAGAGATGTCATGCCCAAGCGTTCGCCAGCTTGAGAGCATGTTGACGAAATTGAAGGGCTATTCCGAACTCAAGACGGCGCCCATTTCTCTCGAAATCGCAGAAGCCGTGCTTGGCAGAAATGGATCAGGGAAGAAAGAGCTGACAGTCGAGGCAATACAAGACAAGGTCGCATCATATTTCGGCATCGGTGTTTCCAAGCTCGTGTCGCGCGACAGGACGAGAAGCATCGTCCGAGCGAGGCAAGTGGCGATGTTCCTCAGCCGAGATATGCTCGGGGATTCTTATCCGTCAATCGGGAAGAAGTTCTCCGGAATGTGCCATGCCGCCGTAATTCACTCATACAAGTTGATAAGAGCAAAGATGATCGCGGACCCAGCATTTCATTGTCTTATCGAGACGCTCAAGCGGGAACTGGGCGCCCTGAGGCAGCAAAGCGCAATTCAACGTCATCTTGATATGTAGCGCCTGCGCAAGCTGAGCGCCGACTTGGCTTTTGTCTTGCCAATGTTTATGTCCTCAAGTGACGCGGGAGTTGCTCTCCTATCACTCAGCCTATGGGGCGTCGAAGCGATTTTCATAGGCGCCGTTTTTCCGCAACTCCTTGTCCCATGCGTAGGAGCGTGCCAGCGGCATCACTACCAGCCTCGCGAAGAGCCTGCGAATCCAATTGAAAGTCATAGGTCTAGCCATCCTCCGCAATATGCGCGGATTGAGCTTGCCCGTCTTGCCGAAGCCCTGTCCCAGTCGATACATCTTCTTAAGCAGGCCGCTAACCATAAAGCGAGGTTTCAGCTTGATGCCCTCCACGCCTCCCTTGATGATTGTGCCGAGATACTGGCAATTCAGCCGCCTCGCCAGCTTCTCAAGATAACGCATCACGAAAATCGAATGAATCGCCTCGGGAAAGCCGCTCTGCACCAAGAAGCCGATAGCCGGGTTGCCATCACGGGAGCAATGAGGCGCAAGTCGCTCAATGTAGCTCGTCACAATTGAGGGCGTCGCATCCCCATAGAGCGGAAACGCCAAGAAAACGGCATCGGCATCGATAAACCGGCCGGCAAACTCATCCTGGCGCCCAATCTGTTTGAGATACATCAGCTCTACATGATTGCCGTCAGTCTCAAGGAAGCCCTTGATAAATGGGTCAAGGAGCATCTTTGTATTGCTTCTCTCGCCTCGCGGAGAGCCGTTAATGACCGTCAATTGCACGGCAGGTCTCCTCGACAGGATCGTCAGTCAGAGCGGTGAATACAAGGTCTGTGTTGACGTTGATCGCGTTGCGTCGATAGATAGCCTCTATTATCTCAATATCCTCCTCGTCCGTCTGATCATCCCTGGCAAGTATCAGCCCGATCTTGGGGTATCTCTCATAGCGGCCGATATGGTGGCATTCACCGTTCTTGAACGCAATATATGGATGGAGTATCGGAAGAAGTCTCTCGTTCGCTCTTCTGAGCAAGGAGCTTACGAAGCCCATCGTTATGGGCGATGCGGCAATGACCAGGTCTGAATTGACAAATGCCCGGCAGACGTTTCGGAAATCGTCATCTATGACGCACTCACCTGGGGTCTTGACCCAGCATCCGAAGCAGCCGGTGCAATGCCCGAAGCTCAGCTCCCTTAGATGAATGCAGCTCACCTCATGCCCCCGCGCTGCGAGTTGGACCTGTAGCTGCTCGACATATTGCCCGAGCTTGCTCTTAAGAGCCTCTGGGTCGCCATCAAGGATTGTGATTCTCATCCCAACGCGTCCATCCTGCAAAACATTCGGCTGAATCGTGCTCTCATCTTGCGCGAGTTTTCAAAACATAGACCGTCTCAAGTGGATAACGCAACTCGCTCATTTCCCATCCGAGCTCGTTGATTAAGTCCCCCATTATCCCCATATAATGCCCGTCCATGCCGCGGCAACGCCCGGAAAGGGACCTTCTTGGAAAAGTGACCACGACGTTCGTTGCGTTCAACGCCTTAAGAATCCGAAGCGACGCGCCCGCCTCTTGCCGCTCGAGGCAGGGCAATGTCTTGAGCAGAAAGACTACATCGCATTCGTCGGCAGGAACTGACAACAGGATAGCGCCACATCGCGCCTCGTTCCGGCCGGGCAATCGAGCCAGAAAACGCTTAACTTGCGAGATGAGGCGACAGTCTATGTCAATGCAAAGGTACGATGCATCCGGCGCAAGTCCCATGAAAGGCCGCGCGAATGGATTCAACCCGCACGCAAGCTCGAGCACGCTGCGCGGTTGACCGATAATCTCCGCTATGTCTCGATACATGTCTTTGATGTGGCCGAGTCGCTCCCATGTTGAGGCGTGGCATTTGAGAACTTCTCTGCAAACAGCCTTTTCATCGGGGCATTCGGCGGCCTCAATGCCCTTGACGAGTTCTTCAACTCTAGCCAGCTGCCCGGACGTCATATAGGCCCCATAGACGTGATGCAGCTTTCGCTTTGCGGCCTTTTCGGCTTCCCTTTGCCTCGGGTATCGCTTCGAAGCCCATCTAGCGACATTCTCAAGCGCCGGGCGGAAGATATTGCGGTATTTTCTCGATTCAAGGAGCTTATCGACAATCCGGCCGATAACATCCGCCTCGTGGTCACTCAAGGCGCGATACTCCGTCGGCGGAGCTCATCTGTCAGGCGAACCATGAATCGCAGGTTGTGAATTGTGGCGAGGCGATAGGCAAGCGGGTCTTCCAGCTTGAAGAGGTGATATAAATAGGCCTTTGAGAATCGTCTGCAGCACGGACAATCGCAGGTTTCATCTAGGGGCCCAGCATCTGCCAAGTGCTTCTTATCCTGAAGGTATATATAGTGATAGAATGTCGAATCGTCGAACGAAATCCGCTTAGGTCTATCCGAGAAAACGAAAATCCGCTTCCTGCGGGCGTCGCGCGTTGGAATGGAGCAATCCAACATGCCATAGCCAGCTAGATAGGCACTCACGAGACTCTCAGGTTTCCCGATACCGAGCGCGAATTTTGGTGTGCCATTCGGTAGAAGACCTGCAACTTCTCCAACCGCATCGACCAGGCCGCCATCCTCATCAATCGGCCATCCACCAAACCCGTAGCCGTCAAAGCCAATGTTCATCAGCTCGCTAACACACATTCTTCTCAGCTCGGATGAGGCGCCGCCCTGAACTACGGCGAAGAGCAGCGGTCGGGCCGTGCCCTCAGCAAGCCGAGAGACTCGCGATGCAAACTCTATCTTGCATCTTTTGGCCCATTCAACCGTCCGTTTGCAGCCCAAAAGCTGCGCCTCGTCGCCATCATCGGGATGCGTGCAGACATCGAGGCAGAACATGATGTCAGAGCCGATCTCGAACTGATATTTGATGGATTTCTCTGGTGTTACAATTCGCTTCTCTTCACTTCTGCTGAATCTGTAAACAAAGCCCTTATCGGAGACTGAGCCGAGCTTGGCGTCCTCGGAGATCAGTGAATGGATTTGGTATCCGCCAGAATCCGATGAGATAGGACGATCCCACCCCATGAATCCATGAACTCCACCCGAGCGGGCCAAGACGGACGTCCCGGGCCTTCTTGAGAGATGAAGCGCGTTGACCATGAGGCCCGACACGCCGATCGAGGCTATATCGCCCGAGCCCACCGACCTCACAACGCCACGAGTTGCGTCCGGCAAAAAGCACGGGTAATGCAAGATTCCATGCGCAGTCTCGAGGCTATTCGCCCGCATGGCTGGCCTCTCGCCTTGCCTTTCGACCAAGACCCTCAATGACAACTGTCACCTCGCCCTTGATGGTCTTATCGGCAAATTGCGCCGCCAATTCCTCCAGAGTCCCCCGGTGAATCTGCTCAAACATCTTGGTTAGCTCGATGCAGACCGCGGCTCTCCGGTTGCCAAGAATCTCAAGCGACTCGGACAAAAAGCGCCCGACGCGCCGAGGCGATTCGAAAAAGACAAGTGTATGTGAAGACTCCGCTTCCATGTTGATGAACTTGGCCCTTTTCCCCTGCTTGGGTGGAGAAAATCCCTTGAATGTATATGTGTTCATCGGCAGACCAGAGAGCAGGAGCGCGGTTGAGACGGCGCTTGGACCTGGAATCACGAAGACATCGCCGCCATTTGCAATGACAGTGGACATCACAAGATAGCCCGGATCGCTTACTCCGGGGACGCCGGCGTCCGTGCAGAGCGCAACAGAGACGCCGGACTCTAAGAGTCCCATAATGCGATTGACTACGCGATTCTCGTTATGCTCGTGGCATGAGAAGACCGTCTTTGGCCTCTTGATCTCATAGCGCTGGAATATCCGCAACGTTATGCGAGTGTCCTCGCAGGCAAGCGCCCCCACTTTCGAAAGCACATCGAGAGCCCGGTGACTTATGTCGCCTAGGTTACCGATCGGCGTGGCAACAATATATAATGTCCCGTCATTCTCTGGCATTTTCGACTCGGCTTCGTTATCTAGGTCATCGCGTGCATCAACCGGCTGATGCTAACCAATGCCCAGGCAAACGGCAACCGATTCCGGAGGAGCAGGAAAGAGGAGCAGCTCCTGTCGGTCAGAATGATCAATCGCTATGCCCGCGCTTCTGCGTTATATTATATGGAAAATGGGCTGACCAGGGGTCGAGCCACAATGGCGATGAATTGCTGGATGGGAGTTCTATATTGCATGATGTTCTGATTCTACTTACCTCAAGCGTGGATCATCTGTACGAGGCTATCCAAGCGACATTGGACCGCATACCGAACGCCTCCATTTCGCTGCTGGCCCAACAAGACATTGCAAAAGGACTCGAGGGAATCCCCCATATCCAGACTATCATAACCGCGCCGAGGGCCGGCGAAGTGAGCTTCTCATTCGGATCGAAGTTTATCTCGACGCTTCGGCAACGCAGGTTTGAGCGTTGCGTGATTCTTCTGAAGGACCGGGCATCGCGCGTGGGAATTCGGGCGATCTTCCTTGCTCTGTGCCTGAGGGCAAGAAGACGAACAGCTCACGTTAAGGGCGAGGGGTTCATCTCCCTTTTCCGCGCCTCGCTCGCCTCAATGAGGCCATCATATCTCATAAGGCGACCTTTGATCATACTTGACGCCCTCCTAGCGCTGCTTATCCGCCGCGCGGCCGACACGATTGTCTCTTTCATAGTCTGGCGAGAAGGGCGGCGCAGAACCTCTCGCAAGCAATAGCCTCTTGTCCGCCGAATGTTTGTTGGTATTATTCTCCTATGGCAAGGATTTCTTCGGGGATACTGACATATTACCTTTGCAGCACAAAACTATTTGCCTTATTTTCTGAATTATGTATGGTCGAGATTAATGATGAGTAAGATTCCGTTCAAGACGAGGCGAGTTACCATTTTTGTAGGCGATTATGGTAGCGGCAAGACTGAGGTCTCCATTAACTTCGCGTTGGCTCTAAGAGAGACAGAGAAGTGGGTGAAGATCGCGGACCTTGATATTGTAAACCCGTATTTTAGAAGCAGGGAAGCCGCGGATGTTTTTGATAGAGCCGGAGTTGAGCTCATAGCGCCCGCGGGCGAACAGGCTTGGGCTGATCTCCCGATTATCCTCCCCGCAATCGCCGGAGCAATTCACGATGAATCCGTAAAGACCATTCTTGATGTGGGAGGCGATGCGGCCGGAAGCCGTGTTCTCTCGTCCTTATTTGACAGGGTGAGCGAGATCGACTATGACCTGCTAGCTGTAGTCAATGCGAATCGCCCCTTTACTGGCGATGTGGCTAGCAGCGAGAGCGTTCTGCGCAAGATTGAGACTGCCTCGAAGCTGCGGGTTACTGGCATTGTGTCGAATACTCATTTGTTGAGTAAAACGACGCCGGAGATGGTGCTGAAAGGCGTTGAAATGGCCTGCTCGCTTGCTAAGCGGTTTGATGTTGATGTAAGGTTTGTTTCTGTTGAGAGATCGGTGGCGCCGAGGCTTTGCGCCTCATCATTCTCTACGCCGGTCTTCTCCATGACGAGATACGTTTTGCTGCCCTGGGAAGATGATTCAACAGGCGCGGCTACATTGAAGAGAGGGAGCGATGGTAGAGGTTGAGACGGTTACAGGAGTAAGGATTGACAAGGAGCGCTGCAAGGGCTGCGAATTGTGCATAGGAGCTTGCCCAAAAGGAGTTTTGGCGATGTCCACCAAGATAAACTCAAAGGGCTACTTTTATGCGGAGGCGGTTCATCCGGAGAACTGCATAAAATGCGGTTTGTGTGCAATCTCCTGCCCGGATGTTGCCATTGAGGTCTATAGGTAGCCTCGGTAGTTGATGTTTCTTTGTTTCATAATAAACCCTACTAAATGTAGAAGGGATTGGCTATATGGCTAAAGTACTGATGAAAGGCAATGAGGCGCTTGCGGAGGCGGCAATAATGGCCGGCTGCAAGCTCTTCTTTGGGTATCCGATCACACCGCAGAACGAGATACCCGAGTATCTATCGCGGCGTCTTCCTCAGGTGGATGGAGGTTGCTACCTTCAGGCCGAGAGCGAGGTCGCGGCGGCCAACATGCTTTACGGCGCGGCTGGCGTTGGCGAGAGGGTCTTGACCTCCTCGTCCGGGCCTGGTATCAGCCTGATGTCCGAGGGCTTGTCCTACATAGCTGGAGCCCAGCTTCCGGTTGTGGTTGTGAACATGGTGCGAGGTGGGCCTGGGCTTGGCGGCATACTACCTGCACAGTCGGACTATTATCAGGCGACTAGGGGTTTGGGCCACGGCGATTTCAGAGTGCTGGTCCTTGCGCCCTCGACGGTTCAGGAGGCGGCAGACCTTGTCATGGATGCCTTCGACCTCGCGGACAAGTATCGGAGTCCGGTCATGGTTCTGGGCGACGGATTAATAGGTCAGATGATGGAGCCTGTTGAGTTCAAGAAGAAAGAGAAGGTTGAACTGCCGCCAAAGACTTGGGCAGCCACGGGCTACAAGGGCGACAGAGAGCGAAGCATCATCAACTCACTCTATCTTGATCCCCTGGAGCTAGAGGAGAACAGCTGGCGCCTCAAGGCGAGGTATGATGCGATGGGCCGGGATGAGCTCAGATGGGAGCTGACCAACTGCGAAGGGGACTACGACGTTCTGATAACCGCATACGGGTCAACGGCCAGAATATGCAAGACGGTGATTGAGACGCTGAAGAAGCAGGGGATTTCGGTCGGCCTGTTCAGGCCCATAACTCTCTTCCCGTATCCCTACAAACAGCTGCGCGACGCTGCTCAGAAGGCCAAGACAGTCTTCTGTGTGGAGATGTCAACGGGACAGATGCTTGACGATGTTAAACTAGCACTCGAAGGGTCGAGGCCGACCCAATTCTATGGCCGGACCGGTGGGATAATTCCAACGCCTGACGAGATCATCGGACAGATTGAGAAGATTCTGAAGGGCGAGGAGGTGGACAAGAGATGAGTAAGGTGGTTTTTAAGAGACCCAAAGCATTGGCGGATGTTGTTACGCATTATTGTCCCGGCTGTTCTCACGGCATCGTCCACAGGATCGTTGCTGAGTGCATCGACGAGCTGGGGATTCAGGAGCGGACCGTTGGTGTTGCTCCTGTCGGTTGCTCTGTGCTCGCCTACAACTACTTCAATGTCGATTTCTTTGAAGCGTCCCACGGCCGTGCGCCAGCGGTCGCAACTGGCGCAAAGCGAGCGAGGCCCGACCTTATCGTCTTTGCCTATCAGGGCGACGGCGACCTCGCCTCGATCGGGATGGCCGAGATAGTCCACGCCTGCAATCGCGGCGAGAAGTTCACGGTCATCTTCATCAATAACACAGTCTATGGGATGACGGGCGGCCAGATGGCGCCGACAACGATGCCAGGTCAGGTCACGACGACTTCGCCCTATGGCAGGGATGTGAACCAGATTGGCTGGCCGATTAGGATGTGCGAGCTCCTTTCGAGCCTCAAGACCGATGGCTTCATCGCCAGAACCTCCGCACATTCACCCGCCGAGATCATCAAGACGAAGAAGGCAATCAAGAAGGCCTTTGAGCTTCAGGTGGCCAACAGGTGCTTCACGTTTGTTGAGGTTCTCTCAACGTGTCCAACAAACTGGGGCATGATGCCCATTCAGGCACAAAAAAGGATAGAAGAGGAATTGCTCCCCTATTATCCGCTGGGCGTCTTCAAGAGCCCAAACGGTGACGCATCGAAGAGCTAATGTCCCTTACAGAGATAATCGAACCTCATTTTGAGAAAGTCTGGTGAGATAAATTGACTACGGAATTAATTGTAGCAGGTTTTGGAGGGCAGGGCGTCCTCCTATTCGGTAAATTTCTGGCGCTTTCAGGACTGAAAGAGGAAAAAGAAGTCGTCTGGATTCCGTCTTATGGGCCTGAGATGCGAGGCGGCACATGCAACTGCACAGTCGTGGTATCTGATGACCCTATCGGTTCCCCGATCATCGATGCGCCCAACACGGTCGTTGTGATGAATAAGCCTTCGTTGACCAAGTTCGGGCCGAGGGTCAGTAGTGACGGCCTATTGCTTATCAACAGCTCGTTGATCGATACGACTTCGGACAGAACTGACATCAAGATTGAAACCGTCCCAGCGAACGAGATCGCGCTCGAGCTTGGGAATGGTAGGGCCGCAAACATGGTCGCGCTTGGCGCCTATATTGCCCTGACAAAGGCCGTCAAGTTCGACACAGTTCTGGACGTAATTCGGGAGAGCTTTGCCAAGAAAAAAGAGTTCATCGACCTGAACCTCGCCGCCGCCAAGAGAGGTTACGAGCTTGCTAGCTAGTTCTGCCGTGTAGGGCGGGCTTTCAGCCGGCCCCTATAGGTTGCATTTACTGTTTTGTAGGGGCGGAGCTTGTCTCCGCCCACCTATATATTTGGGCAGACGCAAGGCCTGCCCCTACATTCCGCCCACTCACTATTCGGGCAGACAAAAGGCTTGCTCTTCACAATCACCTGAATCTGCGGGAAGCCAATGCGGGCTTGCCGTCCATTGTCTCCTCTGTTATCGTCCTCCTTTGTAAAACTGGCTAGAATCTGGAAACGTAAAGGCGTTCTCACCTTAGCTGGATTATGGGGGCGTTTTTGATAATAGATAGATGAGAAGAGGGTCTGTGCATGAAAGGTCTGATATTAAGTGGAGGTAAAGGGACGCGGCTTCGGCCTATAACTCACACACAGGCCAAGCAATTGGTCCCGGTCGCGAACAAGCCGATACTCTTTTACGGCATCGAGGCGCTTGTGCAGGCCGGGATAGACGACATTGGAATAATCGTCGGCGAGACGAAGCGTGAGATAGTGGCAGCCTGCGGCGATGGCTCACAGTTCGGGTGCAAATTCACGTATATTGATCAGCCGAATCCACTCGGGCTCGCCCATGCGGTGCTGACTGCCGAGGAGTATATTAACGGCGACAGGTTCATTATGTATCTCGGGGACAATCTCGTCGTTGAGGGCGTAACCAGATTCGTGAAGCAGTTTGAAAAAAACGCTCCGAACGCGCAGATACTGCTAGAGCATGTCAGGAATCCATCGGACTATGGGGTTGCGGAGTTGGATGGCGATAGGGTCATGAAACTGGTCGAGAAACCGAAGGAGCCGAAGAGCGACCTGGCACTAGTCGGTGTCTATCTGTTTGATCAAAATATCTTCGATGCGGCACGAGCGATAAAGCCGTCGTTTCGCAACGAGCTTGAGATAACCGACGCGATTCAGTATCTGATTGATCAGGGCTTGGAGGTCGTGCCTCATACGATTCGGGGTTGGTGGAAGGACACCGGCAGCGTAGAGGATTTGCTTGAGGCGAATAGGCTTGTCCTTGAGAGGCTGGAGCCTGAGTCCCAGGGGAAGGTTGACGCCTCGTCCGAGATCGTCGGTAATGTGGTCCTAGATAAGGGGAGCGAGATAAGGAATAGTGTCGTTCGAGGGCCATCGATCATCGGCCGGAACACGAAGATAATCGATTCGTATGTTGGCTCTTTCAGCTCGATCTATAACGACACGACGATTATCGGCAGCGAGATAGAGCACAGCGTGGTTCTCGAGAGCTGCCTTATTGAGAACATTGGAGTTAGAATAGAGGACAGCTTGATAGGCAAGAACGTGAATATCCAAAGAGGCGACAGAAAGCCCAAAGCGCTGCGTTTTGTTCTGGGCGACAATTCCGAAGTTGGGCTAGTCTGAAATAAGGAGAGGACTGGATGGCTGTAAAGAAGGATGACCGCGAAGACAGGCTGCGGACCGCGATTACGCAGATAGAGCGTTCTTATGGGAAGGGGTCGATAATCAGGCTTGGTGATAAGGGAGCGTTGCAGCAAGTGGATGTGATTCCAACCGGTTCTTTGGCGCTGGATGTGGCTCTTGGTATTGGCGGTGTGCCCCGTGGGCGAATAGTGGAGGTCTATGGTCCGGAGGCCTCTGGCAAGACGACTCTTGCGCTCTCAGTTGCGGCACAAGCACAAAAGCAATCTGGGATAGTGATGTTCGTTGATGTCGAACACGCTCTCGATCCCATCTATGCGGCGGCACTGGGTGTGGATATGGATTCGCTCTACGTCTCGCAGCCGGACACAGGCGAGCAGGCTCTTGAGATAGTTGACGAGCTGGTGCGCTCTGCGGCGGTCGATCTGATCGTAGTTGACTCCGTCGCTGCGCTTGTGCCCAGGGCGGAGATAGAGGGTGATATGGGCGAGGCGCAGATGGGCCTGCAGGCAAGGTTGATGTCTCAGGCGATGAGGAAGCTCACGGGAGCTATCAGCAAGTCGAGAACGTGTGTCCTCTTCGTCAACCAAATTCGCCACAAGATTGGCGTCATGTTCGGCAGTCCAGAGACTACTTCCGGCGGCAACGCACTCAAGTTTTACTCGACCATTCGCATCGATATAAGGCGCATCGCGGCTCTGAAGGCCGGAGGTGACATAGTCGGCAACAGAACTCGCGTCAAGATCGTGAAAAACAAACTCGCGCCGCCTTTCAGGCAAGTTGAATTTGACATCATCTTCGGTCAGGGAATCTCCCGCGAGGGCACACTGATCGATATGGGCCTCGACAACGGTCTCATCCAGAAGAGCGGCACATGGTTCTCATACAACGAGCAACGAATCGGGCAGGGCCGAGAGAATGCCCGTAACTTCTTAAGAGAGCACGAAGAAATTGCGAGAGAGATAGAGAACACGCTCCGGGAGCAGCTAGAACTGCCGCCGATAAATTACTCTCCCGAGCAAGAGAAGCAGGTGGCTAAAGAGGATTAGCGGAATAGTCTCGCGGCCAGTTGAAGCTGATCAGGCCCTAATTCGGCCAGAGCAGATTCCATCATAGGCCTTTCTTTGAGCAGGCTTGAATCGCTCTCGAACATTTGATTACGAGGATTTTGTAGCAGCATGAAGTTATCTCGAGCAGCCACCACGGTTATGATCCTTATCGCGATTATGTTCATTCTATCATTCCTGTTGACGCTGTTGCTGTCACAGATAGTCCCGGATAAGGAGGAATTTAGGCCACCATCTCCGCAGAGCGAGCTGCGATTTCCGATGCAGACCGCTTCAGCGTCAAATGGCCAATCAAGCGCCGGTATGATTCATAGAATGAGTATCACTTGCCCGCGACTCTGGCGCCACCTTTGAGTGCCGCCTGCGCGGAAACTCTGTGTTGCCACCCGATTAGGCCGGAGTATATGAAGCAGGCCAGTGGAAAGGGCACGAGGCTGTTTGCTGCGAGCATTTTGAGAAGCGGCGCTGTGGCACGGTTGAAAAGAAGCCTCTTGATGCCTTTTTTTGCCATCTCGACAAATGACCCCTCAAGAACCACCGCCTGATCAACTCTCAGCAGCTGCCGTAATGCGGGACATCTCCTTGAGAGGACTGCGGCATCCGCGCCGGCCTGAACCTGTCTTATCAAAAAGCCATTGAGCTCTTGGGTGTGGTTGTGACGCACAAGAGCAGTCGGCTCGTAGATAATCGGCACGCCTCGCCGCGAAAGCATGTAGCCGACGAATGTGTCGTCATAATAGACAACATCCTCGGGAAATCCCCCCAACTCATCAAGCAGCCTCTTGGGCAAGGAACAGTTGCAGGTGTAGAATACATCGAAGGGCAAGCTATCGCCGGGCTGGCATGGTCGGAGGTGAAATTGCGCGTGGCTTCTTTCATTTAAGTATCGCACGAATCGGGTTGGCCGGACGTTTTCTGCTGGCTGAACGCCCCCCTGGATGGCGATGTCGCAGCCCAGCCGCTCATGTTCGCAAGCGTGCTTTGAAAGGAGGTCTTCTGATGCGATTGTGTCGTCACCCAGAAACAGCAGTATCTCGCCCTCCGCCATTTTGACGCCGACGTTTCGGGCAACTGCTGGCCCAGCATGTTCTGCGATCTCGAATCTAAGATTCGGAGCTCCTCCGGCCGCATCAGCCAGCCAGGCTGCTGTTCCGTCAGTTGAGCCATCATCGACAACGATGATCTCGAAGCGGTCTGCCGGATAGCTCTGGCGCCTCAACGAGGCGATCACGGACTTGAGCTTGTCGAGGCGATTAAATGTCGGGATGATTATGGATATTCGGAGTAGGGCAGGGCCTATGGCGCCTTCGGACAAGTGGTTCCCCTTCTTATTTGACACTTAGTCCAGGGCCGACACGCTCTTGATCGCGGCGATTGGAATCACCCTCGACTCGTCGCTATGGTGGTCTTTGCCTCGTATGAAACCACCGTTAGCCGTCCTGATTATCTCCGATACCGTCATCTTCAAGAAGCGAAATGTCTCTGTGATGGGTGAAAGGTATTCGATTACCACCGGCGATTTAAGGGCGTGTGCGCTCGCAAGCTTGTCTTTGATGCCCTTTAGAGGCCTGTTGATGAGGAGCTGCGCCGGTTTCTTTTTCGAGGCCGACCGTCGCGCCAGCATCTCCGGCTCAAGAGCAACATCGCGCATTTCGCCGGCCAAAAATAGAGCTCGGAGCGCGAGCTTGAATGTGGTCTTTTGTAGCAGCAATTCCTCGTCAAGCAGGAATCGTTTGAGCGATGCAGCTTGCACATCTAGAGAGCTCAGGATCTTTGAGGCCGCGAGGGCGCCGGCGAAGAGCGCTAGGCTCTGTTGCTGCGTCAATGAGTAGGATTGAACATCCGGACCATTCTTCCCGAGTGCATTCTGAAGTTCGGGGAGATAGCCCTCTTTTTTTAGAATTGACTGCAAGCTGCTGATCTGCTCCGGCTCGATGAGCGCCGTCCTATCCCCAACTCTCTCCAGCAATTGAGGAGCGACCTTTCTTGAGGCGAAGAGCTCGCTCATTAGAAACTCGTCCGCCGTCTCAAGTATGACCGCCTCTCTAATCCTTATATTGCCAAACTTAGCAGCCCACTCCTTTATCGAAAACTCCACATTCTGCGGAACGCGCCCCATCGCGTGGCGTTTCAGAAATGAGAGAATTGTATTCGTGTCGATGCCCCTCTGCAGGGCATGTGCAATCGATTGTTTCGTCAGATGAAACTTGAGGACGGCGTCAGTTTGGATACGCTTTGAGAACTTAGCCAGAAAAAAGAGCGCGCCTCGGTCAAACTCTTTGTCAGCAGTTATCTCAAAGTCGGGTTGGAGCACGAATGTCCTCTTTGGGCTCTTTGGCTTTCGAGTGGCCTTCTGCATCAAGATGCTCATCCCGCCCTTGGCAATCGAGAAATGCGTCAGTCGGCCCTGATCAGATAAGCCAAGCCTCACGAGACCAAGCCAATATAGAGGGTCGTAGATGTAGTTTCTTATCAAGCTGCCCTCGAGGTTATGCCAGAAGTTCTCCTCCGATTCCTCGCTGCGAAGCTGATGACCCTCTCCAGGGGAGATGATGGTTATGCTAAAGTTATATGGGTCTGAGGCCGGTCGCAGGAAGTTTGGGCGCCGTTTGTATATGCTGTCGATGGTCGAATCGAGAGAATACCATGTCTCTTCAGCAAGCGCCGCCATCTCACTTACTATCGTTGCCCGGGCCTCCTTCGGGGCGTTGCGCCTGCCGGACACGTCTATTCTCAGATTAGGTATCTGGTAAAGCTCATCCCACGACGAGGCGAACCACGCGGCGCCAAGCTCAAGAAGCTGTGTCCTCAACGGATTGGAGAGCCATTTCTCCGCTGTCGGAGAGACGCTTGCGACGGATTCTTGTGGGTCCAGAACAAGCAGTTTCATCTGAAGGGCCAAGTTGAGAATGAACCGGATCATCCGGTCCCTCTTGAGCGGCGGAAATGACGATTCCAAAAACGGTGAGCCGGCCATCAACGCTGACATGCGTCGAATCTCCGATTTCGCTATTCCGCCTCGCTTCAGAGCATGCAATCCCTCTGAATCGACCGTCGATAGAATGACAAAGAGATCGTTCAGCAAACGGTCGCCAGCGAACAGCTCTACGTCAGTGGTGTCGCTCGTAGAATGCGCGCATAAGCCCTTGGTCTTGTTCATGGCCATTTATGCCGGTATCGGCGTCCCTGCTTGAGTAGTCCGGCCGGTGACCAATTCAAATGCTCGCTCGTATTTCTGCCGGATCAATTTCCAGTTATAGTTCATGCGGAAATATCTGTTCCCGAGGCTGCCGAGGCGGTTTCGCAGAAACTCGTTTGAGAGTATCTCCTGCAAACACACGATGAACTCGCCCTCCGATCTATAGAAAAGCCCTCCATTGCTGCGCAAGCATTGACCTCTCAGAACGTCAGAGAGGCCGTTGGCAAGAACCGCCGTCCTGCAGGACCACGCCTCAAGCAAAACAATTGAGAGACTCTCGAGGTGAGAGGGCATCACGAGGACACGCGCGCCCTTAATTAGGGCCAACTTATCCTCGGCGGAGACGAAGCCGAGATGTCTGATCATTGGATGGTCGGGAACGTCAATAATGCTGTTGCCCACAAGGATAAGATAGGGCTTGGGGCCGTCCGTTTGCGATATGAAGCTCGTGAAGTAGTCGAACATCCTGTCGCAACCCTTATTCTTGTCGATTCGCCCCACATAGATGATATAGGGCTTGTCTTCCAGCGAATGGCGCTTAAGGACCTCTTTGAGTTCTCCGGGGCTTCTATCCTCTATGCCGACGCCGACAATCAGGCCGGGCACGCTCTGGTTCCGTTGCGCTTTTTGGATGAGGTCCATGCTCTCCGGGGTGTTATAGAGTATAGCCCTGCAATTGTTGAACGTTTGATGAAAAACACTCAGCTCGACAGCTGGGTCCGGCTCTGCTGTGGGCACGAGTATCGTTTTGTGGGGAAACAGCCTCACCGCTTCGTATGAATGATAGTAGCGGAAGCTATATGGGATAAGCAAATCGTAGTTATCGGCGTTGTGCTTGAGGAAATCGATCATGCTGGGAACGTATGGCCCCTGTTCCCTAAGCCAGACTTGCTGCTTCTCAGTTGGCGTGGGACCCGCAAAAACCTCCTCCGAGATTAGCCCGAACCGCCGCTCGTCACGAGGCCTCCTCACCCCAAAGCGCCTCACCAGAACGCCGCCAATCTCCTCTTGCCCCGCGGGATAGTGGTCTCGCCATGAGATGTAATCCAACGCCCGTGACGAGAGAACCTCCACCTGGTGGTCAGAAGCCAGATGCTCGGCCACTAAGCGGCAGTGCAATTCAGCGCCTCCATTCACATCAAGGCCGTATCTCTGAACTATGAACGCTATTCGCATAACAATTTACCCATGTCGCACGCACGGACACTGCGATTGCCCATGCGAAGCGGCTCACTGAATCTCATCTGAAGAAATCCCTCATCCAACAAAAATAACTCTCCGACCCATCAAGAATGGGCATACAAATAATCTCAGGAACATCGTAGCTATGAAGCTCGAGAACACGCCGTTTAAGACGATCAAAGTCAATAAAACGAGTCTTGATTATGCAAAGCGACTCCTCCTCATTCTGCACAGCGCCATCCCACCAAAAAGTCGAGAGCACCTGCGGCATAATGCTCACACAAGGCGCCAACTTCTCTTTCAATAACGATTGGGCAATCAGCTTCGCCTCATCAAGACCCGACGCAGTCACAAAAACAACAACAAACTCGGGATGCTCATTCGAGCCGCTCATATCATTCGTATCCAAATCGCTAACCTGTTGCGGATGCTGTCCCGGCTCCGATCAATGCAGCTTCGTAGGCTCGATCTCCGGGAAGTCATGTCTCTCTACTTCTATCTTGCCAAATGTCTTCTCATATTTCGAGATATTGATCTCAAGCGCTTTCAAAAGGAGCTTTGCGCGCAGCGGATTCGTCACAATCCTCTCAAACACGTTTATCTCGTTGCGGCCGGGCATCACCTGTCCAATATCGAGTATGAACTCGTAATAGCTGTGCCAGATGTTCATGAAGTTGGCGTATTTGCCTTTTGCGGCCTTCTCATCGATATTCACCTTGAACTGAACTTGCTTGGGCTTTGGATCCATGGCAACCTCCCATTTGACAATAGAATGTGATTCAAAATGGCCTTTCTTGTATTCGGGCGAATACTATCTTGCCGGAAGGCAATCGTCAATTGCTAAGGGGTAGCCCATACGCCGGCTTTTGCGCGTTGCTACCTTAATGGCTCGGATTTCTCCGTAAGTATCTCGGCCGGCGGAGGAACTGGTCTCATAGGGACTATCCTGCAAACATTGATAATGCGGCCGTTTGCGATGGTTAGAATCTGCATTGACCGTGTGGCCTGCCCCGAGTCCGTAAAATCGTATTCCCCCAGATTGCCGGGATGCGTTGTTGTGAGCATTCGGTCTCGCAGAATCTGTCGGTAAAACGCTCCTTCAAACAGCGCTCGGCAGACCTGCGTTGTCGCGTCGTAGCTTTGCTTAAGAAGCGGCGATACATCCGCGCCGTGTTCGGCCATTATCGCCGACCGGAGGCTGCTGGCTTCCTCCGAATCATCATCCGGCAATTTGGTCGTAACGAAAAATGCCCCCTCTAGCTCGCCCAGGGCCGAAGCAAGGGTCTCGGGCGAATTCCAACCATCCCAGCCCAATAAAACTGCGTCGTGGATGTTGCTACAGAGTATTTGAGGCGCTATAACCGCCACTTTTGCAGCGTTGTCCGCGATAAAGACGCCATCGGGCTCAAGTAGGCAAAGGCCAGAGAGGACTTCCCCAAAGTCCATGCCCTCGGCGGCGTAGCTCTTCACAAAAACTATCTCAGCACCGGCGGAGGTCGCTGCGGTTATGAACGAATCTGCGAGCAGTAGGCCGTATTGCTTCTCCGGCATCAGCACGGCAATCCGACGGAGTTTGAGCCGCCTGACCGCAAACTCGGCGATTGTGGCAGCTTGCGTCCAAAGCGGCACGCAATTGCGAAATACGAAATCGCTTCTGCCCAAAATGCCCGGACCGCAAGCCGAGGGCGAGAATACAGGCATACGGTACTCGTCCGCGAGCTCAGAGACGGCATCTAGGGATTTGCTGGACACAGGCCCGACTATTGCGATGACATTGCTGTCCATGGCGAGGCTCACAAAGCTCTGAAAAGCCTTATCTGGCTCGCCCTCGCTGTCTTTGACAATCAGCGAAATGCTGGCGCCAGATGCGGCATAATGGTCACGGAGCGCGGCCTCCACACCCCAAAGAACATGCTCGCCGAAGAACGCTAAATCGCCCGTGAGAGGGGCAATCAGCCCGATTCTTGAGGCGTTGCCAACAAGTCCTAGGTTTAGGCTCTCCTCAAGGTCCGCCACGGCCTTGACCAAGTAACTCTCCGGAAAACGCTCCGCAAAGCCTCGAATCGTCTCAGTCGCCTCGTCGCTATCTCCCGCAAGCACGAGCAGGCGACAGAGCGAGAAGACTGCCACGTCGGCCGGAAAGGAGTTCCCGTAGCGCTCCAGCACGCTGCGGAGCACATCTGCCGACTGCTCCTTAAGAAGCAGCGCCTCCACTAGATCGCGGATCGCCGCCTCGTCCATTTGTGGCATGAAGACGTTTGAGACCTCCCTTATAGCGCCAATATAGAAATCGATGGCAGCAAGTGGAGTATTGAGCATCTCCGAGGCGCGGCCGGCAGAGAGCAGAGATTCATAGCGCTCATGGCCAGTGGGGAGCTCTTCCAGCGCGAGAGCGAAGCTCGACACCGCCTCGTCCCAATTCCCCGTGCGCATCGCGCATAGACCTACAATATATAGCGATTCAGAACGCAGAAGCCCCACCGAAACCAATGCCAAGGACGAGGCCTTAAGGGTTGCCTCGGTGCAATCCCCAGATTGATAGAAATAAAGCGCCGAGAGCAGATCACGCCAGGAGAAGCTATCCGGCAATTCCGAGGAGGTTTCAAGCGACGCAATCCGCTCACTGGCCCGGTCAAGTTCGCCGGCCAGCACTAGCGATTTTGCAAGAAGGTAGTGGGTGTCGAATTCTAGCTCCGGGGGTGGTTCGCCCAATTCATCAAGGCGCGAGATTGCGCCCTCAAAATCCCCCATTGCGAGCTCAATCCTCGCGGCAAGGAGCAGCGCATCTCGGCGCGTGGCAGCATCCAGCTCTTGGCCGAGTCGTCTCGTTATCTCGCGACTCGCGTCCGGCAGGGCACCGGCGCTATAGAGTTTGATCGCCCTATCGAGGGGGTGAACCTCGGGCGTCTCGGACCTCTTGCATCCCAGGAAAAACTGCGACATCAGCAAACATGATGCTAAGGCAAGAGCAAATAGAATATTGTGGCGATGAGTTAGCAGCTCCATTTCGAGCGGATAATAACATGGTACAAAGCCCCCTGCCAACAGGGAATAGTAAGAGAGGTTTTCCGCATTCGCTTTGAACGGCAATCAGACTATCTGTAGCCCCGGCCCAAAACGCCAAGCGACCTGATGGCTGGGGAGTAGTCGGGCTTCAGCTGCAAGCACTTCTGCCATGCGGCTCGAGCGCCATTCCGATCACCCAGCTTAAATAGTGAAACGCCCAGCAAATAGTGCGCTCTAAAGCCTTCCGGACTCACCTCGAGCGCAAATAGCGTCGCATCCCTGGCCAACTCATTCTCGCCTCGTTCGATAGCCTTCGAGGCGGAATTGACGTAAGCTCTCGCAATAACCTTTTCAAACCTCAGCCCGTTCGATGCGAATGCGTCCGCGTTCCCCTTTGTGAAGGCAATCGGAACAAGCACAAGACCGGCGGCGACGAGTAATATGAGCCAGCGCAGAGCCAGCCCCCTTACATCTTCAGAAGCAGACAACGGCGGCATTTGCTCGGATTGCCGAACGTGTCTTGTGCATAGCGCGGCGCAGCATCCAATCAGCAGCGAGAGAAGCGAGATAAACAGGCCAAGCCGAAAACTCTCAGGCTCAAATGAGAACCGCACCTCGCTCGTTCCCCTCGGCACAGGCGCCGCTTTCACAAGTCCGTATGCCCGCATAACAGGCACGGGACTGCCGTTGACCGAGGCGCTCCAGCCGGGATAGTAGTTGTCGGAGAAAATGAGCCAACACGGGCGATTTGCGTTCGTCCGGACAACTGCCTCGTTAGCACTATATTCGAGCACCGCGACCTCGCCAGGGGGGCCTCCACTTTCCGCTTTCCTGAGGTCCGACGGACCCTCAGTGCCCGGAATCGCCCACATAAACGATAGCGACTCCAGGTCCCAACCGGACGCTTGCTGCAGTTGAGGGCGGTCCAATACTAGACCTGCAAGTGGGTGAAAATCGGGCGAAGTTACATCGCGAAGCACCTCCTCGTCCGTTGGTAGAACCCTTGTCTTGTCAACGAGAAAGAAACGAGGCAGAAAATCTCTGTAGCGGTAGATATAAAGGTCCTTGTCCGCAAAGACCGGACAGAGCTGATCGCTCTCTATGAGCTGCGTGGATATGCCATATTTCACGTTCAGAAGGGACATAAGGCCGGCCGTCGGCTTGGATCTGGGCATCGCGCATTTGCCAGGCGCCCCCAGAGCCTCGTTGTATCGCGACAGCAGAAATGATGTGTATCCATCCGCCGAATCGACTCCGTATAGGAGGTTCGTATTTGGCACAAGCGAATCCGTGCAGTCCTTGTATTTCTCGAGATTATCCTCCCAGCCGGGAGTGAATGGGTCGGCGCGCCTCGCGTCTTTGCCGGGGTGTTCATCGGGGAACCAGATCTCGTTCACATGCCACCTAATTGTCCGGAAAATGTCTCCGTCCATTCTCAAGAACCTGACCGCCTTTGGCGGTTTTGAGAAGATTTTGGTCGATGCGACGGGATTGAAATCGGAACCGAACCAAAAAAGATCGACAAAGATGAGCGCGATCAGGGCGTACCCGATATATCCCGCGCGCCTCGGAGTTGAGGAATGAAGCATCATCAGCAATAGAACAGCCGATGCCACAATGATGACCGAGAATTGCAGGAGGTCTTTGCGCAGCGCATCTCCGTAGTGGCTGAAGGTCGAGGCGCTTCGTTCGCCGATTATTGTCTTGAGGACGGGTGATTGGGAATTGTATAGCGAGATGGCCTTCAGATTCGGCAGCGCGAATGCGAGTCCCAGCGTGATGGGGAGCGCGACCATAATCATGATGAATATGGCGGCCGATCGCGCACGCCTTTTGTCCGAGATGACGCTCAATAGGTGCTCAATCCCAAAGGCGGAAAGGCCTGCAAGCGCGAATGTGACGAGGTATAAGAATCTAGCTGGAGTCCGGGTTGCGGACATGATCGGTATCCCGGCCACCAACTGATGAAGCGGCGTATGTCTGCCCAGCGCAAGCAACAGAGCCCCGATCAGTAGCACCCAGAAGTACATCAACCGACGGTCCCTAACAAAGACGACGGCGATCGCGGCCAGAAGGAGAGTGAGCAGGCCGACATAACCACAGAACTCGGCATAGAGACCAATCTCCCCCAGTCCCCAATAGCTGCTGTTTCCCGGCGTGCCGAAGAAACTCGGAAGCAGAAAGGTGATCAGGTTGCGAACCGGCAGCGAGCCTGCAGTAAAGAAATCAACGCCGGTGTCCTCTCTCGTCGAATGCGAAAGGAGTTCGGCGCTTGGCAAAAGCTGGCAAGCCGCGACGCCGATTCCGAGCATCAGTCCGAGAACAACGGCTATCAATCGGCGGCGTTGCCCTTTCCGAGCGGGCTTTCTGAGCAGTGAGAAGATGAGCCAAAGACCGACGGCAAGAAACAGGTAAATCGCGATGTAGGGGTGCGTTCCAAGCAAGAAAGCGCCCACAAGCGCCGGGATGAGCCACCATCTGCGAAGGTCTCTGTCCCGGACGTACTGGCAGGCATATAGCACCCCCGGCAAGTAGCAGTAGCCCCGAATGATGTTAAGGTGCGTAACTTGCGCCACAAAGAATCCACTGAACGCGAAGACCACGGCCCCGAATAGGTAGCTTTGTGGCTTAAGCTTCATCTGCCTAAGGAAGAGCAGCATGAAAACGCCGGCCAGAAATGAGTGCAGAAGGACGGAGAACTTGAAGACCACCCAGAATGGGGCGAGCAGTAGAAGAGGCGCAAACAGCGGATACAAAGGCCCTGCCTGCCCCTCCGCAAAGAGCGGGAAGCCGGAGAACATCCCCGGACACCAAAGCCTCAAGGTGAAGTCAGCAAAACCCTCTGCAAAATGAAGCCCGAATGGGAAATTCTGCATTATCGTGTCGTAGTAAAAGAGGAGATCGAATGAGAAAGCCGCACGGTGGAAGAAGAGAACCACGAGGAGCAGTAGCAGCCCCATCTGAAGCAGAACTGCTCTCTTTTCGCGGAGTAATTCCCGTATCATCGAACCCTCGTCACTCAAAAAGCCTCTGGAACGGAAGCGAGCGCCTCGCTCACCAAGTAAGAGTAACATCTAATTCGATAGCGTCAAAATCCGTCCGCGGGATGGGGTGTGACCCTGGATTGTAGGTAACGTGGCTGAGTCATTCTACGTCCCGTTGTGACACGGCTAGATCGCCCGGCGAAAGCGGCGGCAGCTTGGCTCTAATTATGTTAACTCCCGATTTCGATCGGGAGTTAATATGATGAGAGCCATCTATATGACTGCGTTGAAACGCGGTCGAGCTGACAGCGAATCAACTACCTACAATCCAGGGCCATACCCATTCCGGATTCCGGTCGGACTAATCCGGGACGCTCAGTTATCCAGCACGCCCCTCACCTTCCTTAGGAGCTCATTGGGGCTAAATGGCTTGCTGATGAAATGCTGGCCTTTGTCCATGACCCCCATCCCTATGATCACATTCTCCGTGTACCCGGACATGAACAGAGTCTTGAGGCTCGGACGCGCAGCGTTTATCATCTCGGCAAGCTCATTTCCCTGAACGTCAGGCAAGATCACGTCCGTTAGCAATAGGTCAAGCGACTCGCCCAGATTGCGACCAATCGATACCGCCTCGCCGCTGTCAAAGGCGGCTTTGACGTTGTATCCTGCACTGCTGAGGACTCCTTCGATGAGAGAACGGACATTTTTTTCATCTTCGACAATCAGGATAGCCTCTCCCTTGCCCTCAATCGCATCCGGCGCCTTTTCCGGTCGCATTTGGGATTCTATTTCGATGGGCTTTTCATGGAATGCTGGGAAATAAATCGTGAAACGGCTCCCGACGCCTTGCTCGCTGAATACGTTAATATAGCCGTGCGATTGCTCCACGATGGCATATACCGTTAGTAGCCCAAGTCCGGTGCCCATTCCCTTTCTCTTTGTTGTATAGAACGGCTCAAAAACGTGTTGTCGGGTCTCCTCGTCCATTCCATGTCCGGTATCGGCAACGTCCAGCATCACATAGTGCCCGGGTTCCATATAGGGCCGATTCTGAAGATGCGACTCATCAAGCTTCGCATATTTTGTCTCAACTGTTAGCTTGCCACCATGAGGCATCGCATCCTTTGCATTGACCGCCAAGTTCAGTATCACCTGCTCAAGCTGTGATCTGTCAACCCGGACAGAGGGCAGGTTCTTTGAAAGGACTGTGTATATCTCGATATCCTCCCGGATCAAACGCCTCAGCAAGTTGCGCATGCCTTCTATGATCGCATTAAGGTCGATTGGCTGTGCTGTGGCCATCTCCTTGCGGCCAAACGCGAGCAGCTGCCTGGTGAGATTGCTGGCGCTGACGGATGCGGCATGAACCTCCTCAATGTTGGCAAAAGCCGGTTCAGAAACCGGCAGGTTCTTCAATGCAAGCTCAGCATTGCCGATTATCGTCGTCAGGATATTGTTGAAGTCATGGGCAATGCCCCCGGCCAAGCGTCCGATTACTTCCATTTTTTGCGACTGGAGGAAGCGTTGCTCGGCCTTTCTTCGCTGGGATATATCACGCATGACGCCCAGAAGAGACGTTACGTGATTTTCGTCTCCCGGAAGAAATGATACTCTTGTTTCAGTCCAGACTCGCGAGCCATCCTTTCTTATGAGCTCCAGCTCAGCTGTCCGCGACCAGGTGGCCGCATCGGCAGGAACGACCGGCAGACTCTGCTCACTTGCCATCTTCTCTACGCACAAAAGAGAGTCCGGCGTCAAGAAGTCCTCCGCCGGCAAAGCGGTCATTTCCTCAGCCGAATAGCCCAAGAGCCGCTCAATAGAAGGGCTTATATAGAGCCGCTCCCAAGTGCCAATCGCGCTCACCCAGATCACGTCCGACACGTTCTGGGCCAACAGACGGTACTGCAACTCGCTCCGTCGCAGGGCTTTTTCGGCGAGTATGCGGTCCGTTATGTCGAACACGGCGCCCTCCACGGATCCCTTCTCTGGATATATCCTCGCAGAAATGGCTATGTCTTTTTCCGTCCCATCGGCCAGCGTAAGGTGCGCCTCGAATCCGGCGATCTCACCGTTGTCCTCTAGTTCCTTGATGAATTCATCTCTGCGAAGACTCGACAGGAACTCATTCATTGTATGATTCCTAACCAGCTCGTCCGGCGTTGAGCAGCCGAATATCTTCGCAATTGGGGGGTTTGCGCCCAGAAACCTTCCGTCCTCGACCCGAGTTCTGAATAGACCAACAACGGAGGTTTCATACAAATCGCGGTATTGGTTGGCCTCCTCGCGCAGAGACTCCTCAATGAGCGTTCGCTCCGTGATATCAAGCAATGAGCAGATGCTCTTTCCAGTTCCCGTGAGCGATACTATCCTCAGGAGCACGTCCTTGACGTTCCCATGCCTATCCAGAAACTTGAACTCGCATTCAGAGGGGGGCTCGCCTCCGTCCCCATTTCCGGCGGTGAGATTCTCCATTATCATATCTTGATGTTCGGGCGCTATGAACTGCATCCAGCGAAGCTTGCCCTCTATCTCAAGACTGGAATACCCGCTGATGGACTCGAATTCAGCATTCGCCAGGGAGATCGTCATGTCTCCATCCACGATTGCCACCGCGATCGGCTGATGATGCACCAACTCGCGCAGATCGACGTCTGCTACTTTCATGTCCTGGCCCCTACTTCCCCTACATGACCGCGCCGCTAAGCAATTGGCCAATTCAATTGCTAATTACTAGATACTTATTGAAGTGCCATTGTCAAGTTCAACTCCTATCATGAGCTTTCTTCTTACGGAAACTCATCTTTCTCATACCTTGACCGACGTCTGCGGAGACTATAGATTATCCAAGTCATCATATCGTCAGATTCGATTTTTAAAATCCGAAAGACAGACATGCGAAAGCTGAAGATATTCTCGGACGTTCTGAGGTCAAAGTTCCTTCACAAGCCATTCTATGTCCACTTCTACGTTACGAGGCGCTGCGTATTCAAGTGTAAAATGTGTTCTATCTGGAAGTACGGCACAAAGAAAGAAGAGCTGCCCCTGGATAAGATCGAGGTCCTGGCGAGGCGACTCAGGAAACTCGGCGCTGCAAATGTCGTGTTCACCGGAGGGGAACCTTTCATTCGGGGCGATCTTCCGGAGATTGCTGCTGCTTTCAAGAGCACCGGCATGTCCGTTCGTGTTCAGACCACCGGCGCTCAGATAGTAACGCCGGACAGAATAGACGCCGTGATAAAAGGAGGCGCTGAGTACTTCACAGTTTCACTCGACACTCTCGATCCTGGTAAGCAGGACGAGATATGCGGCTCAGAAGGTCTTTGGGCCTCGGCGGTCGCCACGATTAAGCATATTGTTAGCCGTCTTCCAAAATCTGTCAATGTCGTCAACACCGTCGTCTCAAGGGCAAATATCGAGGAGTTACCGGAGATTGTCGAGTTTGTGGACGGCTTAGGCGCATATTCCAGCCTCGTTCCCGTGCATCTTTTGCCCTCGAGCAATGACGAGAATCTCATCCGTAATTCAGCGGACGATATGGCCTTCAGGTCGGAAGATGCGCATCTCATCGATGAAGCGTTTGATGAGGTGATCAAGATGAAACGAGGGGGCAAGAGGATCGGGTCATCGCTGAAATTCTTAGAGGATTCCCGCGTGGCCCTCAAGACAGGGGATTACAGCTTCGCATGTGATGCCGGCTGGCTCTATTTCGTCGTGTTTCCGGACGGCTCTCTATCGCCTTGTGATGAGCTTGATCCTTTCTGCAACGTGCTGGACGACGGCTTTATGTCCTACTTCGGCTCGAAGGAGTACAACGAGAAGACCGAGAAGATGATAAGACGTTGCGCCGGCTGCATTTACGGCTGCTGGCGGGAGACCTCATATCTTGTGGGCGACACTCGGGTCCTCCTCGAGCGAATAAGGTCGTTCATAAGATGAGTCTCGAGCTGATGACGCCATGCTAGGGGGCATTCGGTCGATGCCGGGCGTCACAAGCCCTAAACGGCAGCCGGAGACGAGGGAATCAACTACGAGAAGCAGGTTTCTTCGGGCCGAGTTTCTGCTGATTATGTTCGCGCTAATTCTGCGGCTCGGCTTCGTTCTATCGCTTGATTCCCACAAATTCGCGCAAGGGCCGGACCAGCTTCTTCACGACTCGCTCGCAACGAATCTCATAGAGGGCAAGGGGCTCTCGATTTCGGAGAGCATTCTCTATCCACCCGATGGCCAGCCGGACTGGGTGAAGCAGAAGTTCAAACTCTATCGTGAGCTTGGCGGCCTTTGGGGGCAGATACGTCCTGGGATACCTCAAATCACCATACCGCCAGTCAACCCGTTGATACTCGCGTTCTCATATTACATCGCGGGCACAGGCAACCTAATGCCCTATCGCGTCATCATGGCCCTCCTGGGGACCATCAGTTGCTGGTTCGTCTTCGACACTACAAAGAGGATATTCGGCCATTGGACGGCCCTCCTGACGCTTTTGTGCATCGCAATCCATCCGGCGCTCATCTATTATACAAGCGTCGTCTTAACCGAGACTGTATTCATTTTCTTCTTTACCGCATTCGTATGGGCCCTAGTCAGGTTTCGAGAGCATCAACAGAGCGCATTCGCGCTTCTTATCGGTTTCTTCTGGTCGCTCGGGCTCCTTACCAAATCCATCATGGTGAGTATGTTTCCAGTAGCCATTCTGCTCATGCTATTCCCCAGAAATTCGCCCAGCAGGAGATTCAGAGGTCCGGTCATATTCTTGCTCTCAGCCGCGGTATGCCTCGTGCCCTGGGTCATCAGGAACTACTATATTTTTGATAAGATTGTCATTCTGCCGACGAAGAGCTTTAACATCTGGGAGCGAAATAATTATCGATTCAACGACCAATTCTGGCAGGATGGGGACACCGAGGCAAAAGAGTATGAGTGGATACTCGGCCGCCCGCCATTCAAAGTCAATAAGCCCAAGACAGTTGAGTTCCCCGCCTTTGCGCCCAGCGACGACGAGGTGAGGCGCAACCAGAAGTATATAGAGGCAGCCAGGGAGTTTATTCTCGCCAATCCGCGACTCTACATCCGACTCTGCGTCATCCGCTTTTTTGAATTCTTCAGAGTCCTCGGACGCGCACAGCGCTCCTTAATCATCAATGCTGCCCGTATCTTCCCGTACGGAATCATCCTTCCGCTGTTTGTCATCGGATTCTTCTGGTCAATCGCAAGCACTGGAAAGGTCTCCCGCCAGAAGATAGTACTCATAGCGGCCTTGCTCGTTTTCATCTCAGTGCATATTCTCACGACTGCCGAACCGCGATACAGGCTCCCAATCGAGCCTTATATGGCCGCTTTCGCATCGTTTACGCTCGTCGCCATATTCAAGCGGAAGGGAAATTGGGCCTGGGGAAGCCACGGAAAAGCGAAAAGCCCTCTGGATGACGAGCGCCCTGATGAATGACCGACCTTTCAATGCACAACGTCAAGAGGCACCAACTGATGACTGATCTTGAATACGTCCGTTGCCCGCTTTGTGGCGCCGATGATGCCAGACTGCTCTCCATCCAGAAGGGAATCTATCGCATCGTCAAATGCCGATTATGCCGCCTCATCTACCTGAACCCCCGCCCCACTCAGCAGGCCATCGCGGCGCTTTACGATGAAGCGTACTACAAGGACCCGAAGGTGGGTTATCCCGACTACTTGAAGACGCACGATAGATATCGTGACGTGATTGCCGAGATTTTCAAAGAGCGGCTTCAGGCGGTGAGTCAGCTCAAGAAAACCGGCCGCATCCTGGAAGTCGGCTGCGCTTACGGGCTGTTACTCGACTTCTTTCGCAAGAACGGCTGGGAGACTTATGGCGTCGAGATATCTAAATCCTCGGCGACCTATGCTCAGGAGGAATTGGGCCTAAATGTGCAGAACATGCCGCTGCAAGACGCTGATCTCCCCGAGAAGTTCTTCGACGTGATTCTGATGCTCGACGTTATTGAGCACCTGCCGGACCACAAGATAGTCTTCGACGCGGTCCGCCGGGTTATGAAGGATGACGGCATCTTGGTTGCCCAAGTGCCCTGGGAGCTATCTCATTGGGAGAAGGCGCTTCTGGCCATAGCGAGCGGTAAGAAGCCCGGAACCATCGAGCCCGACGCCGTGCCCGCGCACCTCCTCTTCTTCACGCCTCGGACACTCCGCCTCATGCTCGAGAAACATGGACTCGATGTCTTCAAGCGAGGCAGCGGAAACTACGGTCGCATCCGGGAGCGAGTCTTCCCGCCGTCGGTCGATAGCCGGTACCTACTCGGCCGCGTGCTGAAGACGATTTACTATCGGCTCGGTCTCCGTCGCGCGCTGCGATGGATGGCGCCCAGACTCAAGCAGGGCAGCGGCATTATCCTATACGCTAAGAAGCGCTTGTAGGCGTTTCAACCAGGCGCTGCATCGACATCACATCAACTGGCGTTCATGTCTCCTATTTATTGTCTGAAAGGTCAAGAAGGCGATCTTTGAGATGCCGGAGCCTGCATTGACAAGAATAAACGGCGTAGAGCCACATGAGAATCGCCCTCGACGCGATCAAGAAACTCGCGGCCACCTCCTCAGCCGATAACACCCTCTAGAACCTTTTCCAAAAACGTTGTTGACAAATGTCGTCCGGGAGCTTATGTTCTTATATGGAGTTTGATCTTTTCCGGTAATCTTAACCAACAGCATCAGGAGGTGGGTGAGAAGGGTATCTTTTATGCGGACGACACCATCACAGTGACGGGCGGCTCGCAGGATGATCCGTTCACGATGGATGATCTGGACAACGACGGGACGGTGGGCACATACGTCACCGCCGGCGGCTACGGCAACAAGAAATACACCGTAACCAAAGACTTGGTCATCGGCTCCGACGCCGCGGACACGTTCTTTGACATCTTCGGGACCATAATCGAGATGGCGGCGGGCAGCTACCTCACGGTCTATACCACGGCACTCCGAGGCGGGCGCATGGGGCCGACGTTTGGCGACCGAGCGAGCGATTCCGGCGTTGTGCCGTTCACGACTGAGACAGTTCAGGACGCCCGGCTGGAGAACATTCGGCAACTCTACATTGAGCGGGCCTATTACCTAGAGAACGCATCCGGAGTCTGGACTCGCTCAAGCCAAACGCCTCGCATCGTTGCCATCTCGGCCAACGAGGAGGTAACCGACGGCGTGTACTCAGCATGATCATTTAGGGATTAGCTGTGCGAGGCGCGGGGCAATCAAACGCTCCGCCTCACGCACGCAGACCCTCGCGGTTTTATGTCGGCGTTCGCGTCCTGATGTGATGGATGCTCGGTCATTGACTATAGGCCGAGGTGTAGCCTAAGATTGTGCCCAACTGACGGAGGTGTTCTTGTGAAGTTTGTGAAAAAATACACCGTGGATTTCGAGGATCAAGAGGAAGGCGTCTGTCCCTTGCCCACGGAGGATACTAAGAAGCGCGTCAGGAGATCAGTCAATGGCTTCATAATGGAGACGTACTGCGAGCTCTTGGGCCGGCGCTGCACCCGAGACGAGATGCAACGATGTCTGGATGAATGGCCCATGGTCGAGGCTTTCACGGGTCTTGCCGTCAAGCCGGATGAGCAAGTAGTAGCGGGGAACCAGCGGCCATTGTGCAATAAGGGCACATCCATTGGCCATCTGAGTCAGAGGATTGAGGCTCGTGAGAAACAGCTCGACGCGATTCCTGATCCTGATCGCCAGAAGCGCTACCGGCTCAGAAGCTCGATAATGCTTACCGACGAGTATTTGAAGTCAAACCTGAAGAGGATGATCATAAACGTTCTGAATAGGACGATAATGGATGGCTACGCAATAGGCGCGTCGGGCTGGGAGCTGGTGGATGAGTTGATTCGGCGCTATCTTGCCAGATACAGAGATGCCATGATTCACGACCTGCTGCCACTTGAGGCCTATCAGGATCCTGATACTGTAACTCTGAATCAGCGCGCTTTGTTTGGCAGACAGCTCTATTCGGAGCTGTGTCAGGAATTCGACCTGGATCCAATGGTAAAATGGACCAGCAGCACGAAGTTGGTGTCCGCCTTTATGTATTCATGGTATGAGTTCATGCCCATACCTGGGCCAGGACCTTTCGACATTTGGGCACCGCACCCTCACGTGAAACTGCCGCATGTGGATTGGGAAAGATATAGCGGCGCCAATGCGTGGGGAGAGATTTCCGGAAGCCTCCATGGAATATGGGAGTTGCAGGGCAAGGATGCGGAGGATTTCCTTGAGCAGAACTTCACCGACGCCGTCGAAGCCGGGATTGACTTTCTGACGTTTATGACTTGGATTCGCCCAGGGGCCACTGTTTATCCGTGGCATACCGAGGGAGGCTGCGAGAATACCGATTGGTGGAGCTGCAAGGGCGGAGATGATATGGGGCTTCGCTGGCTGAGGCTTGCCGTTCAGGTGCTCAACAAGATGAAACAAGATGGCAAGCCAACGCCAAAACTCGCTCTCGGTATTGAGACACCGCAGCTTTGCGCCTACTTCTCAAAAGACAACGGCAGACTCAATTGGACGAATCCAAGAATGGACCCCCTGCACTGGGCATCGTGCGCAGTCTGGGACTGGAGTAGGCGCGGTTACACGGCAGAGTGGGGCCCAGACGCCGATCCGACAGCGTCTGACAATTTTAGCTGGCCGCTAATCTTCACAGAAGCCCAGAGACACCTTGCATCCATGCTGCGCACGATGCTCCAAATCGTCCCGCTCGAACACCTCGCCTTCATCGAGGGCCGCCCCGTCTTCTACATCTGGATGACTAGCCCTGGCATCCAGCCTGCTCAGGAGCTCAGCTCTTGGCCTGCCAAGAACGTCTCACGCCTATTCAGTCAGGAGTTCTATGGATTTCATACTTGGGCCATGGCGGAACCTAGCTGGAATGCGCATCAAAGTACCCCGGAGGGCAATGACTTCGTCTATTGGGAGCCTGCAGACCCATACGACGCCAATAGCGAGGATATGCGCGTGGGTGACGTTGTCATCTGGTCGGAGGCATCTTCCAGCCCGCAGGGACCTGGCATTAGCGCACCCCATGCAACCGCGCTTTCCCTTGGCCCAGGGGACGACGCCACGGTCAAAACCTGGACGTTGGGAACCAATAAGGGGAATATCGGCAAGTATCTGAACTGCATCGCGCAACGGAACTCTGGGATGCTGTACTTCGACAACTGGCTCAGTGTCCTTGTCGCGGTTGGATTGATGCATAAGGCGCATCAAATCCCCTTTAATTCGGACCTGCGTGCAGCCGAGATCATGGACCCGCCCATTCCGGTCTATCGCGTTTTCATCACGACCTGGAATGAGCTGTACGAGGGCACCGGCGTCTGCAGAAGTCGAGAATGGGATGATGTGTACATCGGAATAACTAGCCTCTTCTCCGATATATGGCACAAGTGGAAGGTGCCCACACACATGGATACTATTCGCTCCCTTGTATATACTGCGTTTACCGGATGCAAGCTTCCCATGACGACTCGCATCGGCGAAAAGGCAAAAGGCACAGAGAATTCACGGAGGCCTTCCTGGCAAGGTGAATGGCACGAGGTGGCTGTGGAGGTTATCAACCTGCGCGAGGCCGCGAGCCGGCATCCTCCTCAAGTCCTGGCAGCGGGTTCGGGGATACTGCATATGTTGCCCGCTATTGACCAGATTCGGCCAAAATGTGCCGAGAACGCGGAGTGGTTCTTGCCGCTAGACATCTCATGTATGGGAACAGGGACACTTGTCAACAAAACTGCGTATCTATGGCTCAAGTTCTATCCTGCAAATCCAAAAGATGAATGGCGCGTCTTCACGAATCCAGAATTTGGGTGGGTGCCCGATGTGGACGAAGGCGGCCTGGAAGCGTGGTGCAGGCTAGTCGAGGTTCACCGAGTGGATCAATCCTCCGGCATACCAATCTACTATGGGTGCATAATAGACAGAAAGGACCCATCCGAGAACGATCCACGGCCGAATGCTCTGTATCAGTACGATGACCGCATGCGTCGGCCCTGGACCACAGTTATGCTGAACTCATATCCGAATCTGTTTCCTTTCGAGGTTCCAGAATTCGATGTCCGGCTTTTTATGATTCTGAACCTTGTGGTGGACGATTATGTTAACAGTGGAGATGCCGTCATTCACGCCGGCGGCACCATCCTCGAATCAGGCGATCTGGGGGGGACGTCCAGTTGGGTCAGTCTTCAGTCAAGCCTCAATAAGGTCTCTCTGAGCTTTTCAGCGCTGACTCGAAGGCCGGTAGGGATTCAAGCTGGAGGTTTGCCCGAGCGAGTGGCAATCATGCTTCCAAAGAAGATACCGGCGGCGCTGGGGGTCAATTGCACACAAAGGAGGTGCACCAAATGAGGCGAACAGGAATGATCGTTTTTGCGTTGATAGCCCTTGTGTTCTTGGCGACGGGCATTTGCCTCGCAGTTGCGGAGCGCGATTATTATGTTGATCCCATAAACGGCTACGACGGCAACCGTGGTGTAAATCCGCGACACCCGCTGAAGACGATTACCAGAGCAGCACACGTCGGTTGGGATTACTACCCAAACATCCACCTAGCGGAGGGGCTCTATTCCGAAGCCAGCGGGGAAGTTTTCCCGATAGCGTTCAATCATCCTCCGTCGTTATTGGGCAGCTCAATGGACAACACAGTAATATATTCCGACCAATCACCCCGAATAATGGCCGTCAAAGAGGGCAGATGGAGCGTTTGCACGATATCCGATCTCACATTCTACACATCAGACGCGGACCCGTCCGATGAGGGGGATACCCCAATCGCTGCACCGGCCACAGGGGATGTGGCTCTAGACCTGGATTACTCCCCTCCATTCCAGATCCATCGCTCCCTCTTTCTGGTAAATATCGAGCCCTGGGAGCTGGACCTCGGTTATATGGCCTACCTGCTCTTGACCGACAGCACATTCATCGGGGCCAGTCCGGATGCTGCAATCCGATTTGACGTCGACGGGAGCAATTACCCCGAGGTGTCGATAGAGAATTGCTCTTTCAACCACATTGGCCTTACGCTTGATACGAAGTCACGATATCCTATGCCAAGCGAAGTGATTGGGTGCACCTTCAACAATACGCATCTGCATTTGGGAGCCTATGAGTGCAGGTTATGGTTTTGCGTGTTCGACGAGTTCTCTAGCATTCGCTCTTACTGGGGTTGGACAGGGGTCCTTAACTCCTGCTTGCCGTTCGAGCCCGAAGAAGACGGGGGAACCCTTTCAGTCAGCCGGTGTATTCCTGCAAGGCCACTCCTGGTCAGCGGGCCGCTCGGGGATTGCTACCTGTCGAATGAGGAATCGGGCCAATGGGTGTCCAGCCCATGCATTGATATCGGCCCAATCGGGAGTGGGGATTGGCCACCAGAGGGCAGCACGACTCGGACAGACGGCGTGCCCGACCAACTGCCTTACGACATTGGCTACCATTATCCCAGCGTGCCGCCTCCTGCGCCGGCGATTTGGGTTGAGACGGATCGGCAGGATTACGCGGCTGGGGACGAGATGACGGTCGCTGTTGGCTATGAGAACCGAGGCGTGAAGGTTGAGGGGGCTATGTACATCGCGT
>JAGHCW010000148.1 GCA_021160245.1 bacterium | reverse complement strand
TTTTGAGAACGTGGGAGACTATCATGGCGATAATGTTTGATGGCCCCTCATTGACCATCACCGTAACGGGGGGCAGCTGGGACAACCCATTCACTGCCGCAGACATAGCATCTGATCCAACTGCGGGCGCATACGTCTCGACAGGAGGTTACGGCGACAACGTTTACACATTCTCCGCTAATTTGGTGCTGGGTAGCACAGCCGGTGACACATTCTTCGATATCGTCGGCTCTATTCTAAAATGCGACACTGGCTATTCGATGAGCATATACGCGGCCGCACTTCAAGGTGGAAACACGGACTTCACCTGGGCGGCAAAGACATTTGGGCCATGCCAGCCCGTCATCTCATCCGAGGCGCGCAAGATGGTTACAAGTGGTATCCTGAAGGCATACGTGCAGTCCATCGGCGTGCAATGCGTGACCGAGGGTCACACCGTGGACGTGGGAATGATGGGACCCGTGACGGAGGCCACAGCATTGGCGTCTTGCGCATCAGGCGGGATGTTCCTACCGCCAGGTGCTTGCCCGGTATGCGTGCCTCCATGCCCAACGGCCGAAATTGTTCATCTGGTTCAAGAAGTCGTTCCTCTCGAAGAGATAATCCCACTGACGGAGATTATCCCCGCCATGGAGCTCATTCCGGCGCGCGAGGTCACGCCTGACCAACAAGGTCTAGGGGTGTCGACCGAGCTGAAGAGCAGGATCGTATTTGTTTTTTCAGACTCTGAAGTTCTGTAGGAGGTTAGATCATGGCACAGATCATCCAGCCGAGGGCCGCCGATCCGACAGCCGTTCAGCTCGTAGAGTTAAGGCAACAAATACGGCACATCGGTGACGGCCTCCTGACGAAAGAGTTCCTCATCTCCTGTCTCAAGAAGTCAGTGGAATGCGGCATATGCAGTACAGTCACCAACGTCAGCTGGGACCGACACCTGGATGCTATAAAGCAGATCAAGCCTACTCGTCTGGCTAATGCAGCCTCATTGTGGATGGCGGGAGAGCTTTTCGGCGTTGGGCCCAAATTTAATCCTGTGACCCACGTCAGTCTCGAGGCCATAAGAAGAATCGATGATGTGGCCAGGGCCGCGTCCGAGGTCAATACCTATATGATACTGGAATTTGGTCTTGCAGAGATCGTTCGGGAGGATGGCTTGAATTGGCCAATCCCGGAGACAATTCTGGGTTCGCAGCAGCATCAAGAAATTCTCCCTGGCTATCCAAGGAACTGGGAATTTGACAATATCTATGACCACACTCTTCGGTATCAGAACCGTGATCCTGATGATGCTTGGCTAGCGAGATCACGGGAGGATGGGACGAAAATCCGCAGTGGCATGCCTGATCTGTCGAAGGAAGAGACCTTTTGGTGGTTTTTGGCCATGTTCGAGATATTCTACGGCAATGGATTCCGAAGCTTCATGCTCTCCCAGGTCCAGCTTATGACTCGACACCTCGGCGCAAAGGCAAAGTTGAGGTTCTTGCTGCATACTATGCGGAATTGGGCCATTTACGGAAGCGCTGAGGCTCCGGCCATAGGGCGCCGGTGTGGCGATTCCATAATTGTAGCCGCGTCAGAAGGCCAATTGCATGCCTATGAGGACACTAACCCTTTCTCAACACGCTATATCCCTCTATTTGACTTTCAGCAGGAGGGGCTCAACATGAACGTGAAGAGGTGGGCTGATTTCTGGAAGGATGGTTGGGACCTCCAGATTAATTACCAGCCTGACTTTAACAGATCCAAGGCCGCAATGCACCCCCCATCCGTCAACGCTCGCTATCCCACCGGGAATCCTTATGGACTGCCAATTGTTACCTTCATGGAAAACGCGGATTGCTATGAAGATATAACATGGCTTACTATTTTGAATAAAGAAAGGAGGGACAAGAATCTCGCGCGGCGTTGTCTGGCTGGGGACCCTCGGCAGGATCCTACGTGCCGGGCTGTGATTGGATAATTCTGATAAGGCATGGGCAGTTCTGGTACTTTGACGAGCACTTCCGATTCGGGCACAGTGATTCGGTCAAGTCTTTGCTGACCGGCTGCCCCCAATCAGCGGAGGCAGGAGATCAAGATCTGCTCGGCGTTGGGGCCAGCGAACCGGGCCTCCAGAAGAACGTGTTTGCCTGGGAGCGAGGAGGTCCCGATAACGTCGTTTACCTGCCTACCGGCTTGAAGCTGACCGGTGAAAAATATGGCTTGCTGATTGCCAAGGACGGAAATCTGTGGCTAAAAAGAGGTGGGTGCTGGGATATTTGTGGGAAGGTGGAACATCTTCTCCGTGTGCCTGGCGTTGAATATGTGGACGAGATGGCGCCCTGGGCGGGGAAGGGCCCTGATAGCATGACGTATCTTCCGGGACGAGATGGCCCTCCAAGACTTCTTGCTGTTAGAGCAGGCCGCTACTGGCTTTACAACTTTCTCGAGTCGGAAACATACGAACCTGGGTGGCCTTTTCTCTGGTTCGTCGCTCAAGGGCTATTGAGTGAGCTCTTTCTCACGGAGATAGGAGGAGGGAACACACGCGAGAGTCTTCGAATCACAAAGGCAGATGTGGATCCGGACTCCGGCGGTCCTGATTTTGAGCTCTTCCCATGGTCTGGGCCGCTGTTTGAAGCAGCGAACGAATGGGAAATCCGTTCAGGTCCGGACCTCATCATTTACATACCTAACCAGGGCAGGTTTCTCATCACAAAGGGAACTCGCCTGCTCAACACATGGGAGCATTGATTGAGGCTGCATGGCCCAAAGGAGGTGAAAATGCGCTGCGCAACGATATTTGTAATGACAGTCTTCATCATCGTGTCTGTCGCAGCTTCCGCAATCGCGACGGATTACTTCGTTGACTGCAATACGGGGAATGACAGCAATTCCGGGCTTTCGTCGGACGAGGCATGGGAGACGATGGAGCACGCTGTGGAGAATGCTCACGGCACTGAGGCTGATCCGGGCGTGATTCACATTGGCCGGGGTGGATATGGAGACCCGCATTATTCCCCACCGTTCTACCACTATCAGAGATTGAGTGTTCCGGAGTGGATTTGGCTTAGGGGCGAGGGCAGCCGGAGGCCCTACTTGGCATATCACGTCTATTTCACGCTGGGATGCACGACGGTTATTGAGAACCTGAGTGCGGTCACAGTTAGCATGGTCGGTGGACAATCAATGGATACGAACGTGACTATCAGGAACTGCGCCCTGAATGGATTCTCTCTCTCTGCTGGCACTACGGGCCCTTTCAAGGTCGCGGTGGAGATATCCCAATGCTCGTTCACTGGCTGGAGTCAAGGCGGCGGAGGCATAACCGTCTCGGGTGGCCAGGGCCCCCTTGAGCTGGCCATACGCTCCACGCATCTCATTGGCATAGAATCTTTTGAAGGATACCCCTCTACGCCGTATCCCTCCCGATGGCTCCAGTTTGGTGATCTGGATCACATAAGCGCCACGCCGCAAATAGACCGTCTTGTAGTGGAGAACTGTGCCTTTGTTGGCACCAGCTATTGCAGCGAACAGGTTTATGTGTGGCTCCAGCCGGGCTGGAGCAGGTCATGCGAGGCTGAAATCTCGAATTGTCTCTTCGGATTCACGGAGTGTCACACGGGGGCTTGGGGGGATGGTCCGCTCGTTCCCGAGCGGTGCCTGTGGATGGAGAGGGCGGAGGTTCGTGCGATGTGACGTTCACCAACTGCACAATCGTGGGCGACGTTGCCGTGGCATCAAGCGGGATGGCCCCGGCGCCTCAGCACGTCTCTTTTTTAGACAGCATCCTTTGGACAGACGAACATAATATAGCGGCGACGGCGCCCCCTGAAATCGACACGGAATACAGCTGCGTGAGCTGGTCGGCGGAGGGCGATGGCGTGATCCATAGCGACCCTCTTCTTTCGGCGGGCGCTCTGGGTGAGCACTACTTGAGCCACGCGGATTCTGACCAGGCCACGACTTCACCATGTGTGGATGCTGGCTCGGTATTGGCATCGGAGAGCGTAGTCGCGGGGCTGACGACGAGGACCGATCACGAGCCGGACACCGGCGTGGTTGATATGGGCTTCCACTACGGGCGGAGGATTGGACCGAAGCCATACATGGAGCTCGGGCACGAGGGGATACCGATCTGCCGAGGTTCTGACCTGACCGCTTACGTGTTGCTCAAGTGTGATGGAGTCATAATGCTCGCGGACATCTATCTGGCGGCGGCATACGAAGACACTGTGCTATATCTCTCGGACGGTAACTGGACGACATCAGCGCTGCCCTGGATGCCAACGGCGCCAATTCGAGACTACCTGCCCGACTATTTCAGTTTCCCGATCCATTTCCCTTCGAGCATCCCGACTGGCCCATACACCATCTACCTGGGCCTCTTCGATCACCACACCGGCGAGCTTGTATCCCTCGCCTCAACCGAGGTCGAGGTCTTGGGGTTGGCTGAGTAAGAATGGCCATCAACGCTCTCGAAAGCGAATAGCGGGGCCTATTGAGTGATGCCTTTGTTGAGCGCATCTCGCACGGCGTTGAGCAGACCCTTGCTCGACATTGTGGCGCCGCTTACCGCGTCAACCTCCACCGACTGCGCCCGCAGCACTCGATCGATGACCGCCTCGGCCATCTTCGCGTACTTCTTTTGGCCAGAATTCTTGATTATCCTGATGTCCGCAATTCTGTGCTGGCTCACGGTCACCTCGACCTTGAAGCTGAAGACGCCATAGCGGTGCTTCCCGATATACACACCGTCCCATACCCTTGCGAGGTCCACACCCTCCACAGGCCTGTACATCGTGCAAGCCACAAATACTAAGGAAACGAGGACGATGAAAATAGCTATTGTTTTAGTGTTCATCCTTCTCCTTTCTGGGAGCAGCCCTTGCAGTGCTGGAGCCTTTATCGAGGCGGTCTGGTCGAAAGGGCATTCTCGATTGCCTTGAGAAGGGCCTTGCTGGACTTGGTCGCGCCGCTGACCGCGTCCACCTGCAGCGATTGCTCCACTACGACACGGCCTATCATATCCCGCGCCTTCTCGTCGTGGGAGTCTCCCTCTCTCTCTTTCAGTATCTCGATACCGAATATCTTGTGGTCTTTGACTCTAACCTTCACCTCCCACTGGAATCCATCGGACTTGTATGCGCCTCGATAGACGCCATCCGCGACGCTGGAGAGGTCAACCGGGCCGATTTGCTTATTGAGGCTGCATCCGGCGGCGATGAGCATAAGCAAGATGATGCCCAGCACGAATGTTCTCTTAGTCATAGAATTCTCCTCAATTCTTAATGAGAGGTGATTAAACCACGAATGAAGAGGAATTGACATAGAGGAATCCACGAAGGCCACCAAGTTACACGAAGATACTCTTCTTAGTGAGGCTTCGTGTTCTTCGTGGATACTTTCCTAGATTAGTTCATCAATTGGGGGATTGACTGACAAGGCCTCGCGTTTTCGGCAGTGTCAGAGTGATACATCTGAATAGATGGTGCTAAAAGGCCTTTCGGAGCCGACAGGAGGCGCCGCATGGAACAGCAGGTCTCGAAACGGTTCTACATCTGGTCAATCGCGAGCGGTCTTGGATTGGGCCTATTATTTCCCGTAATGGCCATTGTAGCCTTCTTCTCCGATGACCCTGACAAACTGAGAATTGTACTCCCATGGTTTGTGCTGGGGCTGCTCGCGATATTATTCAGCTCAATTGTTGGATTACACCTCATCTACAAGATGTGGGAGTCCATTCAGGACGGCTATGCGAGAATTACGCCAGGGACTGCTGTTGGATTCTTGTTCATTCCATTTTACAATATCTACTGGGTTTTCCGGGCAGTGGCCTGTTTCCCGAAGGATTACAACAACTTCGTGGATCGACATGAACTCAGCGCTAAGAAGCTAGAGCCACACATGTTTGTCGCATTCTCGGCCTTCTTCTGCCGGTAAACTGCGCGGCATTGGCCATGATCATCGTGTGGTTCATTCTAGTGTCGAGAATCTGCGACGCCATCAACGCAATCCCCAAGCCGCCGGACAAGGAGCGAGACGTGCACGATGTGAGCTCGCATTTCAGGGATTCGGAATAGGCTGAACGCCGCGCAAAACGGCCGTCCTAATGCGGTTGCTACTCGGAGGCCTTCTGCATCGCTTGATACTCGCTCTTTAGAATGGAATAAACCATCATGTCCTGAGGCTCGCCCCATTTCATCATGTGCTGCCTCAGCCGACCCTCATACTCCATGCCGATCTTCTCCATCACGCGGCCTGACGCTGAGTTGCCGGCCATATACTCGCCGAATATGCGGTTGAGGCCGAGCTCATCAAACCCGTAGCGGACGATCTCCCTTGCCGCCTCTGTGCAATATCCCTTGCCCCAGTAGGGCTTGCCCACCCAGTATCCGATCTCGGCACGCTCATGGTGTGGTTTGAGAAACAACGAGATCGCGCCGATAAGATGGTCGCCTTCACGGTCGCATATTGCGAAGTTCACCACCCCGCCATTCTCAAATCGTTCCGCGTGGGTGGCTATCCATGCCTCCGCAATGCCATCCTCGTATGGATGAGGGATATTTATCGTAGTCTCGGCGATCTCCCGCGTGCCGGCGAGGCGCTGAACATCCGGCGCATCACGAAGCTCGAATGGCCTTAGAATAAGTCTCTCAGTCGTCAGAGTGGGCTGTCTATCAGTCATCTGAGCATCTCCTGAATCTTAATAGCCCGCCTCAACATCCACGACGTTCAAGAAATCCGACCGGCCGGCGGCGAGGCGCGATATGTTCTCTATGACCTCGTCCCAGCGTTTCAGGTCGCGGAAGGGCGAGGCGGCGCGGTGGGGGGAGAGGACGACGTTGTCGAGCTCGTGGAATGGGCAGTTGTAGGGAGAAGTGCGACCGCCCTCGTCGGCGACAGGGGTATAATTGTACCAGACATCAAGCGCGGCCCCGGCTATGACGTTGTCATTCAGCGCGTCATACAAGCAATTCTCATCAACAATTGCGCCTCGTCCAGTATTCACAAACAGGCCATCCGGCCCGAGCAGATCGAACTCCCGCTTGCCGATTAGACCTTCGGTAGCAGGTGTCAGGGGTAGCGATACGATGAGAATATCGATCGCCTTCAGGAAATCCTCAAACCGCGCGGTATCGTATCTCACAAGCGGTGTCGGTGGCGCCTCGGTCAGCTTCGACCAGTCGTTTCTGAGCGCGTGGAACTCAACGTCGAAGCCCGCAAGAAAGCGATGAACCTTCGTGTTGACGGCGCCATAGCCAAGCAGGCCTACCTTCCTGTCGCGCAGGGGGATTGAGGCGGCGTCTTTGTCCCCTTTCCGCCAATGCCCTTGGACCATCCAATTGTGATGCGAGATGACCTTGTTCATCAATGCCAGCAATATCGCGACGGTCTGTTGGGCGGTGAAATAAGAGTTGCCGTGCCCGTTGACGAGTATGATATCTCTGTCGCTCGTTAGACCGCGAAAGAGCTCGACAAGATGTTGAACTCCGGCGCCGGGATTGATGAACAGCCTCAGCCGCTTCGCCGCACCCAGCAGCTCCTTCGTTGGCCGCCAGCCGATGATTATGTCCGCCTTGGGCGCGAGGCGAATAAGCGTCTCCTCCTCGATGTCCGAGGGAAAGACCAGCTTCACCAGCGGCAGGTCCTTTAGCCCGGTTTCCAGATATTCCCGAAGCCTGTCGGGCGCCTGCCAGATAAAAAGGACATTCGTATCGGAAGATACGATCATATTACAGAATGCTCACG
>JAGHCW010000177.1 GCA_021160245.1 bacterium | reverse complement strand
GTCGTATCTCCGGTGGACTGCCCGAGGACGAGCCGGTATGGACCTCGCCCGACTGGAGTTCCACCTATTCCGTTGATTTTGGGGATTATGATGGCGACGGCGACCTAGACCTGGCGGTCGGCAACCTGGGTGATTATGACCAGGTATTTGCCAACGACGAGGGTTCGTTTGGCGACGCGGCCGTTTGGACGTCAGCCGATTCGGGAGCAACGCGGAGTATCCGGTGGTGCGATTTCGCGGAGGATGGCTATCCTGATCTGGCTATTGCGATGTTCAGGGCGGAACCCAATGGGGTCTATCTCAACTCCGCGGGCACAATCCAGACATCACCCTCTTGGATTTCCGAGGATAAGGCGAATACAACCGCCATGGTCTGCCTCGATCTGGATGGGAACGGTTCTTCAGATATGATTGCTGCGAATCAGGACGGGTACGTTGTCGCCTATCTCTCGCTGCTCCATTCTGCGCCTTTTGTCCTTTCCACCTCGCCTCAGGATGGCGCTACAGATATGTCGAGAACGGTGGAGATATCGGTCGTCCTACACGATTACGACGATGACATTGACGCCGGCTCGGTTGAGTTTCTTGTGAACGGCCAGACCCAGAGTTTCAGCATGACGACAACATCAGTTGGCACAACGCTTCAATATGCGCCAATGGAGGGCTATCCGCCGCTTCAATCCGTCAACATCGTCATCGAGGCGTCCGACCTGGAAGGCAACGCCATGCCGGACTACGAGTTCTCGTTCACAACGACGGACAACAGCTCGCCAACGCTTGGCAGCGGCTATATCAACCCCAGCAGCGGCCACGATCAGACTCTATTTTATTATCTTGTCAACTACAGCGACAGCGATTGGGACCAACCTTATAGTGCCTTTGCCGTGATTGTCTCGGAGATCGAGGAAGAGGTCTATCGGCTAGACATGGAGTGCGTCACGTCGTCCCCGGTTGATGGAACGTATCAGGCAAGCACGTCCCTGCCGGAGGGGATTTACTACTACTATTTCGAGTTCGAGGATGCGTGGGGCGCCGGGGCGAGGCTTCCAGAAACGGGATATTATAGCGGCCCGGAAATTGTCCGGCACAATGAGCAACCTACGCTTTCCGCACCGCAGCTATCTCCGCCAACAGGGACCTCGGAGACGACCTTCTGGTTCTCGGTCAACTACAAAGACGCGGACCGGGACGCGGCATCGACGGCAAGCATCGTCATCACATCACCCGGGAACACTTACACATGGGACATGGCGCTTTTAAGCGGCAGCGAGCAGGAAGGAACCTACAAGTATTGCGCATCGGTTCCGGCGGGGACTTATGGCCATTACTTCCAATTCACCGATGAACGAGGCGCGATTGTCAGATTGCCGGAATCGGGTACCTTTAGCGGTCCGCTTGTGACAGGTGAGAGTTCTCCCTGCAGGTTGTCCTACGGAGGCGTTGAGCCCTCGCTCGGGACAACAAACACGGACTTCACGTTCAGAGTGCATTATTTTGACGCTGACGGTGATGAGCCTTCGGTATCAACGCTCTATTACAAGACAGACATGACGATGTCAGCGAAGTTGACGCTTGGGAATGGGCTGCTATACGATGGCGATTATACGTTCACTACGAAGCTCTCAAGCGCCGTCGAGTGGTACTACTTCAGCGTCATTGATAAGACTGGAAACCAAGCGCGGCTTCCAGAAGATGGCTATTTTTACGGACCAAATTTGGCTGGCGCAGACACCTCATCGCTGCTTGATTCTGGCGGCGTTGATCCGATAGTCGGCTCCGAGGACGACACGTTCAAGCTCTCTGTCCACTATTACGATGTTGCCGGGACGGAACCGATAAGCGCCCACGCCTATCTGCTGATGACCGGTTGGTCGGCCGCCGAACCGATGCAGGTTCAGTCGGGGGAATCGCCCTCCAACGGCCTCTATGTCTTGGATATTGCGCTCGATGTTGGGTCATATCAGTACTACTTCGTATTCCAGGACAGCCTGGGCAGGCAGATAAGGTTGCCCGAGAGCGGATACTTTGACGGGCCTTCTGTCGGCATATCCAACCACAAGCCAACTCTGACCGACGTGGAATCATCTCCCGGAAGCGGCTCCGCGGCCACCCAATTCACCTTCATAGCGCACTACTTTGATGAGGACGGCGATGAGCCCGGAATTGCCAGCCTCGTCCTTCACTCCGGCGGCGAGAGCCTTGCGCTCAACCTATCACTTGTCCTAGGCTCCGCCTCAAATGGCTCATACTCCGTAACCACAGGATTGCCTGCCGGAGCCTATGAATACGTCGTGCGATTCGTCGATGTGCGAGGCGGTGACGCCTTATACCCCGATTCCGGTCGCGCCTCAGGCCCCACGGTCGGCGATTTCGATCTGAGTCTAAGCGTGGGAGCCAGTTCGATGGTTGTCGGTGATGATTTGGAGCTCTTTCTGGACCTCAAGAATAACGCCTCGTCCGATTTATCGGTGACGCTTGGTGTCGGCGTGCTTTTGCCCACAGGCGAGATGCTCTATTTCCCTGACTGGGGCGATTCGCTAAGCGGTCTGGATTTGACGGCGCCGGCAGGATTCGAGGAGCAGGACTATCCAATAGTCTCTCTAACTGTTGATGAGTCGCTTCCCGTCGGCGAATATGCGGCCTATGCAGCGCTCTTTGCGCCGGGGGATTTCGGCTGTCCGTTGAGCAGCGTCTCAAGCGTGACTTGGCAGATCGATAGAGGTAAATAGGATGGCCGACTGCGTGAAGATGCAGAGCAGATACTCCGGCTGCGTGTTGGGAAGCGCAATTGGCGATGCGATGGGCGCCCCGGGGGAGTTTATGAGTCATCATCGCATCAAGCAGTTCTTTGGCGAGCGTGGAATACTTGATTTTCACGAATACGAGGGCCTTCCGCCTGGCTCGTACACGGACGATACTCAGATGACAATTGCTACGGCGATCGGGTGCATCGCTGTTTCCCGCCGGCGGCTTGAAGGGGAGTATCCAGATCCGATAGAAATGCTGCACGGGCAATACATCAAATGGCGACATGGCCAAGATGACCCCGCTCAAAGAAGGGGCCCCGGCAAGACCTGCCTCACCTCCCTATCGAGTGAGAAAATCGGAACCGTCAACGAGAGAATAAACAACAGCAAGGGCTGCGGAGGCGTGATGCGTATGGCGCCGGTCGGCCTCTGTTTTCGGAGCGATGAAGTATTCCGCCTCGGCACGGACTTTGCAGCGATTACTCACGGACACCCATCGGGCTATCTAACGGCTGGTTTCCTCGCCGAACTCATCTCCCACATCATAAAGGGCAAATCGACTGAAGACGCCATTCAATCTTGTGTCGAACGGCTGCTGACTTGGGATGAGCATGAAGAAACGCTCGAAAAGGTGAAACTCGCAGAGAGACTCGCCAGAGGCGGTCTGATTGCGGAAGAGACAATCCCTCAAATCGGCGAGGGCTGGATAGCCGAGGAGGCGCTCGGCATCGCGCTTTACTGCTCCCTTAAGTTTCCGGGGGACTTCGCAGAGGGAGTCCTTGCCTCGGTCAATCACTCCGGCGACAGCGACTCAACGGGCGCCATTGTGGGCGCGATCCTCGGCGCATCACTAGGTGTTGAGGCTATTCCGGCGCGTTGGATTGAGCGCGTGGAAAATGCTGAATATCTTCAAAAGCTCGCGGTCGAGATGCTTGATGTGTCCGAGGGTGGGCGGAATCTGTCGCTTTAGAGGCTATCTAATAAGCCGGTTTTCGACAGAGATAGCACGGGACAGTGCGACGGGACGGACAACATGTAGGGGCAGGCCTTGTGTCTGCCCAAATATATAGATGGGCGGAGACAAGCCCCGCCAGTACAAAACAGCAAATGTAACTTATTGGCAGTCGCCTTAGGGATCGATCGTGACGCAGCGAGATCGAGATAATAGTGGCGCGAGCTGGTTCCAGAAGAACCCCGCCAAGACCGTCATTTCATTCTGCTTGCTCGTCAGCCTCGTGCTGGTGTTTGGCGTCGAGCTGGTTCTGAAGATGAGCGATACGACGAGCGCGCAAAGAAAGCGGAATAGGGGGGGGATCAAGAGGTCGATACGTTTGCGCGAGCATAAGCCAAACTCGATCAGGTATCGCATACCATCCGATGAGTATATGGCAAAGGTGGACAGTCTGACCAGAAGGGAGTTTAGGCTGGCGACTGATGAGAACGGATTCATCCTGCCGTCGAAGAAGCACGACGCTCCTGACCTTAGTATCTTCTTCTTGGGGGGCTCGACCACTGAATGCAGATTCACAGATGAGCAGAATCGGTTCCCATATCTTGTGGGCAATTATCTGGAGGAGAGCACTGGCAAGAAGGTCAACTCCTTCAATGGTGGCGTAAGCGGCAGCAATTCGCTGCATTCCCTTGACATCCTGATCAACAAGGTCATCCCGCTTGGCCCGGACATCGTAGTGCTGATGCACAACGTCAACGATCTGAATATATTGATTTACGAGAGAACGTATTGGAATAAGAATCCGACCAGATCGGTAGTTCAGAGAGTGAAAAAGAAGAAGAGCGCCTCATTTGGCTCCAACGTCCTGAAAACTATACGGCGGAGCATTCCCGAGCTCTATCGGAGATTTGAGGGCTTAAGTCGGAATCTCGCGCCGCCGCGGCCGCCCGATGAGTTCGCGCACCTAAGAGGCCAGAAACTCTCGATTGAGAGGGAGCGGTTCGTGAAGGAATTCGAGATGAATCTCAGAACATTCGTCAACGTCTGCAGAGCGAGAGGGATAACTCCCGTTCTGATGACTCAGGCGAATCGACTGAAGCCCGAGCCGGACGAGATTATCCATCTGAGCCTGACCGACCTCTACGACTTCGGAATCAGCTATGAGGCCTATATAGAGGCGTACGAAGCGTTCAACGAGTGCATCAGGGAATTGGCCGCCAAAGATGGAGTCTTGCTGATCGATCTGGCAAGAGAGATTCCCCCAGAAAAGAAGTACATGTATGACTTCATACACTTCAACGACGAGGGCGCAAGGCTCGCCGCATCCATTATAGCCGAGAGCCTGTTGCCGCACCTTTCTTGGGAAGACAAGGCGCAGGGCGATGCTGGCCGGCGGGTTGGTAAATGACCTTTGGCCCCGATTGGCGCGAAGCAAAGCAGGAGATTGTCCGGTATGGCCAGCAATGTAGGGTGAACCCCACCTAAGCCTGCAAGCGGATCGCTTGACTTGGCAAGCCAACTCCCGATAATGCCACATTGGCACACTGTAGTATCTTCGAGCGTGAACAGCAGAATTGTAGGATATTGCGGCATGATCACGAAACTCGTGTTGCGGAACTTCAAGAGCATACGGGAGCAGACCTTCGATTTGTCGAGATTCGACCTCTTCGTAGGCCCGAACAACTGTGGCAAGAGCACCATCCTTCAAGCCTTAGCCATCTGGCAATTCTGCGTGGAGGAATTTCGCCGGGCAAAGAGAAGCGGCGTGAGTGGGGTGCAGGTTGTGTTGCCTAACTTCACGGCGCTTCCCGTGCCTGAGTTTGATCTGCTCTGGAAAGACCGCACCGGCAAACGAGGGCAGAAGTTTATCCTAATCGAGATCGGCGTAACATGGCAGACGGCTTCGGCCGAGGAGAGGTTCTTCGGGGTCAAGTTGCGGTATAATTCGTCGCAATCAGTCTATGCAATACCCTCGGAGGGCTGGAAGATGTTCCATAAGCTCGATGAGGAGCGATCACTGCCAGTCATCGCCTATGTTCCGCCGTTTTCGGGACTCGAGCCGCACGAGATATGGCTTGATGACGCCCCCATCCGCGCTCAGGTTGGTAAGGCGCAACCGGGTAGTGTCTTAAGAAATCTGCTATTGAAAGTCTGCCCCTCGCCGTCAAAGGACGATCGGGGCCGAATCAGTAGGGATTACGTCCCGCCGGCGGACTGGATTGAGGTACGAGATACGGTGAGTCGCTGGTTCTCCGTCGAACTCCAGGAGCCCCAGTACGAACGCGGCGTCGATACCAACATCAAGTGCCTGTATCGGGAGCGTGGGAGCGGCCCTAGGCGCAAGAGAAAGGGCGATAAGGAGTTCTTTGACATCATCGCTGGCGGGAGTGGGTTTCATCAGACACTCACCCTACTCGCTTTTCTCTATGGCTATCGGCCGACGACCATTTTGCTCGATGAACCGGACGCGCACCTTCACGTGAAACTCCAGCAGGAGATACTCGACTACTTCAAGCAGAAGTCCAACGAACGAGGCACGCAATTTCTAATAGCAACGCACGCGGAGAAGCTTATTAGCGGCGTTGATGTGAGCCAGATATACTCTCTGCTGGGAAAGCAGGCGCCTAAACGCGTAGAATCCACGGTGGAGATTACCCGAGCAATGGCCGAGCTCTCCAATTCGGAAATAGTTGAGATTCAGGCCTCGCCCTTCCTGCTCTATGTAGAGGGTGAGAATGACGAGCGAGTTCTGCGGGCTTGGGCCAAGCAGTGCGAGGCGGAGCATGCATTGAGCAGATTGTGCTTTCATTTCATGGGCGGCGGCCCAAAGAAGGAGATGAAGAATGATGCGGACAGGCACTTCGCAGCAATGCAGCAGATTATCCCTGAAGTTGGGCGATTGATGCTATTTGACTATGATGCAGATGAAAGCGCATTTCATCCAGAGCCGGACAATCCGACTCTCTTTGAGTGGAGTCGCAAGAACATCGACAACTACCTGCTAGTGCCTGACGCGTGGATACGTGCAGCGCTTCGATCACTGAATCTTCGCGACGATGATGTTTTCGCTCAACCGATCAAGGACGTAGTCCGAGAGTTTTTTGAAGGTGAAAACCTCACACTTCCGCCGAGGAAATCATGGCGAGATGTGGATGCGAACGTCTTCAAGATCGTGGATGGCAAGAGCATCCTGTATGAGGATGACAAATCGCTCTTTCAGCGGCTCCGCGCCCTTGATGCATCGATTGTGCTTATTCGGGGAATGATCGCGTTGAACATGACGGCGGACGAAATCCACGATGATGTTCAGGCCTTTTTCGCCAGACTCAAACAGACAATCGCCGCCTCCTAGAGCACCCGATTCGTGCTTGGCGCGCGATCTATTGTCAATCGGACGGCTCCATTATCCCTGCTTGGACTTGACATGCCCTGACTTTGCGATGAGAATACTTGATATATAGCGAGCTATGATAAAATGCGCCTGTAGCTCAATGGATAGAGCACCGGCCTCCGGAGCCGGGGGTTGGAGGTTCGAATCCTCTCAGGCGCGTTTTTAAAAGGTGTTTCTGAGGGGCGCCTCATTCCGCGAGCGGCGCCCACCTGGCCGACTTGCGTTACTCGTTTGTCGCGGGTCTATCAACAGGGGGAACGTGAAGGAAATACGTAATCTGATCGACGATTCTCGCTTCCATGATCAAAACCTCCTTGTTGCCAGGGAGGATTGCATAGACGTGAGCTCGGGATGGCGAGCGTCTGCCAAAATGCACTGTCACCGTCCTCGATTGTGCCTC
>JAGHCW010000199.1 GCA_021160245.1 bacterium | reverse complement strand
GCGTCCTTGACCGTTACCTCGATTTTCAGGGGCATTTCATTGTCGATCTTCATCTCGGGCCAGACGAGGCGCAGGCCGGGGTAGGGACTCGTCGCGTTGGAGGGGAGGCCGAACGGGTTGAACGAGGCGAACTTGTCGTTCAGCGCGGGCGTGATGTCCACGTCATTCACCTTGACAGTTATATCAGGCGTCCGAAGGCCGTTATCGCGCGGAATGAGCAGGTTGTCGAAGCTCTCGGGATCGCAGACGACGATGGTTAGATCGAACGGCTCCTTCGGCCGAATCTTGCCGGGCCGAATGCCGATGAACGGCCGCTTCTTGTAGAACTCCGCAGTGTATCGCTCAACCGGAATGCCGTCGTCAAGAAGCAGATAATCGTCCGCAAGATGCGCCTCGATAAACGCCTCCTTTGCAATAAACGCTCCGCCGCCATAGCCCCGCCGCTGATAGAAGATCGGCGGAGAATTATTGACCGTCGTCGAACCACATCGAACCCGAAGACGCCTGACACCCTCGAAAACCACCTCGCCTCGGTTCATCGCCTCCGCGCGATGCGCCAGCCACCGGGGGGAGTTCAGCCAGTGGGCGGGATATTCGTCACGAACCTTCTTGCCGGAGAGCATGAGGCCATCTACCGTTCGGCCTGAAGCAGTAACGCCCGTAACCGCGCCCGGATGCAACGTGATGTGGTTGCCGTCCGAGGCGACGACTTCCTCGCTGATAGACAGCAGAAACCTCGTCGGGATATCGCCGCCGATGTGGATATTCTCATCCACGACAGTAGAGACGTCCCCCCCGGCGCGCATCTGGCGTCTAACGCGGTCGGGGGCCATCTGGGCTATCGTGTCTGATGTAAGCGGCTGCGCCTCGCTACCGCCATTAACTATCAGATGATTAGCGCTTTGCTGCATGATCTCCCCCAAAAATAAGCGTGCGAGCATAGGTCACAAGCTAACACAATCGTGAGCACTTAAGCAAACACAATCAAGAGCTTATAGCGGAACGACGCCCTCGTTGATCATCTCCAGCACCAGCACGGCCGATGTTGGAGCCTCGACCGCCCATGACTTCGCCACGATCCATCGCTTCATCCCCCTATTTAGCGTCGCCCTCCAAAACCTCCACCGTCAACGACTCAAACTTGCGGTCTATAGGGCCGATGAGTTTCTGTGTGTTGCGGCCGGTCATACAGCCCCAGAACTTGTAGGCGCCGGGGGGGATGGTTGCACGAGGCGCGGAGATGATCGTGGCGGTTTGGTTGTGGCCGGGGCGGAGGTTTATTTGGTTGGCATGAGGCTCTGGCTGCCAGTTTGGCCAATAGAGCAGCTGCCCATTCATCTCGAGCGCGACATAAACATCAACACCAACAACCGGCCCATCGTTTATAACCTGCGCCTCAACCGCAATCCCCTCCGGCGTCTCCATCCGATGCAGGATCAACCGCATCGGCGGCCACCCCCCGTCGGAGATACGGGACAGACCAATTACGCCTTCATCATTCTTATTGAAGACCCATACACGCCCGTCATAGTCGATCTGTGGCTGCCAACAGGAGTTGGTCAATAGGCCGTCGTCGGTAGTAAACAATCGCCGCTCGTCGCCCTGAATACGAACCACGCCTCTTGGTTCCCGATCTTCCCCAAGGGCGGCGACCCAGATTGTCCAATCCGCCGTCAAGGCCATTGGCCAGTAGAATTTCATGCCATCGCCGGATGAGCAGTATTGGGATACATCTTGCCGGTCAAAGGTGTAGATACTACTCCATACGGCAAACCAGTATAGGCCCTCACTATCCTTGGCGTCGGAGCAAAGGTGATGCTGGTCATATTCTGCCTTGACAACGCCTGCGTCTAAGTCGATCTCGCAAAGCTGCCATGAATCGCCCTTATAATTGGAAACCTCTGCCCAGAACTCAGCTGCGGAGACGAAAAATGACCAGTCGATAAAATACACACTGAACATCTGAGACGGGCTTTGACCGGATTTCACCTCCCAGATGGATGAACTCCATCGCTCGCCATAAGGGACATAGCTTGTACGCAAATACATGCGGCAGTCAGCGTCAATCATGGGCGCGCCGTCGATACCGAAGAAAGAGCTAAATGGCGGCATCTCGATGTCGCTTGCATGAAGGCCCCCATCCTCCGGTGAGTAAGAGTATTCAAAAGACCCGATCCAGATCGTCCCGTCCGGTGAGACCGTTAGATAGAGTGGCCGGTTCATGATCCCGCTGTCGAATACGCACTCAATCTGATCACCCGAGATGCGCATCAAGCGCCGAGGCATAGGTATAATCAGCCAAACATCTCCCTCTGGGCCTATCTGCATGATCTGCTCTATATAAGACACCGAGAATGGCTCCGCGGGCAGGATGAACGTCTCAATTGAATCAGGCAGAGCAAGTGAGGGGATAGTCATAAGTGCTGCGAGAATGCCGCAGCAACACACAAACATTCTCATGATAGACCTCCGATGATTGCCTTAAGCGACAACGGTGAGTCGCGTGATCAACAAGTCTTGCACTTGCGTGACAAACAGATATGGGACGATTCCAGGATCGTCCCGGGGGATCATACGGGGATCGAAACCCTCGCGAGGAATCATGTAAACGTGCCGTTGATAGGGCTCAAAAGTGTCGTGAAAGACAATCCTATCGAGCGGCCCCCCACTAATCTCTTGGTCAGGCGGAATCTCAGCAAGAATCTGCCTATTCTCGAACATCACCTCAATAGGTGGAACAAACTCCATAGCTGGCATGTCAGGATGAAAACCGGGGACCCAATGGCACTCGAAACGGACCCGCAGGCTGAAGTTTCTGGCATTGACGCATATCAGATAGTAATAGCGAGATGTGCGCCTAGGTTTGATGATTCTGTCCCGATTCTGACCGGGCTCCATGGACGCTCGCATGCCCAGGCAGTGAATGGAGAACTCGAATCTATCATCGATGCCGGGAAGCGGCTCTTCGATCGGCCCTCCGACAGCGCGGCGCGCTTGTTCACGATCTCCTGTTGATACCAGCGAATCACATACACCTGTTCCCACATCAGACCGTGAGGGTGAGGACCCCGGTCCAAGAAAGGCAGCATTTTCTCCGGTCATGGTTTCCAAGGCGGCAATAGGTTCATCGGATGGATACGCCCTGAGCCCCTCGCGGATCACCACATCGGGGACATCGTCGCTTCCCGGCATGTTGATTACGTAGGACAGTCGCTCAAGCTCGTCGTTAATTCTCTTGGCAAAGCCCCAGACTCT
>JAGHCW010000174.1 GCA_021160245.1 bacterium | reverse complement strand
CCATACAAGGGTCTCGACCTGCTCATCGAGGCAATGCCAATTATCCGGAAGCGCCTCAATGCCCACCTTCTAATCGCCGGCGAGTTCTGGGAAAGTCGCGAGCGATTCGATAAAATAATCAAGGATCTTAAATTAGAAGAGAATATAACGATAATCGACGATTACATCCCAGATAATGAAGTATCGCTTTACTTCAATACTGCGGACATCGTCGTTCTGCCATATCGCGAGGCGACGCAAAGTGGCATCATCCAGATAGCGTACGGATTCCGCAAGCCGGTAATCACGACGGACGTTGGCGGCCTGCCGGACGTAGTTGAAGAGGGCAAAACCGGCTACGTCGTCCCCAAGGACAGCCCGCCGGCCATTGCCGACGCCGTCCTGCGCTTCGCGCGCGACCGTGCGACCGTTGATTTCCGATCGAACATCGAGGCGGTGCTTGGTCGCTTCTCCTGGAGACTCCTTGTTGACACAATTGAGGGACTCAGCTGCCGCTAGCTTGATTCACCAGGTGAATCCGCCAACGAAGTCTCTTGGCGCATTGTGGCAAGCCGGCGTAATATCTGGATTAGAAATCTGAATAGTCCGAAGGATACTGTGGCATCATTGAAAACCGATTGGATCGCCCAGCGGATTCGCAAGAGCGAGTATCTTCTGACGTCTCACGCTGAAGTAGAGAGAATCGCTGACTGTATCTAGATCAGACAGACTGAAGAGGTCTTGATGAATTGCCTGGTCTTGGAGAATTTTCCGGATGACCCACGATGAAGCCATACGGGGAATGTATTTACTGCGGCGGTGAGGTCACTGAACTGCTCGAACGCATTGATTACCGCTTTCACGGACAGTTGTTCATCCTGGAAAGCGTCCCAACAGGAGTATGCGGCCAATGTGGGGAGAGGTTCTTCAAGGCGGAAGTAGCGAAGCGAATGGAAGATGCCGTTCGGCGCGTTGATGAGCCGGTGTCAACCGTGGCCGTGCCGGTGATTGCGATAACTTAAGCCAGCTCAAGCCAGTGCATCGCTCTCAGCTGTCTCCTATATGAGCTATTGCCCTAAGCGGTAGATAATGCGGAGTTCACAAATGGAAGCAAATAGCCGCAAGAAGAGGCTCTCTTGCATTGCAGCGCTCTTTTTTGCATGTATCACGGCACAGCTGCTTCTGAGTGTTGGTTGCGACCCACCTTCCGACCGTGATATTTGGGCAAATGCCCTCAATGGGGGCTATGACCAGGTGATGCGAGTTTATCTCGACTCAAGCAGGTTGGGCGAGCCAGCTTCTCCGCGCATCGGGCAAGGAGACAGGGATGACGCGACTCTGCTCCCGACAACGAAAACTCGCAGGGTGTCCGGATATCAGAGGCGGCTTATGTGCCTCGATGCTCTTCAGGCATTAGGTGATGACAACGCTATATCCTCGCTATTTGAGATCCTGAAGAAAGAGCAAGAACCAAACTTCAGGGTCGCCGAGGCGATTGTATGTTGCGGAAACGACGGAGCGAGAAAGCAGCTTATCAAGCTCTTCAATACGTCTGATGGAAGCGTCAAGGAGGCGATTGGACAGGGGCTTGCTGCCGCCAGTTACTCTTGCTCGGCGAGTGATCCGGGCGTGGTTGATGCCCTCTGTTGGATGCTGAAAAGCGGCTCTGACGTCTCTCGCCATTCCGCAGCGTGGGCGTTGACTCGTGTGCCAGATCTGAATCATGCGCTCCGTGTGAAGGCCAAAATGGCCATTCTAAAGAGGATTGATGAGGAACAATTTCCCGACGTTTGGGGCATCGCGCCCTGGGCGATTGACGTTATCGAGTATTTTGACGGTGATGATGTCCGCGATCTCATCCGAGAGATTATCAAAAGGGCTAAGGCTAAACATCGTGGGCCACCATTGACATTACTGCACAAGCTTCCAGAGCATGAGGTGATCGGATTTTTAGAACGCTTCTCAAAGCACAAGAATGAACTTGCCCGCGCAGCTGTTGGTCATTCGGCGCCCAGGCTGGCGACGCCCAGAGCCATCAACGTCGTCAAGATACTGATTGAGGATGACTCGGAAATCGTCCGAGGCAGCATTGCGGAGTCGCTTGAGAAGGCCTTTCCCGAGCGGAATTCGATTCTCTCAAAGCTATCGAGGGACGAATCACCCCGGGTAAGAGGCCTTACGGCGGTTTCACTCGTAAGGCTCCGCTCGTATTCAGCAAAATCGGTCATGCTTCGACTGCTGGACGATGAAGACAAGAAGGTCGTCAGGAACGTCGCGGAGGCGCTTGCCGCCTCGCCAGGGCTTCTCTCCGATGACGAGCTCAAGCCCGTCCTGCTGCGCCTCGCAACGCATGAGGACGAGTCGCTAAGACTTGCGGCAGCAAAACTCATCGCCTCGCTCTCAATGGATAGCATGGACGATGCGCTTCTCAAGCTCGCCGCCGATGACAGTTACTGGGTCCGACGCGAGGCATACAAAGCGCTCTTTGAGGCGAATCCAGATAGTCTGCGGCGGCTTGTGTTACAGTAAGAACATCATGAGGTGTTGAGGGAAGATCGTCATGGACGCTTTGCTCATGAAGGAGATATAGCAGTGAATGCGCAAGTTCAATTGGACCGCAAAGCGCTGGCATCATTCTGCCGGAAATGGAGGATTGTAGAGCTCTCGATATTCGGCTCCGCGCTTCGCGACGATTTCGGACCCGAAAGCGATCTGGATTTTCTCGTGAGCTTCGAGCCGGAGGCGCCGTGGGATTTATTCGATCTCGTGGACATGAAAGATGAGCTTGAGGTTCGATTTGGGCGGTCGGTTGACCTCGTTGCGAAGGAAGCATTGCGCAATCCCTGGCGAAAGCGCGAGATATTGAGGACGCGTGAGGTGGTCTATGCGGCCTGACGACAGGGATATGGCACGGCCCTGGGATATGCTGGACGCGGCGCAGGCGGCCATGGACTTCACAGATGGCAGGCGATTCGAGGATTTTTTGGAAGATCGAAAGACTCGGAACGCCGTCGAACGCAACCTGGAAATCATCGGTGAGGCGGCGCGACATGTGTCTCAGGAAACACGCGACAACTATGCGCTCCGAAATATTATTGCCCATGAATATGGGGGGGCCTTTACGAGAACCTCTGGGGAATATGCAAGAACAGGCTGGCATTGATGATCGAGAAGATCAGAGCGATCGGCGCGGATGGCCCTTCGCCGGACGATGAATTGTGAATATCAGCGAATTTTTGCAGTATAGGCCCACTTTCGCCGATTGTCGCCGCGACTGATATTCATAAACGAAATCGCAGAGAACTGAATGCGTCGACTTCTGCAAACCCCAATCGTGATCTGAGACCTCGAGGCTCTGTGACCGCATCGATGGCGGTCGTCCCTCTGCTGCATCAGACGCGAGGCATAGGACGCACCTACAGGACGAGACCCTAGAGACTACGCTGATTTGAGTTCAGTGAGTTCCATCTGTGCGAGATTCTCCTTGATCTTGAGAATGCACTTGTCAATTGCTGTCAGGGCGGGGTCGGAGAGCTTTAGCATTGCATTTTGGGCATCACGGTCTGGAGTTGCACTGCTTCTATCTTGCAGTTGAGCACCTATGTGAAAATTTGTCTGCTGGATCTTCTGACTGATCTTCATCAGAGAATCGAGCAAGGCCCCATCTAGCTCCTTGATCAGGTCCTTTGCCCGCATAAGGTCGAATCCTGCTTCCGGTAATGGTGACCAAATGTAGTTTTGCTTTGGGCGTATAAAAGTCGGCAGTTCTCTAATGATATGCAGACCGGTTTGAATGAGTTTCAGCGCCGATCGAAGATCCTCGTCCCGCCTCCGCCTCCGATCCTGCTCATCCGCTTCTCGGCTTTTCTTGCCCAAGGCCAATGCGAACCTGTACTTGCGCAATGCTCCGATGAAAATTTCGAGCAAAGCTGAAGATATGTTGAAGATGAGTGTTTCAAGCATTGATCCCGATCCCTTCCTTCATTTTTCCGCCTTCATCCTTCATCCTTCTTACTTCTCTCAAGCCACTTCGCCTCTTTCACAGCTTCTGCAAAGTGCTGCTCTACGGCGGAAGGCTCTTTCAACAATCCCTTCCGATATACGTCATACTCTTCTCTGGCCTTTTTCAGCGCCTCATCGTGGCTCACCGTGCCCCAAGTGCATCAGAATGTCCCTCTCGCTGATACGCAGAAAATCATCCAGTTTGACGACCCAATCACTCATGGATATGGGCTTTTGCTGCAGCGCTTGCAGTTCCGCAAAGTCCAGATACATCGAGACAATTTTGTTCAGGACGTCCAATTCCTCGGGGCTCAGGTAGTTCTTGGCGATTTGAATATCAGCAAGGGTCGGCTTGTTTCCCTTCCATGAGGTCAAGCCCATTTGGGGTTGCGAGGCGTCAGCCCTTACGCTAATAATCTCCGCGGCCGTGTGACCATGTGCCGCCCAGTGCATCTTGTTCTGAATGACCTTGAAGAACTGTCGCGACATGCCCCCATCCGGAATAAGGATGGCCATTCTCTCCCTCGGAGCAACTCGACCGATCGAGGCCAGAAAGGCTGTCTTTTCAATGCTTGCTGATCTTGATCCGAAAGCCAGAGCAGAGGGTGTTAGGGCTTTGAATGAACAGCTGTTCAGCAGAGAGGAGCTAAAGCAACTGCTTTCACTTGCGGCAACTGACCGTGACCGTGGCCCCAGGATCGCCGTCGCAATGGGGCTCAAAGACGTCCCGATAGAGGACAGGGAACAGCTATTAGTCAAGCTTGCGAATGACAGGAATCTCTACGTCAGGCGGCAAGCATATCGAGCGCTATACAGTGTCAATCCCGACAAACTGAGGGAGATTGTCCTCCGTTGACAGATCGACGCCCATTTGGCATTATAGCTCTTGGTTGGGAAATTCGAATCCCTATACAGACTGAGCTGTTAGACCGCCACAATTGAGAGGGCGCCATGCGTAGTTTCGCTGTTTCGGTGGTTCCTGAGGGCAAGTTCTTTGTTGCTCGCTGTGCAGAGCTTGACGTTACTAGTCAGGGCGAGACGCTTCCGGAGGCTCTTGCGAATATCAAAGAGGCAATTGAGTGCTACATTGAGAGCTTTGGTCTCGATGATTTGCCCGAGTCGCCAGTCAAACCGCTTTGGACAACGGTAGAAGTGCGGTAGTGGCGAGACCGCCCGTCGTATCCGGCAAAAAACTCATTCAAGCTCTGATAAAAGTGGGCTTTGAAGTGGTTCACCAAAAGGGCAGTCATGTTTCACTTAGGGGCATGACCCCTGACGGAATGCGCCGAACAGTAGTGCCTCTGCACAAGGAACTGGCCAAGGGAACTCTGTCCGATATCATCAGGCAGACAGGGCTCACCAAGCAAGATCTGATTCAACTGCTTGGCAGGAATTAGCCCGGCGACTATCTCCTTTCATTCAGCCTTACTAAGAAATGATTTCCGATCGCAGGTTGATGAGATTCGGCCATTTGGCCCTCACTTCTCCCCAATGCGCCTCGCCACGAGCCTCGAGGTTGTCAGGGCGATGAAGTTCAGGAAGACGGAGATGAGAACCACCGCGCGGCCAAAGTCGAAGCCCTTGAAGATGAATGACGTGGCCATCACGATGAGCGAGGCGAGGATCGAGACTTTGAATATCGAGACGAACTCGCCAAAGCGCGTCGTCTCAGTCGGCTTGCGATAGAGTCCAAAGAAAAGACAAGTCATTATCCACAAAAAGACCATAAGCGGCAGAGCGATGACGTAACCCCGCACGGGGTTGATCGGCACGTTAAATAGACCCGTCAGGCCCGCCCTTATGAAGTAGGCGCCCATCCATGAGAGCGAGAAGGCGACGATGTCCGTGATGACGAGCAGGAATACGCGCAGCGCGAATTTGACGTTCCCCACAAGGTAGCGACGCCACAGCCGCGCGGGTTCTAAAATTAGCCGATACGACCACTCGAGGCCGCAGCTACACATCCACTTCGGCGCTCGTCTGGTCGCGCCCGAAACGTATTCGAGAAGTGCACCAACTCCCCAGCAGACAGGCACGTTGAGCTGCTGAACGTGCCTCCGAATCCAGAACTCCTGCCTCGGCACGCTCATTCCCACGATGAGCAGGTCGGGCGAGGCGGATTCAATCCGCTCAGCAAGCGACTCCTCTTCATCAGGCCCAAAGAATCCGCTCTCCGCGCCAGCGATCTTTAGCTTCGGGAATCTCTCTTTGAGCTTCTTTGCAGCAAGCTCCGCAACTCCCGGCTCTGAGCCGAGAAAGAACAACGAGAGCTCTTTGCGTTCACAGAGCTCGCAGACGCTGTCGAAGAAATCGGCAGCCGTCAGCCTCTCCGGAAGGCCTTCCCCAAAGAGCTTTGAGGCCCACACAACGCCCATCCCGTCAGCGTACACAAGATCGGCGCCATCAATGATCTCTTTATAGCCCGAGTTGCGGTAGTACTGGTTCACGCAATCAACGTTGATATAGGCTACCTGGCGGGGTATCCCCTCGTCCACGAAACGCTCAAACGCCTCGAGCAGCCCATCAAGCGTCAGAAAGTCTATTGATATGCCAAGAACCGTTGTGGTCTTGCGCAATGCAAGAAGTCCTCCTTTGGTTCAGGTTAGATTACTGAAGCGGCAATGGATGTCAACCTAGCGGGCATTCTTGACATAAATACGATGGAAAGCGCGCAGTGCGCAGCAAGGTTGCATTGACGACATCTGGCAGCATACAGAGCAAAATTGAGCCTAAGGTTCAACGCAGGACGAGTCGACTTAACTCCTCCTCAAGAGACTTGAAGATGCTCTCCGCCCGATTCTTGGCGCCTCGGTCAAATGCGCCGTACATCTCGCGCAACTCAGTCTCAAATCGAGCTTGAGCCTGCTCCGGGAGCATCGGCGCTTTTACGTTGAGAAGCTTGCCTTTGCTGATGCTTAGCGCCCCGGTTCCCTGCGCCTCTCTCATCACAAATGCCCTGCCGATCGAGCTGTTTAGATAGAAGGCCAAGAAGGACGGGTTGATCCTCTTGGGCTTGACGATTAGTATCCAGTCGTCGGCCTGACCGGCTTGCTTTTCATCGATGACGGCCACCGCGCGACCGACGCACCCCGCGCCCACTCGCACGACCATGACATCGCCGACATCAACACATGCCCACGACCTGAAAATGTCCTGGTCTCGTCGCAAGAAGAACTTGTGCTTGCGGAAGTCGAATCCATAGATTGAGAGATTCTTTGCCTTTAGCAATCGAATATATCGATCTTTCTTGCCTCTGGGCTGAGTCGTGAGGATCTTCGAGGCGTCATCGCCGTACTTGGCGAAGCCCGTCCTCACATCGACAAGCGCCGAAAGAGGCTGAAATGGGACCTTTGAGCCGCGCAGCATCTCACTAATTTCTCTGTTGGCGAAGTGATAGTCAGGGTCCATTCTCTTCTTCATCTGGCCCATCATGACAGTCAATCCAGTCTTATGCTCACCCATTGAAAGGTCTTTTAATCCCTCGATTGAATCAAGATCCGGCAGTCGGATTACACGAACTCCATTCTGGCTCCAGAATCCCCCGCCAAGCTTCCAATGCTTGCCCTTCTTCTGACCAAATAGAACCGCTGTCTTTGCTGACGTGCCCCCAAAAGTGTGACGAGGCAGACTGATCACCGCCTCAACCCAGAGATTCTTCAAAATGAAATCGCGCACATACTGAAGATTTGTGTTCGCGAGGATGTTCATCGGGAGAATAATCCTGACCAAGCCAGTCGGCCGCGCCAGCTGAATGAACCTCTCCAGAAAGAGTATCTCGACCGCCTGTTTCGGGCGACCGAGCTCGTAATGCTTTAGTATCTCAGGATCTTCTATCCGGCCTCGTTGATGCGAGAAAGGAGGGTTCCCAACTACAACATCGAATGAACCCGTTGACCACGCGCCGAGCGTCTTGGGGTCCAATGCGTCACCGGCAAGGAGGCGGAATCCATTCCGGGACTTCAAACGTTCCTTGAGCTTCTTGTAGCATTCATTCTCCAGCTCAATTGCCCACACCTTTCGGTAGCCACGAGAGAGAAGTGTCTCAACAAAGACGCCTTCGCCAGCGGCGGGATCGATTATCTTGGCGTCCTTGCGCACCTGGCTATTCTCTGCCATGAAGTCCGCGATTGAATGAGGCGTGAAGTACGCCTTTATCGCGCTTTCCGGCGGCTTCATGGGAGTTCGGTCTGCCATTTATACCTCTTTTGACAGTTTTCTTTTAGATACTAGCCGATGCGCCCCTACATAGCGCATAGAGCGGCGAGCTCGTCTTTTTACCTCTTGTGCTTTTCTCTTGGGGAACACGTCAGGCAATTGCACCTGAAGCGGCTAGTACACGAAGCGCCCTAAAATATGGCCAATTCCGCCCGGGGTGTCAAGCTGCTTGCAGAGGGCGCTCACTCTGCTGCCCGGTTAGCGGGCTTGTCCGCTGTAGCTTTGTGCGAAGGCGGATTGGCCGTCTGTTTTGACGTTTGGGATATGTGCAGTATTATGCACTCCTGATGAGTGCTGAGAAACTGCTGATAATAAAGCTGGGTTCGATTGGGGACGTTGTCCACGCGCTGCCTGCGGCGTCGCTTATGAGGCGACTCTTCCCGGATGCGGTTATAGACTGGCTGATCGAACCCAAATCGGCCCCGATACTCTACGGCAACCCGAACCTATCATCGATTATCGAGGTGGATACGAAGCTCTGGCGAGGAGAGGTTCTGCGCAGCCCGATAGCCGTTGCCTCGGATACTTGCCGCATGGCGTCGGGCCTCAAGAAATCTCGCTATGACGCGACGATCGACCTTCAGGGGCTCATCAAGAGCGGCGCCTTCGCATGGGTATCGAAGGCGAGCTGCCGGTTTGGCTTTCCTGCGAGGGAGTGTCGTGAGGTCTTGAATGCCCTCTCCACGAACTACAAGTGCTGGCACGTTCTGGACGCAACACATATCATTGAGAAGCTCTGTGCTGTCGTCTGGGCGGTTGGTGAGGAGTTTGGCAGAGTAAAGCCGAAGGACGATCTGAACTGGTGCGACGGCGTCGATTCGGACATTTACGTCAGCGCAGATTGCAGACTTAGATTTGCGGATTTCCTCATGGTAAAAGGCGTCGGCGAGCAAGACGTTCTAGTTGCCGTGAACCCGTGTGCAGGCTGGATAACCAAACAGTGGAGCACCAGGAACTTTGCCAAGATGCTCCGCATTCTTCTGGATACCGACTTGCCGAGACAGCCCTATTTCATGCTGCTTCATGGCCCGGGCGAGGAGCCGCACGCGCGCGAGGTGCTTTCGTATCTCAAGGGCAATGATAATCGAGTCTTCATGGCGCCTCGGTCGGACATCCCGATGCTGTGCGCTATGCTTGACCGATGCGACCTCGTGGTCTCTGGCGACACGGCCATTCTCCATATTGCAGCAGCGCTTCACAGGCCGACTGTGGAGCTGTTCGGGCCGTCGGACCCCGCTCGCAACGGCGCGTTCGGCAATCGGTCGATTACTATCCAGCATTCGATGGCTTGTGGACCTTGTTACAAGCGTGAATGCGATAGCATGGCCTGCATTAGAAACATATCGCCGCAAACTGTGGCGGCCGCCGTCCTGAAACTCTTATTCGTCTGAGTTGCCTCGTTGCCGAATGGCCTGCTCCCCATGAACAGCGTCAAGATAGAGCCTTTCAAGTGAATCGATGCTGTCTGATATGACGTCTTCCGCCACGATGCGACCCTCGTTGATGATCACGACCCTATCGCACATTCTCGCGACGTCCGGCAGGATATGAGTCGATACAAGCAACGTCTTGGATTGGCCGAGAGATTTGATTAGCTCTCGAGTCTCGACGGCGTGATCGGGGTCGAGGCCGGCCGTGGGCTCATCCAGTATGAGAACGGAGGGGTCATGCAGAATGGCCTGCGCGAGACCAAGCCGCTGTCGATAGCCCTTGGAGAGCTTTCGCGCTGCCATGTCTTCTTTATCACGAAGCCCTGTGGCCCGCATCGTGTCCTCAACGCATCTTATGAGCTCTCTGCCCCGAAGGTCCCGGAGACCAGCCCAAAACCGTAAATGCCCCCGAACGCTCAGCTCAGGATAGAACGGCGGATTCTCTGGCATATAGCCCATCCGGCGAACGGCCTCGGTCCGATTGGCTCGTACATCGAATCCCCCTAATGTCACCCGACCGCGATTAAAGGGAAGCAGCCCGGCGATGATGCGGAATGCCGTGCTCTTACCGGAACCATTTGGCCCTAAGAGCCCGACAATCTGCCCGTAGCCAACATCAAAAGAGATATCCGAGAGTACCTGGGCATCTCCATACCATTTCTCAAGCCCTCTGACACAGATGACAGCATCCGACGGTTTCATCACGACCGCGCCTCAACCATGCCAAAGCCAATAGAATTCTTCTCGCCAAAACCGCACTCATATCCGATGCGTATCAAGTCAGAACTGCCATCCGCAACAAATGGGCATAGAATGCCCCTGACTTTGATCCCCTTAAAGTCAATGAGCTTTGTAATCCGCCCTATACGCCGCATGTAACCCTGGTCGAACGTCATCGTCAACCTATCGTCTTCAAGCTGCGTCTCGTGGACAAGGCGAAATTTCCTCGTGAGATTCAGCTTAACGGCCGCTGTGAACTCCTCGCCGGGGTCCAGATATCTGGTTGGATTCCGACGCGATTCGGCGTCCCAAACTGAGGCTGTAATAGGGGAAAGGCAGACGAATTTCACTGGCGGCAGAAGCTCCGGGAGAGGAGATGTCTCGACGGACTCTGCCGTTGCGCGGACATCGTCGATCATCATGCTCGGGTCCTTATTCAGACCAGTGAGCAAGTGGTTGATGAAATCGTCTTTGGGCGAGGCGATGAACCACGAGAAAGTGCCGGAATCGCTCTTGAGCCTGTCGCCCCGAACGTTCCTGTTCTTAACGCAGAGTCTTGAGAAACAGAAGAGCTTGTAGGGCTTTCCATTCAATCTATAGCCCTCATTATGTATGAAGTCGGCGAATCTTGGGGACGAGAGAGCCAGCCAGCGATAGATGGCGGAGACGAGCCATGTGTTGTGGTTGACCGGAATCGTCATCCCCGGGCCATCGGTGAGGGCAAAATGCAGCTTAAGCCTCACTTCTTATCCTCAACCTTCTCCTCTTCGCCCTTCTTCCTGACCGACTTGAGCCACCTCTTCAAAAACCAACTCTTCTTCGCGCCTCTTAGAATATCGGAGAGGTCGTTGAAGATCGACGGGTTGTTAATCAAGAGTCCGAGCGTGCCCTCGCCGGAGTCGAGTTTATTTGCGGTGTTACTGAGCCTCTGAGCGGCACTGTCTAGGCTTTGCATAGCCGAGGCCAGGTCGCTAAACAAAGGGCCGCTAGCTTCCTCACTGAGCAACTTGGGGAGCATTCCATCACCGTCCTTAATATCCCGAAGGAGCGTCTTGAGAAGTATGGCGATATCGCCGATGTCAGTCGCCAGACGCTCATAAAGCCTGTCGTCCTTCACTAGCTTCCCTAGCGATCCGGTTCCCTCGTTTATGCCACCTAGGACGTTGTTGAGCGAGGCGATGATATCCTTGACATTGGCCCTTGCGGGCTTGTCATATAACAGCATTCCAAGCGTTCCTTGGCCGTTCTTTAGCTCTCCCAGTATTGTGTTGAGTGAGCCGGCCGCCCCAACAAAATCTCCAATCGCTCTTGTGAACTCCGTGCGTTCATTGACAATAGCTCCGGCCAGACCTTGACCCTCGTCAATCTTGCGCAGTATTTCGGCCAGCGAATACGATGCTTGCTCAAGATTGCGGAGAGCGCTCTCGCCCCGTCTCAGGACGATGTGGAGTTCGATCGGTTCAACCGTTTTGATAATCGCCCCGTGGCCCTCGAGAATTGGCTCATCGTAGCTTCCGATAGTTATCTCGATATACTTGTCTCCTAGAAGGCCCATCGTCTCAATTCTAGCCACGGAGTCCTTCCGTATTCTGTCCTGAAATCCCTGATCGATGACGAGATTGACCTTCACTCGCTTGCCTCCGGGATTTAAGAGCACCGTAATCCCCTCTACGGAGCCAATATCAACGCCGGCGAGCATAACAGGCGCTCCGTCAACCAGTCCGCTGACGCTATGGAAGTAAGCCACAAGTTTGTACTTCGGTTGAAGGATGCGACTTCGCTCGCCTATGGAAAAGACGAAGGCGGAAAAAAGCACAACAATGCCTATCGTGAATAGGCCTACCCGTATTTCCTGCTTCCTAAGTGATTTCATAACACTCTCAGCTAGAGTTCAACCAAACACACGCCAAGTATTCAAATATAAATATCATAGGTTACTACCTTGAATACTTCAAATGATCTCAATTCCCCCGTTGTTGACAAAACGTTGAGGATCGTGATACGCCTATTCGGTGACAACAAGAGAGAGGATTGCTTTGTTTAAGACAACTTGACGTATTGGTTTCACGCTTTTGCTTGAGAGTCTGACAGATGATCAGAGATGAGAAGAGCTTGGTCCTCGTCGCAAATTGCGGGAGATTGATTAGGGCGTACTTAAGGCAAGTGCTATCTCTGGAAGAGCGAGATGTGGTCTGTCTGCCCACGGTTCAAGATTCTATCTCGGCGACCAAGCGGCAGGCGATCGATTTGATACTCGTTGATGTGGACAGTTGTTCCTCAACAGATGACAGGCGCTGGGTGGAGCTGATCGTGGCGGCAGATCAGCGCAATATCCCAACCATAGTGATGAGCTCGCTCTCGACCGCAGAACACAAGGCCTTCTGGTTGAATAAGGGGGCCGCCGATTTCATCTCCAAGCCCCTCGCGAAGCTCGCGCTGCTTGCCCGAACTGAATCGCATCTGAGAGCCAGGACGCGTTCGAACAGCCTTGCGGCTACGAACAAGGAGCTCTCCCAGAAGGTAAAACAACTTGAACGACTGGCGATTACTGATGGCCTTACGGGGCTCTACAATCACCGTTTCTTTCAGGAGCGACTGAAGGCTGAGCTTAGGCGCGCCCGTCGGCACGGGACCCAATTGAGTCTCGCTATGTGCGATATAGATCATTTCAAACGTGTCAATGACGTCTTTGGTCATCAATCAGGTGATGCAGTCTTGGGGAGCATATCGAGAGTTCTCAAGGACATTTGCAGGGCATCGGACCTGCCTGCCAGATATGGCGGAGAGGAGTTCATCGTTATCCTGCCGGAGACCAATACGAAAGCAGCCTATGCGGCCGTCGAACGAATGCGCGGGAGCATTCAAGCACTAGAATTCTCAGATAGTCGAAACAAGTCTTTCTCGGTTACCGCCAGTTTTGGAATCGCCACCCTAGAAGCTTGTATGAGAAGCCCCTCTGATCTTATTGAATGTGTGGATAGTGGCCTGTACATGGCCAAACAATCCGGACGGAATAGGACTGTCATTTACGGAAGTCAACGTGCAGGCAAATTAGGGATTATTGAGTAACACAATGATAGAACCTAACGTGATCTTTCATCTAGAGAGAGATTCGCTTGACGAGTTACTTGATGGCCTCTTGATTCTAGATGAAGAAAGCCGAATCACCTTTGCGAATCGCTTCGCCGCATCGAGATTGTGGGCAGACACCAACACAGTTCTAAAAAAGCCCATCGCAGATGTCCTGCCGGAGCCCACTGACTTCAGCTGGGACGAGGCTTGGCGCCGGCTCTCCATTGAGCATAGGTCAATTGAGCTCGATTTCCTTTCCGTGGAATCACTCGATAGTAAGGAGATACTTTTCTTTGACGCTGTGTTGATTCCCAGACGTCGAGTTGATGGCGGATTCTCCGGAGCGACATGCTTGCTTCATTTCTCGTCCGCAACCGAGAAACTGGCGATGGAAATCGAGTCGGCGCAAGAGACGATTGAGAAACAACTCCGTCAGCTCAAGGAATTCACGGCCATCGGGGACGAGATAGTCGGCGAGACCGACCTCAGTCACGTTCTCAAGAGAGTCGCTGAGGCGATAAGGGAGCATTCCGATTACAGGCGAGTCGTTGTCTCCAGATTTCTTGATAACGAGCGCGAGAGGGAGATTGCATGCGCTGGTGTGTCCGATGAGGAGACGAACGTTATCAAGGCGCTGAAGTGGTCAGACCAGATGCGGAAGGAGCTCTTTCACGACCGCTTTAGAATAGGGCATTCATATTATATACCACATGATCTCAAGGAAGCACTGCCGCTTTCCGGAGTTCAAAGCAGGATTCCTAGGGTGGAAATGAAGGACTGGCACCCGAATGATTTCCTCTTCATTCCGCTTTACGGTCGCGGCCGGAAGCAGATAGGAATGATTTCAGTTGACGATCCAAGGGATGGGAGAGCCCCGACAGCTGAGGCGTTGCGACCGTTGGAGCTCTTTGCGGAACAGGCTGCCCGAGCAATAGAGGAGGCGGAGCTGAAGCGTGAGCTCGTCGAGACCAAAGACAACCTGCAAAGGCTGATTGACAGCACTCCGGATGCAATCATAGCAACGGACTCTCATGGAGTTGTCACGTTTTATAGCGACGGCGCGCAACGGATGTTTGGTTACCTTCCAGATGAGATCGTCGGCAAGCACCTAGCACAATTTTACAGCGATGATCCTGAAGTGGGGAAGGAAAGAGCCCGCAAGATAATGGACGAGCTCTTAAGCAGCGAGACAGAGACGATAACAGGCCGGACGCTCGAATTCCCCGCAAAGGAGGGTGGGTGGCTTCCTGTTGTCATCTCAGCCGGCATCCTTCGAAACGAGGAGGGCGCCGTTTTAGGAACAATTGGCGTTGCCCGAGACATCAGCGAGGACGTTCGCTTGCGTCAGCAGATAATGGAAAAGAACCGCAAACTAGAGGCAAAGAACAGTGAGCTAGAGGAATTCGTTTATGTCGCCTCACACGATCTTCAAGCGCCTCTAGTATCGATTCAGGGCTTTGCGGCGAAATTGACGCGGGAATATGAAGAACTATTGGGCCAAAGCGGCCTGCATTCCTTGGCTCGCCTCAACGCGAACGTCTCGCGCATTTCCCTTCTCTTGCGAAGTTTGCTTGATCTTTCTAGGGCTAGTACAAAAACAATCGATAAGATCCCTACTCTTCTATCTGATTTGCTCAAAGATACGCTCGAGGACTTTGACGAGATGATCAAAGAGAAGAACGCCACAGTGAAAGTGTTGCATGAACTTCCCGTTGTCCATTGCGATGGGATACAGGTTGCGCAAGTCTTCTCCAACCTGTTGGGTAACGCCTTGAAGTATTGCTCACCCCATAGGCCCCCTGTTATAGAAGTTGGGGCCGAGGACAGAGACACTTGCCATGCGATTTTTATCAGGGATAATGGAGTGGGCATTCAGGAAGCTGAGTCAGAATCGGTATTCCGTCCATTCAAGCGGCTGCGCGTCAAGTCCGTCGATGGAATGGGCATAGGCCTTTCCATAGCCCAGCGGATTATTGAGCGTCACGAAGGGCGCATTTATATTGAGAGAAATGAGACCTATGGATGCACATTTTGGTTTGATCTACCCAAGAGAAAGCAGGCGGTTAAGAGGTGAACGAGAAGAGAATTGACCTTGAGTCCAAGCAAAACGGGAAGGAGTCGCTCGATCTTCTTATGATGGTGGAGGATGAAAAGGACCATGCCGAACTCGTGATTGATGCTTTACGTGAGGTCGGCAACATCAAGAGCATCGTGCTTTTCGAGAATGGGGAGACGGCTCTCAAGTATATATTCAGGCAAGGGCGCTATTCGGACAAAGCCCTGTCGCCTCGTCCGGCGCTCATTCTCTTGGATATGAACTTGCCCGGCAAAAGCGGCTTGGAGGTTTTGAGAGATATAAGGGCCGACAATCGCTTCATAACAATTCCGGTCGTCATGCTAACGACCTCATCAAGCACCGAGAATGTGCAACAGACGGCGGAACTCGGCGCCAACGATTATGTTGTGAAACCAGTAGATTTCGGCGAGTTTCTGACAACGATAACTGAGCTAGGAACATATTGGTCAACGGTCAGCGCGTTACCATTGCAGAGGGGATTGGGCAATGACTGATGAGCCGAGAGCAAGAATACTCATTGTGGACGACGACGCGGATCATAACGATCTCGAGCGTGACGCCATATTGGGCGACGACGACAGATGTTCGGTCGCTCAAGCCTACTCCGCACAAGATTGCCTCGAGGCAGTAGCGAAATCTCCATTCGATCTCGTGATCATGGACTACACACTGCCGGACACAAATGGTCTTGAGCTGATGCAGCAGATCAAGAAGATGGGATTTGATTTCCCAGTACTAATGGTCACAGGCCATGGCGACGAGGGCGTTGCCGTAGAGGCCATGAAGCAAGGCGCATACGACTACCTAATAAAGACACCGGACCAAGGCTTCCTAGATGCTCTGCCGCTCCAAGTTAGGAAGGTGCTGAAGCAACATAGAATATATCTTGAGAAGAGTCGCCTCGAGGAGAAGGTCCGCGAGACCAAGGAGTACTTGGAGAAGATAATTAGTAACGCGGGCGATGCTGTCCTCGTTCTCGACCCATCCGGACGGGTGCTTTCAATCAATCCGGCCGGACACAAGTTGTTCGGAAAAAAGGCTGAGAATCTCTCTACCAAGACGATTTTCAGCCTTGTTAAAGATGAGGCGGATTGTGAGAATCTAAAAAAAGCGCTTGATTCTGAGATCGGTGAGACCAATAGGATTGACATCAAGATGCGTGGGGCGATGGACAGGACGTTGGAAGTCTCCGTGTCGAGCTCAATGATGGAGATTGATGAAAAGCCCCAATCCGTGGTCATAATGCGGGACATGACGGAAATGCTGAACATGCAGCGCCAGCTTGTGGAGAGTGAAAAACTCGCTGCAATCGGCGATCTAGTGGGCAGCGTAGCCCATGAGTTGAACAATAAACTGGGCCCGATTCTCGGCTATGCGGAGCTTATGCAGCGATCTGTGAAGGATGAAAAGACAAGGCAGCGGCTGCGCGTGATTGAGGACTCGGCCTTGCGGGCAAAGAGCATCATTGAGGCGCTTCTTGGCTTCTCGAGGCACAGAAAGCCACTGCGAAGCCTGTTCAAACTGAACAAGGTCCTGCAAGACGCCCTCTCCCTCATGGAGTTCCAGCTAAAAAGGAGTGGTGTCGATCTGGAGCTTCAACTGGGCCAAGGCCTTCCGGAGGTCTTTGCGGATAGCGTTCAGGTTCAGCAGATATTTGTAAATCTTCTGAAGAACGCATATCAAGCCGTCCAGCCTCAGGATCACAAGACAATCTGGATAAAGACATTTGAGCGGAAGGAATCTATTTTCTTCAGTATCCGGGATAGCGGCGTCGGCGTTCCTGAGGCTCACCTGAATAGAGTCTTTGAGCCGTTCTTCACAACGCGGAAGTTCGGTAAGGGAGTTGGTCTTGGCTTGAGCGTGGCATACGGCATGATCAAGGAGCATAACGGAGACATAACGCTTAATAGTAAGGAACACGGAGGCACGGAAGTAACCGTGAAACTCCCAATAGGCGGCAAGCCGACCCGTGCCCGAAGCCCCGAGCGCAGAGCCAAGTGATGAACCAGTCTATTCCTCAATTGCCGAAGACCAGGCAAGTGCTAAGAGGGATTTCAGAGCTTCCGACGCTTCCCACCGTTATGTATCGGATGATGGAAGCGTTGAACACGCCGGATCTTTCGCTGAAGAAGATAGCGAGCATAGTCCTTGAGGACCCGGCGATTGCGAGCAAGATATTGAAGCTAGCAAACTCATCTTATTATGGCTTTCAGGGAGAGGTTAGGAGCATTGAACACGCTATCGTCCTTCTTGGAACAGAGGCAGTTCGGTCGCTTGCCCTTGGGTCATCCGTCTTCAATACGATTCGATGCCCTGCCGACATGTCTGCTGTGGACACGGCTGGCCTTTGGACTCATTTCTTGGCCGTGGCGGTCTGTTCGAAAGAGATAGCTTCTCGAAGCCAAATATGCGAGGCGGATGTGGCGTTTACGGCGGGACTGATTCACGACATCGGAGTCCTTGCGCTTCTTTGTCTTTATCCATCCGAGTATTGCCAAATTATGGAGGAGGCCGAGGCGGGAGAGGCCCCGTTTCTTCAATTGGAGATGCAGGCTTTTGGCTTGAACCACCAGGATGCAGGGGCGTACTTGGCTAGCTGCTGGCGCCTGCCAGAAATCCTTCAGAGTAGTATTCTTCATCACCACGGTCATGAGTCGATAGAGAAGGGGAAGCTTGAGGGCACGATATATCTTGCGGACAAAATCTGCCGCAGCACTCATATAGGTTGGGCTTTCACTTCAACGGACGTTGAAATACTCCCAGATGAGATTATTCGACTTGGTGCTTCATCAGAGCAGCTTGATGAGGTGAGATGCTTCGTGCAAGAAGGCCGTGAATTCATCTGTGAGTTTTTGGATAATATCGGATAGGCTATTGGCCAATGTAGGCCAGAGAAATAAGTGAAGAACCCAATTAACCTCGATATTGATAGGTGACGATGAATAGGAAACTGGACGACGGCTCATTTGCGGGCGATGTGCTCAGGGATGAACTTGCCCGACTAACCGGCGCCGTTGAGGCTATGCTCTCTCGCTTGGCGTTCGATGAAACTCTACCGGAATGTCAGACTGGTCAGGGAAACCATATCAGAGAGCTCTTCTTGCAGATGACTTGCATGTTGAGGGATAGTTCGCAGAAGATGATTGGCCTTGTGGAGGTGCTTGCCTCGTCAAATAAGCTGTATTCGGAGAAGATCGAGGAGCTCTCTTCCATGCGGCGGGCGGGTGACGCGTTGAGCTCCACGTTGGATGTTTCAGAGACTTGTCGGCT
>JAGHCW010000025.1 GCA_021160245.1 bacterium | reverse complement strand
GCCATGACGTGCTCCATGAACAGGTCGTGTATCTTGTTCCTGGCCGGTATCAGGTTCTCACGCTCAAGAATCGGCCTGATATTGGCCACCATCGAGAGGTCTGTCTTTTCGTCAAGTCGCTCCTTGATCGCTGCCCGTGCTTCTATGTTACCTGCGTAAATCACAGGTAGCTTATATGACATCCCGAGGCGCGGTCTGGGGTCCGCGGCGGCGATGAGCTCCGCTATCTCGACAACATGTGAGGTCGTGCCCCCGTCTATGCCACCAGAAAGCAGTATCATGTCCGGTCGAAGCTGCCTAATGCGCTCGATCTTCTCATGAGCCTGCCGGCCGTCGTTCGACGCAATAGCGTCCATCACAATAGCGCCTGCTCCAAGGGCCGCGCGCTGAGCCGACTCCACGCTCATGCTCTTGACGACGCCGCCAACCATCATCTGAAGGCCGCCACCCGCACTCGAAGTCGATATGTAAATATCAACACCGGTCTTCTCGTCAGTCCGCGGAGAGAGGATCTTTTCGCCATCCAGTATCTTCCTGCCAGCGAGCTCCTCTACTTCTGCTATCGCGTTCAGGGCTCCCATTGTTACGTCCTCAAACGGCGCCTCAACAGTGGTCGGCGCCTCGCCCCTGACCATCAGTCTGAACTCGCCATCCCTTTTTTCGATCAGGATAGCCTTCGTCGTCGTGCTGCCGCAGTCCGTCGCGAGTATCGATGTGATCTTTTCTTTATCGAGAATCCTCTTCCCCTCGTGGGCTGCAGGCTGCTTAACCTTGACGGCCGCGCTGTCCCGCTTAACCGCTGCTTTCTTTTTTTCGCTACCCTTGACCATTTCTCACCTTATTCCAAAAGACAGTCTAATAATCGCTTGATGATAGCGCATGGTGAACGCCTGTCAACTGTCCGCGCCCAGCCTGCCGCATCCATTCTCAAGAGACTAAGATACATCAACTACTTGCACTCATGCAAGTCCCGTCTCTCAATCTACAAAATGGTCTGCGATCGAGCCATCATTCGTTCTTCGCAGCTGGCCCCGTCGTCGATTCACCCTTCGCAGCAAGCTTCCTCTGCCGACGCTCCTCGCGCCGAGCCTTGCGGAGCTCCTTAGCCCGTTTCCTCATAGCCCTCTCCTCGTCCAACGCCTTCGCGTCAAGCGATTCTATTCGGCGCAAAAAATACTCTACGTTGTCCCTGTTCTCCATTGCAAGCGCAAACTGGTCATACTCGTCAGGATTGAATAGTATCTGAGCAAATGGCCCAATCGCGATGAGAAACTGACTTCCGACGAAACTAAGAGGCTTCATCGACTCCAACGTGAATATCGCCGGAATAGTCGCTCGCCACTTCACGATCTTTGCCGCCAACTTCTCTATAACCTGCTGCTGCGCCTCGTTCAGTGGCTCGCCGGACACTTTTGTCATTTTGCGTCACCAGACATGATGCGATCGTATTCCCGGCGCAGAAATTGAACGTCCTCCCAAGTATCCCGCTTCTTGCCCGGCGACCGCAGAAGATAAGCAGGATGATATGTGGCGATCAGAGGCACGCCGTGATAGTTATGCAAAGCGCCCCTCAGCGAGCCGATCGACGTGCTGGAGCCAAGCTTCAAAAGCGTCCGAGCGGCATGGGCCCCAAGCGCGCAAATCAGTTTCGGCTGTATCGTCTCTATCTGCTCCTTCAAAAACGGCTCACACGCCTCGACCTCAGCAGGCTGCGGGTCGCGGTTCCCGGGCGGACGGCACTTGAGCACGTTTGCGATATAGACCTCATCGCGAGTGAAGTTTATCGAGGCGAGTATCTTTGTGAGAAGACCGCCGGCACGCCCGATAAACGGAATGCCCATCCTGTCCTCCTCCGCCCCGGGCGCCTCGCCCACGATTAGGAGATTCGCGTTCGGATCGCCCGCCCCAAAGACTACCTTGTTGCGACTCTCATGAAGGCCACAAAGCCTGCAATCGGCCCTCTCGGCGGCCTGCTCCGCGAGCGGTCTCTTGCCTCTTGGCATCAAGGTTAGGAGCTCCTTTGGATAATTCTTCGCGCCCAAAACGGCCTGAAACTCAAGCAGGTTCTTAATCTCTTTCACAATCTCGGCAATCTCATTCATATCGCCAACGACTATAGCAGCCCGAGCGAGGCGGGGTCAAGTTCGCCGAATGCGATGTTGGCGAAAGATCACGGAATCGGATAGTGGAAGCCCATATCTACCGTCCCGGTGTCGGGCGTGCCGTCGGCCTGAGTTGTCCGGTCAGAGAGGTCAGCATCGACTGTCATCCTGCTGCCGGCGTTTATACAGAGGCTTGAAGGGTCAAGATAGTAATCTCCGAACGGCCCCGGAACGAAGATCGGATCCTCGTGGATGTTGCCCTCACCGGCATCGTTGTCCTCAATGCAGCAATACGTGGCCGAACAGTGATACAGATCGTCTCCGTTACCCCAGATGATGCAATCGATGATCGTCGGCAGTACCGAGGAGTCGCAGTAAATCCCTCCGCCATCTGAGCTGGCCGTATTACCTGTGATTGTGTTGAATCCGATAACCTGCGGACATCCATAGCAGTAAATCCCTCCGCCGTCTTCGGCGAGGTTGCTAGCAATGACATTATTCAGAATATCAGGCCAGCTGTTCTGAGAGCAATGCACGCCGCCACCCTTATGAGATGCGGAATTCATGATAATTGCGTTGCCAAAGATCATCGAAGAGCTGTATTCAGTGCAGTATATGCCGCCTCCATGTCCGAACCACACGGCAGAATTGCTGGTGATCATATTGTCAATTATGGTTGATTTGTCGGACCAGTCGCAGTGAATACCGCCTCCATGCCCGGTTGTGGTATTCTCCGAGATGCTATTGTTCTGAATCGTCGCCGAGCCGTTGCAGTATATCCCGCCTCCTGCTCCCGCGGAGTTGCCCGAGATCAGGTTGTCCAGAATCATCGGTGAATCATAGCAGTTTATTGCACCACCACTAAAATCTGCCGAGTTACCAATTATGATATTGTCTTCGATGGTCGGCGAACTCCCTTTGAGGCACGATATACCGCCGCCAAAGTTAGCAGAGTTGTCTGAAATCTTGTTGTCTGTGATGGTCGGTGAACTGTATTCAGTGCAGAATATGCCGGCGCCGGCCGCCGTAATGCTTGAGTCGGCAAGATTGCCTTCAATAATGTTGTTCCAAATCAGCGGCAGACTAAACCTGCAGCATATCCCACCGCCGCTGTCCGCTGAGTTGCCTGAAATCCTGTTGTTTTGAATCGCTAGCGAGTCGCCTCCTTGGCAGTTTGAGCAGTATATGCCCCCGCCGAGGCAATCAGCGTCGGGCGGCCATTTGGTGTCTGCTCTCCCACCGGCTATTGTGAGACCCTCTATCGTGAGCTGCATCACATTCTCACAGCAGATCACATGATATGCCTCATTCTCTGCGTTGAGTATCGTGCTATCTCGATCCTCACCGGACAGCGAGACCCAGCTCTTCATATTCAGCGGAAAGGTCTCGCCGTTGGTCGAGGCGGAATATGTGCCGGCAGCGACGTGAATAGTCACGGGATCGCTCTCGGAGGCGTCCACCGAATTGAGAGCGTGGGTTATCGTTTTCCACGGGGAGACTTCAGACCCATTGTTGCCATCGCTGCCCGTTTGCTCGTTGATGTAGCAATGCGAGCCGGGCGAGGCGTCAACTGTGAAGGGGGCGAGGCTCAGCTCGCTTACCCAGTGCAGGGCGCCCGGAAGCGTTAGGACGACTGCGAAGTTGTAGTCGCCTGGTTCCTCTATTGGTGGCATTGAGCTGGGCAGGTCGAACCACCAAAACGGCGTCGAGTCCATGCTGAACCGGGCGGGGACATGAATGTCAGGTATCCAGGGCTCGAGGCTGCCGCTCCATCCGTCCCATTGAACAGCGTATATACCGCCGTCGGGCGTCAGAAGGCCAACATAGACCCCAACTGCCATTCCCTCGCCAAGATTCTCAGCAGACAAACTAACCTCGATTGTATCGCCGGATTGATACGCGTCGGCGTCGGTGTAAATGGTGATTGTTGGCTGGGCGGTCGCTACGATGGGCAGCAACGCAAAGGACACGATGATGCATACTATTGCTGCTCTCATGTCTCCCTCCATTCGATTTGACAGGATTATGATGGCGCTTGCTTAGACACTATCACATAAGCCGGTTGGACTGCGATTGCATTCCAATCGAACCAAATAGCACGCAATACGCCTCATGGAATCGGAGCGATTTGACACAGATCTGTGACCAAAACCTCCTCACGCGTAGAGGCTGGACATTTCTTTTGGCACGATGACACCGTCCTGAAGGTGGATCATTCTGTCGCAGCTTCCGGCCAGATCGAGGTCGTGCGTGGCGATGAACACCGCAAGGCCCGACCTAACCAATTGCCTGAAGAGCTCTGTCATGCCAATTCGCACCCGGGTTGAGAATCTGGCAGTCGGCTCATCCGCTATCAGGACCTTCGGATTTAGAACCAACGCCCGGGCAATCGCAACCCGCTGCATGTCTCCTCCGCTGAGCATCCTGACCTGAATATGGTTCCTGCCTCTCAGCCCAACAACGTCCAACTTCTGGGATATGACGTCTCCATTCATCTTCTGCTTGCTGAAAATAAACGGCAGCTCGACGTTTTCTCTTGCAGTTAGAGTTGGAATCAGATGAGGCCGCTGAAAGATGAAGCCGATGTTCTTGCGGCGAATCTCGATAAGTTGCGACTCAGAGAATCCGGTCACATCTTGACCAGCTATTTCCAACATGCCGGATGTTGGCGAGTCGAGGCAGCTGATGAGATTCATAAGCGTCGTCTTGCCTGAGCCAGATGGTCCCACGATGGCGGCCATTTCCCCGGACGAGATACCAAAATCGACGCCATCGAGCGCCCTAACCGTTTCCGGTCCTCGCTGGTAATGCTTCTTTACCCCGCTCGCCTCTATCACCTTAACCATTCTTCAACACCTCCTCACTCTCAATCTTGCCGTCCGCAAGGTGGATTACTCTGTCCGCAGTGTGGGCAAGCCTCGCATTGTGGGTCGCAACGAGCACGGTAACCCCTTCCTCCTCGTTGAAGCGCCTGAACAAATCGAAGATTGACCTTGCATTCTTCATGTCAAGATTGCCACTTGGCTCGTCAGCAAGCAGTATCTGGGGCGACGTGGAAAGCGCCCGAGCTATGGCGACGCGTTGCATCTCGCCACCTGATAGCTCGAATGGCCTGTGGTTAAGCCGATGGCTCAAGCCCACTTTATCTAAGAGGTCAGCAGCCTTGCCGTTTTTATGCTGCATCCTGGCGAAGACAAGCGGAAGCTCCACATTCTCGAGCGCAGTCAGGCTCGATACAAGAAAAAAGTCCTGAAAGACAAAGCCGATGTTCCCTCGCCTCAGCAACACCAGTTGCCTCTCCTTCAGTTGGGATAGATTGTGGTCAAGGACGTTGAGCGACCCCGCCGTCGGCCCGTCGAGGCAGCCGATGAGGTTTAATAGCGTCGTCTTTCCCGCCCCGGACGGACCCATAATGGCAACGAACTCGCCCTTTCTGATACCGACGTCGATCTCGTCTAGCGCGACGATCTTCTCAGCCGGAAGCTCATAAACCTTCTTCAGCTTTTGGGCATTGATGATTGCATCACTCATCGCATTACTCCCCGCTCCTGATCGCCTCAATCGGACGCATTGACGAGGCGCGATATGCAGGATAGATGCCGGCGACGAGCCCCAGAATGATTGCTCCGATGAGCGATGTGAGCAGAGCAGTCGGCGTGATGAGAACAATCTGGCCCTCTGGCGCGTACGGCAGCAGGCCCTTCACGACGCGTTCCACAATGCTGCCTCCCAGTAGTGCGCCGATATTGCCTGCGATCCCGCCCAGTGTGCAGACTAGGATGGTCTCCATCCAGATGAGGCGGAAGATGTCGAGCTTGGACGCTCCGATGGCTTTCATGACGCCGATCTCCTGTGTCCGCTCAAATACCGACATCAGAATGGTGTTGACGACGCCGATGGCCGCCACAAAGACCGCGATAATGGCGACTGAGGTTACAAGGACCTTGGCGCTTGAGACGAGGTTCAAAAACGTTCCCTTAACCTGAGCCATGCTTATGACTTGCGTGCCCGGAACCTCATACATGTCCTCCTCGAACTGCCCCAACTCCTCGATGTTCTTGAGCTTTATGCCGATACCGCTGATCTTGTCTTTCAGGTCAAAGAGCTGCTGAGCACTCTTGAGCGGAAGAAAGATCACTCCGTCATCCTGCGTCCCGGTCCTCTCGAAAATGCCGACTACTGTCAGAATCTTCTCGATACCGGGAATGAATATCTTGTCGCCTACAGAGCGCTGCTCGAGCTCGGCCGCCTCAAATCCCATGATGACCTCGTCAGCGTCGTCCTTTGTGAACCACTTGCCTGATTTGAATTTTGTCCAGGGCTTGAGTTCAAGATGCGACTTCATGATCCCCACATATAATGCGAATCCTCCGCGGCCATCCAGCCGGTCGGGGTCGTAAACAGTGTGGATCAACTGAGGCGTAGCCTTGTCGATGCGCTCATCGGATACGATGCCATTATAGACATCTTGCTCCATATAGCGGAGCCCGCCTCCACCCTTTAACATCAGCGTGGCCGCCTCGTAGGGGCACCCTTTTGCCGTAACCAAGACTTGATAGCCCATTTTGTCAATGTCGTTCGTCAAGGCCTTCTTGTAGCCCGCGCTGAAGCCTAAGAGACTGACGAGAACGGCCACCGCTATCGCTACACCGCCTATCGTGAACAATGAGCGGAGCTTTCTGCGCTTGAGATTCTTGAACGCTATCATTAGAAGTTTCATTTGATTTCAACACCTTTCGCGATAATCATGGTTTTTTCTCGGCGTTTGACAACCTTACCCTCGATGACTATTTTTGACCCCACTTTCTGCGGGATGGCGAGACCCGATGGGGCCAAGTCAACGAATACCACTCCCGTCTCATCCTTCAAGTCGAGCCAACAGCCGGTGGGGCATTCTCGTGTTATCTCCCCCTCCATCCTGACGGTCTTGCCGTTGAACTCGTCCGGACGAGAGAGGATGTCGCGTGCCTGGGTGGTAGTATCAATCACGATCTCTTTGCCGAATCTCTCACCGCCGCCTCCGCAGCCGGCAAGCAATGCGCCGATCAAAACCAGCAGCCCCATTCTTATAGTCTTGCCTCTCAAGTTCATCGCTTTTCTCCTTTGACGGTCTTGTGGGGGTCATCAATGCTTCTCTTTAGAATAAAAATGCTGTGCAGTATCAGGTTCTTCTTTATGCCCCGTAGCGTCGCCACAAAGTCATCGTGGCTCTTCTTGGTGGGGTCCTTGATGGCCCCTACTCTATCTGATGGACATGTGCGCCCCTGCATCTCGTCATGATGGTAGAAGTCCGAAAGCGAGAGTCCCACAAGCTGCTTTGTGAAAGACTTGTCCCTGAACTTCCGCGATTCGGGCGACGAGACCTTCTGATAGTACATGTCCAGAAGCTCGCCATCAAGGCTGGTCGCCAGGATTATCTGCATGCCACCGAACATGCCCTTCTGATTCACCCCGTGAACGTATCCGATGACTTCCTTGCCCGTGAGAACCACGTAGTAAGAGTATGGCACGTCAATCGCCTCGTATTCCGTATCGAACTTGTCTCCGAGCTTTGCCTCTATCTGTTTCAGAAGCGACTGTCCGCCTCGTTCAGCAATTGATATGAACTCGGACCTGTAACCCGTCGATTTCGGGAATATCCGTTTGATGTCGCGGTCCGGGTCGTTTAGGGAGCAACCCACCGCGGCTTGAAGCTCTATAGTCTGCAATAGAAGCAGGGCTAACACGATTATCGAGATGCCAGCAGCCGTTTTCTTGTTCATCCTTCTCTCCTAGAAAGGTGCGAAATAGTAAACCTGAAGACACGCTTCGTCCTTTTGCGTGCTGTTATCGGAAAGGCAGTCTGTGGACCATGCTGCCCGGAGCGTCAGGTCCGAATTGATCGCATATTCCAGGCCGACGGTCATTGAGGTGTTCTCAGTTTCACCGTCTGATGGGTCATTGTCCCAGAGGCTGGCCTGCAATTGGAGCTCAAGTTCCTGAAGATCAGGCACGGTGTAATCCACCTCGAAAAGTCCTCCCGCAACCTCCATCCCGTCATTCTCGCCAAAGACTCCCTCGGCTTTGAACACGTAGGAACCAAAGATGTATTGCGCGTCCAAGCCGACCCGTTTTTTGAGGACCGCATCATCCTGGACGAGATCGGGACGCGGAATTGTGCTCATGCTTTTCGCCTTCAGCGTCGCGCCGTAGAGCAGGCTCAGCCCGTATTGCAGGTCATTGCCGGCCGGCGATCCGATTCGGCCAGAAAACAGACAGCTTGAGTCTCTGCGCCTAAGACCCATCCCAGAACCTATCTGTGCGGCAAGCTGATAGTCATAGGCGCCAAGAATCCCCGAGAACCCTAACCCCCAATCCTTCTTGAAGCCGATGTTCATTGGGGCAAGCGTCTGGAGAATTGTGCCATGAGTGTCGATGAGCGGCTCCAGCCCGAACGCCGGCGCAAAATGGCCTGCTCTGAGCTTCTTTCCTAAGCCGATTTTGTATTCGGCCCAGGCATTGTGAACCTCGATAGCCCAGGCGTCTCGACGGGAATAGGTCGGGTCGTAGGCAAGCCGAAGCTGAAAGTCACCGGTCAAATAATCACCATATTCGTTCGAGAACTTGCGGAAGTACTCAAAGCCGAGCGCGTTCTTCTGCGACATGCTCCTTCCAAGCCAACGTTCGGTTGATGAGTATCCCCCGATGAGGTTCACTTCCACATAAAGGGGATCAGTGGCGCCTTGAGATGGCACAGCAAGGAAGACTATGATCGACATGACAACAGGCCCCATGCGGGCTGCAAGAGTAAATCTACTAAAGTGGTAGATTATCCGACCAAAAAAAACCGACCCCAAAGTCTTATGCATTGATCCTCTACTCTCCGAGCTAGCCGCCTTCACGAGGAATGATGTCTCGCTTTTGTCACCTGCGCGTTCACTGTACAAACTACCTGTCCCATCGCGTGGTTCCAATCGTCGCGAGGAACATGTCCAGCAAAAATCGCCATGAGTCTGATGTCGAGGCGTACAGTTCCCATCAGGCAGAGTTATGGGGAGCTCAAGCAGAATCTTAAGGTGGGAGATATGAAGAGCCCGGACCCTCCTCTTACCATCTTTCTTGGCGGCCAGAAGCCGCCTTGTAGCAGCTCCGAGCTTTGCCCCGGGTCTTTCAGATTCGCAACCGCTATCGAGCCATGCCCCTAGCTCTGCGCAAGCTCATCTTTAACGCCATCAGGGTCCGAGCTAGACCTCATACAAAGATAATAACCCGAATGGCGATAAATGTCAACCCAACCACGAGCTTTCCGGACTGCCCGGGACTTCCATTGGGGCAGCAATGCGCTAGATCGGATCAGGCCTCGGCGACCTCCTGAACCGCCTATGGCTGAAATAGAGAGTGAATGTAGTCAGGCGTCTCCCGGCGACCTTTTCGGATGATCTTTCGCTTCTTGAGCATTTTGGGGAGAAGCCTGATCGCGCCGGCGAGGCCGCGGAGAAGATGCGGCTCAAAGATTGGCACATATCCCCACTGTCGAATCTCGAACCAGAGAATGTGATGCAGGTCTCGAATTAAGTTGCGTATCGAGGCGCTCTTGACGATCATCAGGTAGCGATTGCGAAGCTGCAGCTGGCGGAATCGCTTTGGTACTTTCTTTCTCTTGTCGGGCGCGTATCCCCTAACGTGATAGGCCACGGCGTCGGGCGTATAGACACATTTCCACCCGAGCCACTGCGCTCGCCACGCTAAATCAACCTCATCCCTGTAGATGAAGAAGTCCTCATCAAAATACTCGCCGAGTAGCCGTATATCATCGAGCATTTCACGCCGATAGAGCGGAGCTGCTCCCGACGCGCCAAAGACAAATTCCCGCTGATCGAATTGACCGATGTCCGGCTCGGTTTGGCCCCGTTCAAAATTTCTCCTTGCCCTTGTTACAACAGTCGCTGTGCCGTCAATGATCTTCTTGTCGGGCAACTCGGCATCTGGGGCAGCTATTCTGAGCAGTTTGCCTTCCACCATCCCGACATTCGGAGAGTGCTCAATGGCCTTCACCTTCGCCTCAACAAAGGTTGGCTCCATGAAGACGTCTGCGTTGAGTGGCATTACAAGTGCGCCTCGGCACGCGCGGATGGCTATATTGTGGCTCTTGCAGTAGCCGAGATTCGCAGAGTTTGTGATGACCTCAACGTGCGAGAACTCATTTCTTAGCATCTCAGCGGTCCCGTCAGTCGAGGCGTTGTCGATGACTATCACCTCGATTTCCGGGTATGTTTGGCCCTGAATACACTGAAGGCACCGCCTCAGGCATTGGCGCTCATTCGTGGTAAGCACGTTGATGGAAATGAGCTTGGGCCTTCCCATATCGACGGCCATCGTTCTATAAAACCGTTAGAGCCTATTCATGGAGTCTAGGAATTCGGCGTTGGTCTTCGTCTTGGAGACCTTGCCGATCAGAAAGTCCATCGCCTCAACCGGATCGTAATTCTGCTGCAGGAATCGCATGAGAATCCAGAGCTTCTGGAGTTGCTCTTTGGGGATAAGAAGCTCGATTTTTCTGGTACCGGACTTCTCCGAGTTGATCGAGGGATATATCCTCCGGTCAACCAGCCTTCTATCTAGGTGAAGCTCCATGTTGCCCGTGCCCTTGAACTCCTCGAAGATGACGTCGTCCATTCGGCTACCGGTATCCACGAGCGCGGTCGCAATGATAGTTAGGCTGCCGCCATTTTCGATATTCCGCGCCGCGCCGAAGAAGCGTTTGGGTTTCTGCAGCGCGTTTGAGTCGAGGCCGCCTGAAAGGACCTTTCCGCTAGGCGGAGCAACTGAGTTGTGCGCTCTTGCAAGCCTAGTGATGCTGTCGAGGAGGATGGCGACATCATATCCCTGCTCAACAAGTCGTTTGGCCTTCTCAAGCACCATACTCGCCACCTTCACATGTCGGTCGGCCGGCTCGTCAAACGTGGAGCTTATCACCTCGGCGTCAACCGACCGCTGCATGTCAGTAACCTCTTCTGGACGCTCGTCTATAAGCAGCACAATCAGTATCACTTCCGGATGGTTTTGCGTGATGCTGTGGGCGATTGCCTGGAGCAACATGGTCTTACCGGTTCTGGGAGGCGCTACAATGAGCGCTCTCTGGCCAAGACCAATTGGTGTGATAAGGTCCATGATGCGCGTCGAGAGGTTGTTGTCATCCGTCTCTAGGTCTATCTTCTGTTCAGGGAAAAGAGGGGTCAGGTTGTCGAAATTCACGATATCCCTAAGGTCATTAGGGTCCTGATTGTTGATTGTCTCCACCCTCAAAAGAGCGAAATAGTGCTCGTTTTCCTTCGGTGGTCTGATGAGACCGGCCACGGTGTCGCCCTTTCTTAGGCCGAATTTGCGGATTTGCGAGGGTGAGACGTATATGTCGTCCGGCCCGGGGAGGTAGTTGGAGTCCTGAGATCGAAGGAACCCAAAGCCCTCCGGCAACGTCTCCAGAACGCCCTCAGCGTAGATCAAGCCCTCGTTCTCGATCTGAGCAAGCATGACCTTGAATACTAGGTCCTGGCGCTTCAGCGTCGATGGATTGGCCACACCCAACTCCAGGCCAAGTTCGTGCAGTTCCGTTATCGATTTGGCCTTCAGCTCGACCAGATTCATTGTGGGTCGCGACGACCGCGGAACCTTCGACGATTCCCGCGCCTCCGATTCCTCGGCCTCGGGTCGATTTACGACGGCCGTCTCAGTTCTTCTCCTCTTCCGAGGAGGTCTGCTTGTTCTTGTGGTTTTCGGGCCTTTGGTAATTCTAGGCAAGTTTGCTTCCTCTAGTTGCTCTGATGTGATTGCATGTTGACAATAAGACCGGATTCAGCTGTGCCCCAGGTTTGCGAGGCGTCTCCGATTATGGTCTTGAACAGAAACCGCGGCCGATACTTCCGTGTCTCCTCAGCCCACAAAGAGCCAAACCGAGGAATCACGCAATTGATGTGCGAGCCATTTTACCGGATTATAGTATTGGGTTATGGACCTTGACAATCAAGACATTGAGCCTAGGCCCGGCGCATCCCACATATCACGACTTCCAGCGCATGGGAGGGCACGACTATTGCATACCAGAAGAATACACTGGACGCTTCAAATGAGAATGTCAAGCTGTTTTTTAAGTGACTATTGTAGTTAGGTTCATTCAGCATTTTAATGGGCTAATAAGAAGGAGTGGTTTCATGCGACTTAATGAAAGAGAGATGGTCTCGCTCATAAGGCGAAAGTTGGGCTCCGTGAGCTCGCTGGGCACGACCATAATCGGGCCGGGGGACGATGCGGCGGCGATTGACATCGGCTCGGGAATGGCCCTTGTTCTCTCAACGGACACAATTGTTGAGAATGTCCATTTCAAAAGCGACTGGGTTTCGGCATACCTCCTGGGCTACAAGTCATTTCTTGCTGCTGTGAGCGACATTTACGCCATGGGCGCAAGACCCAACACGTCTCTTTGCAGCTTGGGGCTCCCGACGAGTAGAACCACCAGAGCATTCATCGATGAGCTCTTCGACGGCCTAGTGAAAGCGGGCGCGGAGCTTGGAGTAGAGACCGTCGGAGGCAATATCTCCCGCTCTCGTGAGCTGTTTATATCGACATCTGTAACCGGTTTCGCCAATGCCGATACTATCGCGCAGAGGAGCGGGGCAAAGGTCGGAGATAGCATATACGTTACCGGAAGGCTTGGGGGAGCCGCGGTTGCGACCCACTGTCTGTTGAATGGGCGATTCTGTGAAAGTGACATCAAGGACGCCCACCATGTTCTCTTTGCACGATGTGCGAGTGAAGAGATGGGTCTTGAGCATCCAATCGCAACTCGTCTTCTGAAGGAGCTCTTCATGCCAACTCTTCGCGCACAGGAGTCGCTCGCTCTTTCCGAGCAAAACTTCTGCACATCAATGATCGATATAAGTGATGGGATTGGCTCTGACCTTCAGGCGATATGCGATGAGAGCAAGGTCGGCGCCTCAATCGATGTTACTGCGCTTCCGTTATTTGAGGGCGCGGAAGTGCTTGAAATGCCCGGGGAATCTGGCTTACTTAATCCTTTGATTCAAGGCGGTGAGGATTTCGAACTTCTCTTCACCGTTAATCGGGGCGACGAGTCTCGATTAAGAGACTTTTTTCACAAGAAGGGCTTTTGTGAGATAACCAGAATCGGACGGATAACCGGAGCCGTCGAGGGAATGAGGTTCGTTGACGCATCGGGCTCCGGGGTTTCAGGCATTGATGGCTTTGACCATTTCGCAGAAATAGGCGAGGACTTGGGCGTTTGAGATCCTGGAGAGGATACAAGGTCGCGCTGCTGAAGCTGCTTCATCTTGGCGATACGCCGGGACGAACTGCGGCGGCATTTGCGATAGGGATATTTTGGGGCATGTCTCCCGTCAGCCCACCTTTTCTCGGTTTGCAGACGGGAATGGCCCTCGCTTTCGCGTTAGTGTTCAGGCTCAACAAGCTCGCCACAGTAGTTGGAACGCTGGTATCTAACCCGTTCACGTTCGTCCAGATTTACACGTTCGGCACCTATATCGGCTCGTTAGTCTTGGGTTACGATATCCACATAAACGCCTCGGCAATCAGGCATTTTTCGATCGATGAGGTGTTTGGCGATTTGAGTGAATTCCTGAGAGCATTTTTTGTCGGTAATTTCATCTCCGCCACCGCTGTGTCGGTAACCTCTTATTTCGTCTTCAAATGGTTCATCGCCAGATACAGACGTCTAAGAGACGCCAGACGAGCGAGGTTGAAGCTTGATTCCGAATAGCAGAATATAGAAATGCACGCGCAATTACTCCCAATAGCCATCCTCCTCATCCTCTCCTTCTTCTTCTCCGGCAGTGAGGCAGCGATGCTGTATCTGTCGAGAATGCGACTTAGAAGCAAAGGGCCGGACCGGATACTGGCATCCGAGGCGGTCGGGAAGCTATTGACGGATATCAAAGGACTGATCACGACGCTCCTCATTGGGAACGAGTTCGTGAACGTGGCGTTTTCATCCGTCATGGCCTCCGTTTTTGTTTTAGCACTGGGCAAGAGAGTGGGAACGCCCACTTCGTTCGCCTTGTCTCTCGGTCTTCTGATTCTCTTTGGTGAGTTGGTTCCCAAATCACTCGCGCTTCGATACCCGGAGGATTTCGCGCTTGCTGCGGTTCATCCGCTCAGGTTTTTCTACCTAGCCTTGAAGCCCATTCGGATAGCCGTTCAAAGCATTGCAGGGCTTATTCTGCCCGTTTCAGATCGGGCAGAGGGTGATGACGCGGCCGCGATTTCTGACGAGGAATTCGAGAGCCTAATAGAACACGGCCTTGACGAGGGAATCTACAGAAAAGACGAGGCGGAATTGATGCGCCGCATACTTCTGCTCCGCAACCTCACGGCAAAAGAGCTGATGACGCCTCGGACGGAGGTGCTCGCCATGCCTCAGGACACGACCTTGTCGGAGGCTGTAACGGCTTTGAAGAGCAACTATTTCTCCAGAATCCCGGTATACGAAGATTCGATTGACAAAATCAAGGGCGTCGTCTTGGCAAAAGACCTACTGAAGGCGGCTAGGACAAAGATGAAGAGCCGCGAGATCAAGAGATTCTTGCGGGAAGTTCCGCTGGTACCTGAAACCAAGAGAGCAAACAAACTGCTTGCCTCGCTCGTAGCTGAACACGCCCATCTGGCCGTCGTCATCGATGAATATGGTGGCACTGAGGGGATTGTGACTTTGGAGGATGTCTTGGAGGAAATAGTCGGCGAGATCGTTGACGAAAAGGACGAGAAGATTCAAGAGGTTATTAGAATCGCGCCGAACACGTTCGAGGTTCTTGGATCAACCAGACTTGACCTATTCGCGGAGAAGGTCGGCTGTCAATTGCCGGAAGGAGATTACGACACGGTTGCAGGTTTCATAATAGCTAGGCTTGGAACAATTCCTGACGGAGGCGAACGGGTTGATGAGGGCCGGCTTCATCTTGAAATACTGAGAACTGAGAAGTCGAGAATTGTGGCTATTCGAGTGGAGGTCAATAAGACACCGGCCGAGGTTAAGGGGAAGCTCCAATAATGCTCTCTATAATCATGCTCGCTCTCATTGTATTCGCGATTATTGCGGTTGAGGCGTTCTTCTCGGGAGCGGAGGCGGCGATGTTGTCTTGTGATAAGGTGGCCGTAGCGCACCTCGCGAATCTGAGAAATCGTCGAGCGCGCCGTCTGCACAAAATGCTCTCAAAACCCGACAAGATCGTTGCCACAACGCTTTTAGGGACGAATCTCTGCGTAGTGTCCAACTCGATGTTGCTTACAGTATTCGCGAGCGAGCATCTCGGGATTGCGGCCCCAGCGGCCGTTACGCTGATTCTTGGGCCTTTGGTTTTCTTCTTTGGTGAGCTTCTGCCGAAAATATACTCCCAACAGAAGGCCAATAGGCTTGCTCTGGCGATTTCCGGGCCTCTACGGTTCACCCAAATTGTCATGAGCCCTGTTACTCTCATCCTAAATCTGCTGCAGCGCCGGCTGACAGGTAAGTTGGGCGAAAACGGCCGAGCTTCTGAAGCGGTCCTGATCACAAGAGACCAACTGGCATGTGACAGCCAAGTCGGCCTGAGCTCGCTGAGGCGGATAGGTCCGAGGGCGCTTTCTAGAGTGATCCAGTTCTCGGAGAAAAGAGTGGAAGACATTATGGTCGATGTGAGTCAAGTATTCTCCGTCTCGCCGGATATGACAACGACCCGCGCGATGAATATGACTCTTGATAGGGGATTATCCAGGCTTCTTGTGCATTCCGGCCGTATAAGCAATCTGATCGGATTTGTCCACGTCTCCTCGCTACACGCGGCCGCGGCCGGAAGCACTGTCGAGAGCGTGATGAGCGAGTTGCTTTACGTGGCGGAGGCCGAAAGAGGCAGCAGCGTGCTCAAGAAAATGCAATCGCTCCATATCCAGATGGCTGCCGTTGTCAACGAGTTTGGGGCCTGCGTCGGTATAGTTACCCTCGAGGACCTGATAGAGGAAGTGTTTGGCGAAATACGTGATGAATTCGACCGCTCGCCTCGCATTGAAACACATCCAGAACAGGGGCTTGCTGATGTTGACGCCTACATCGGTATCTCCGAATTAAGATCAATGCTCGATATCACACTCCCATCAGGAAGATATGAGACGCTCGCCGGCTTTTTGATCGAGCGCTATGGCGCTATACCCCCGATTGGGACGTCCATTCCATTTGGCAATAGACGGTTCATCATATTCGAAGCAGATGAGCGCAGTGTGAAGCGCGTTAGAATAATCGATGACACATCAGGGAAGAAGCGGATATCGGAGCGTATCAAGACGTCGTCAGGTAAGAATGCAGGATAACCAGATCTTGAGCGGCATCCCAGCGGTCGTCATTTGCGGTCCAACAGCAATTGGCAAGACCCGGCTCGCGCTTGAGCTCGCCAACCGAATTCCCATCGAGGTCGTCAGCGCGGATTCCCGGCAGATATATCGCTTTATGGACATCGGCACCGGAACGCCCTGTCCAAAGGAAATGTCCCGAGTGCCGCATCACTTGATAAGCATCCTCTCCCCCGATGAGAGTTTCAGCGCCGCGGACTTCGCGCGGGACGCCCTTTCGATCATTCGCGCCATTTACGGTCGAGGCTCGATTCCGGTGGTGGTTGGTGGGACATTCCTATATCTAAAAGCCTTGCTTTTTGGATTCTTCGATGCTCCGGGTCGATCTCCCGCGGTTCGGCAGAGATTAAGTGAGCTCGCCGAGTCTAGGGGAAGCGCGGCTTTACACGATGAACTCACGAGAATCGATCCCATAACCGCCCAGTCTATTCATCCGAATGACCAGGTCAGACTCATACGGGCGCTTGAGGTCTGTGAGACGTCCGGTCGAACCGTCTCTGAGCTTAAGAGAATACAACAGGAGTCCGATGAACGTCCGATTGCGCCCGTTATCTTTGCGCTATCGGCTACGCGGGACAAGATCAATCCGCTCATAGACGCGAGGGTAGAGCTGATGTTCAAAATCGGATTCGTGGATGAGGTGAAACACCTTCTAAAGGCCGGATATGACCCGTCGTTGAACTCCCTCTCGGGGCTGGGCTATCGTGAAGTCATGGAGTTTCTAAGCGGAAAAATGACACTGAATGACGCCATCAATGCCACGAAGATGCGAACGAGGCGCTATGCGAAGAAGCAGTTGCAGTGGATGAAACAGGACTGGGGCTTTGAGTTTCTCGATGCGGAGGAGTTTGAATCGAATGTCAATCGTGTGCTTTCGAGCTGTAAATCCATTGACGAGAGCCGCCTCAGGCCATAGATCGCGGTGGCGCCGCCCTCTTAAGAGGCAGGGGTTTTTCAATACCGCTTGCTGAAGTAGTCGCTCAATATATCCCTATGATCAAATGCGATGTTGTCGGGCAAGCTGTCCTCTTGGAAGACGGCGGCCCTTTTAGCATCATCCGCTCCGACAGGCGTCCCTTTCGCAGTTGCGACATAAACTGTCGTGATGGAGTGATGGCGCTTGTCGCGACTCGGGTCTGAATACGTGTGAAACTGACTCTTAAGGACAACGTCAAGGGAAGTCTCCTCCTTCGCCTCACGCACGGCGCAGTCCTCCAAGCTCTCGCCGTATTCTGCGTATCCCCCCGGAATTGCCCACCCAAACGGCGGATTTGCCCTGTCTATCAGAACTATACCGCCGCTCTCGAGCTCTATTATGATATCCACAGTCGGTATCGGGTTCTTGTACGCCATCTGCGTTTCTATCGCGTCTTTCAGCCTCTTCAGATGCTTCGCTATCGCGACAGGAAGTCTGGCAGTATGGTTATCTCGCTCTCGCAACTCTCTTCTCCATCTGGTGCGTCTATATCCTCGACTGCAAGATCACCTCTCGTGAGATTCAATGGGAGAATCAGCCGAACCTCCGTCTGATTGCCCTTAACTCTTCGAATCTCGATCTTGCCCCTGTGCCTCATCGCAAAATCACGAGCCTTGTAAAGGCCCAATCCAATCTGCCCTTTGCCCTTGTGGGTGGTAAAGAAAAGGTCGCAGAGCTTGGGCAAGTCCTCATCAGCGATGCCGGTTCCGTTGTCGCGCACTGTCAAGATGACATCTTCGCCATTTGTCTCCGTCGTTATCCAGATACTCCTGGAATGCCCTTTTACAGGTGGCCTTGCAGCCAGCGATTCTATGCTGTTTAAGATTATATGGAGCATAGTCTGGTTGAAAGCCGGGACATCGCAGAAGAGCCGAATGCCCTGCTTGCCATTTCTTAGGACCTCAATTGAGTGACGCCGCATCTCGGGCCTAAGAAGCGCCAGCAATGTATCGAGGATTTGGTCAATATCCAACTCGTCTAGCTGCTGCTCAGCCCTCTTGCTGTACGATTGCAGGTTCCTCAATGTCTGGTCGATCTCCTCCAGCTCAGGTTTGAGGACAGAGAGCGATTCTCTGATCTTCTTAAGAGGGTCGAAAAATACCTCCGGCCCACTAGGTCCTGCCTTGTGACTGACCCAGACAGACGACGGAATGGCTTCCAGGCTCGCGCATGCGGTCTCAAGGGATTCGACGTACTTCTCAAGAAATCTAACGCGCGGTTTGATCATCGCCAGAGATTGATCGGTCGACTCGGTGACGTTTCTGCACAATAGGCCAATAACGCTCAGTTTCTCCGCCGACAAGAGCTCTCGCATCGCTGTTTCCCTCTGTGCAAGCGCACGCTGCAAGGCCTCCTCTCGCTTTTGACCTCTTTGCTCAAGGACCTTCCTGGCATTCCCAAGGTGCTTCAGAAGTGCCCTGTTCTTGTGGTGCAACGTGTCCCTTCTGGCCGCAACGCCCATCTGCCGGCCCACAGCGCTCGCATACTCTAGATGCTTCTTCTTAAAGCAACCGGTTTTGTCGTGATGCGAGATGTAGAGAACGCCCAAGAGATCATCCTCAGCGAAGATCGGAACCGCAACCGCCGAATGGATGCCAAAATTGCTTACGCTCTCCGACGAGAGGAAGCGGGAATCTGTCATGGCGTCACCCGTCAGAATTGACAGTCGCTCGCCAGCGACTTTGTCCACAAGCGACTTACTGATTGCGGCCCTGCCTTGCGTCAATGAGCAGCTGTAAAGAGGCACCAGGCGCCCGGTCTTCTCGTCTGTGAGTAAAATGTACCCGCATTCTCCCCCGAGCTGATGAACCACCTCGTCCAGAGAGAGCTGAAGCTTCACTGCAATGTCGCTCTCAGAGGCTAAAACCGTCGATATCCTAAACAACGATCTCATGGCCTCATATCGTTCTTTTATTGTCTTGGATTTTGAGCCGCCGTGCGATTTCGACGAATCTTCAGAAGAGAAAGGGCTGATCGCCTCAATCTGTCTAATGAGCTCCTTTGGAGAGCCTGTAAACGCGTTGCCGGCAAGCCGGCCTGTAGCGACTCTGTTGGTTACAGGGGTTTCTGGCCGCGTGGCCTTCTCCTTGAGCTCAAGATGCTGGGTTCCGAGCATTATAGCATCGTTAGGAAAGAGCTTCACCTTCATGACAGGCTCCCCATTGACGAAGGTGCCGTTCCTGCTGCCGAGGTCCCGGATACTAAGACCATCCCCGTCATTCTGTATCATCGCATGCAGACGGGAGACGCTAGCATCCTCGATTCGGATGTCCGCGGTGTGTCCCCGCCCAAGAACGGTTGAGCCTAACGGGATATCAAACAGCAGCAAATCACCATGCAAATCCTTCAGAACGAGTTGGTGCTCTGTCAAGGCGTCACCTGGGGAATGCTTTCATCATCTGCAGATGGGCGCCCTGAGAGAAGCTGAGTAATCCGGCGGCAGACAGTCCCTCTTCACCCTCGACCCTTAGCCAGCCAAGGTTTGCGCCAAACGACTCCCTCAGATCGATCGTCCTTACGCCAAGAGGCGCAAGAGAGACATCAAATGAGCCAAACTCGTCCCCGTTGGGGTCAAAACCCGATACACTGATTGACATCGCTGCCTCCGGCTCCGAATGATTCGATAACACAAGGAACGATTCCGAGCATTCGTTAATATCCGAGTAATAGAGATGCAGATCAACAGATTCCGTCTCCTGAGGCAACAGATCAATGGATGAAAGCTGCAAACTGTCCAGGTCAACAAGGAAGGCCGAGATATTGAGGTCTGAAAGAGCGGCCATCTCAAGCGTGGCGGAGCCAAGACCTGAGCCCATCGCATCACTCGCGAAAAACGTCGAAAGGCCGAATGGTTGGATGATTTTGGAGCTTGAAGCGTCCCTTCCGTCATCGCATTGGTAGCGCATCGAAAGATGCTTGCTCTGCTCCGTCCTGTTCTGGGCGATTATGATTGTGTCCCACCGTCTGTCCGGAGACGAGAGCACGAAGGGCAGCACTTTCTGCTCTGTGTCCCCCGCCGATAGCGCCCGGCATCCTGTTATCGCCACATCATCGATATACCAGCCGCTGTACGGCGCAACACCGTTGGCAAGCAGGGAGAATCTGAGCCGCAAGTTTGCGCAGTCATCTGCCCACCTCGATATATCGAACGAGTTGACCTTCCACTCGGAATCGGTGTGTTCCTCGAGGCTCAGCCAAACTCCATGCCAACGCCCGTTGACGTATATATCGACTGAGGCGCGATAGTTCTCCGGCACGCCGATGTTCAACCAGCTCATAAATGAGAGCCGCGTGCATGTAAAACCCTCGCAGGAGAATTCTGGCGAGAGAAGGAATGAGCGGTCCGCCGGTCCATAAACATCGCCCTGCAGATTCGTGCCGAACACGTTTTGGCCCGAGCAGGCCGCTGCCGGCCCGGGATTACCGTTCATGCTCCCACCTCGTCCCGTCGGCATTCCTAGCTGCCAAAGTCCACTATTCTGCCAACCAGCCTGTTCCTCAAGGTCCCATTCAATCAAGCCTTCATTCATCTCGAGCCCCACGGGGACAAAGAGCTCAAACCGCCGCAAGAAGCCCTCCGTCTGGACCTCGATACCAATCGGCACGATCTCCTCAAACGCCTCGCCAAGAATAGCCTGCATCTCAAACGACAGGACTTCAGGTCCGACTGACGATAGAGGCAGAATGAAATCCACGAAAATCTCCGGATTGGCGATGGATATAAGAGGAGAATCTGAGATGACTCGCACAGTCGTTGGCCCGGTCTCATCCACAAAGAACGACTGCAAACGCAGATCGATGAAGAACGTCTCGTCCGCCCGAATGATACCGTCCGGCTCATCCTCTTCGATTTTATATTGCGTAAGCTCCAGCCAGGGCCCGGCGGCGCAGATGGCGGCAATGCAACTTTCTAGGTTCTCCCCGCAGAGCGATTCTATTCTCTCGTCAGGCTCGTAAAAACTATCGCCGACCTCAAACGTCAGGCCAAATGCTTTGTTCTCCTCCCCTAGTCCGGCGTAGTTCCAATCATCGAATTCGCCATTGGCCGGATAGAATGAGAGAATTGACGTATTGCCGCAGTTGTAGCCGCTCTGGGCGGAGATGACGCTCGCAAGCCTTGAGTAGCGCTTCTGGTCATCGGTGAAGCCGTCCGAATAGGCCCAGGGGTAGAAGATCACGTTGCCGTAGCTATGAAAAGAGAGGGAGACCCGGTAGTTTTCATCCTCTCTAAAGGAACGAATCGCCCGCGTCTCGGGTTCCGACACTGGACTTGGGCCTCGGTAGGTCTCAGACCAGCTGCTAGGTGACGAGCCGTAGTTGTCGCAGCCCCACATATAGCTATAGTTGCGATTTAGGTCAACGCCGAACGAGCCACCCTGATTGTCGCGCATGTTCTTGCGCCAATCCAGGCCGTTCTCGACTCTGATGTGGCCGTCCGGGTTGAGCATCGGAATAAACCAGGCACGGCGATTGTCCAAGAGAGTGGTTATTCTTGCGTCCTGACCATACTGCTCCAGCAGGTAGTCCATGGCGTGTAAGACGACCTCGGTTGTGATTATCTCCCTTGCATGATGAAGCCCGATGATGAGCGAGACGCCACTCGACTCGGACTTTCGGTCGGCGCCGGGGAAGAGCGCAGCTAGCATGACACTGCCCCAGACAGTCTGACCGACACACTGAAAAGCGCGGCGTTGT
>JAGHCW010000002.1 GCA_021160245.1 bacterium | reverse complement strand
TCGCGTATGTGAGCGATCCGGATGGCTTATCAGATATCGACCGCGTTGAGCTCTTCCTGGAGGGCGGCCTTGCGACGGGCTTCTTCCTACATGACGACGGCGCAGAGGGCGATGATCACGCAGGCGACGGTGTCTGGACATTCCAAACGCCTATGCCGGCCGGTGTGCAATCGGGCGCCATCACGCTCGAAATTGTCGCCTTCGACAAGTCAGGAAACTCAAGCGCCAGGTACCCGTATTTCAAGATTAGATAGATTCGCTGTTCGGAGAAAGCGACCAATAGGACGAATCGAAGATCACGAAAACACCCCGTTTTTCAATAGGTAGATAGAAGAACAAGCAGGATGAGGATCAAGAGGTCGACGCGCAGCTCGGCCGACAATTAAGAGAGAGCGGGTACGGGAGACCTGCCCTTACGCGAGCCGCGAGCGACGAACCACGACAGGCAGGTCTGAGAACGCGCCGCTATGGCATCATTTGCTGCGTTGATACTCGACCAGCCGCTTTAGGCCTTCCTCGAACGAGACTTTTGGCTCCCAACCGACGAGTTTCTTCGCTTTGGCGGCGGAGATGTAGATTTTATAGACCTCGCCCTTGCGCGCGGGAGCGTATATTGGCTCGCCGCCAAAGCCTGTCGCCTCCTTGATTATTCGAAATATCTCGTTGACCGAGGAACCTCTTGCAGAGCCGATGTTGATGATCTCGTTGTCCGACGCCGGATTCGTCATCGCAAGAATGTTCGCCTCAACAATGTCCCCGACATAGACATAATCGCGCAGCTGCTCACCATCGCCAAAGATGGTTACTGTCTCGCCCTTCAACATCTTGGCCGAGAAGATCGCCGTAACGCCCGCCTCGCCGAATGGATACTGCCTCGGGCCATAGACATTAGGGTATCGCAGCGCGGTGTATTTCAGCCCATCCGTCAGGTTGTAGAGAAACAAGTAGTGCTCAACCGTGTGCTTTGAGATGCCGTACTGTGAGATCGGATTTATGGAATGCTTCTCATCGACGGGCAGATACTGAGGCTCGCCATAGACGGCGCCGCCGGTCGAGATATAGACGAGCTTCTTGACTTTGTATTTGAGGCAGTTGAGGATAATATTGAGCGAGCCACCGATATTGACGTCGGCGTCGAATTGTGGTTCTGAGACGGACTTTATGACCGCCATTTGCGCCGCGTGATGATCGACCATATCTGGCCGCTCCTTGGCGAACACCTCGGAGATCGCCTTGTCCCGAATGTCCATTTCATAAAACGTCGCCTTGGGATTGATGTTCCCCCTAAAGCCCGTCGAGAGATCATCGATAACCGCAACCGAATGCCCGTCTGCAATCAACCTGTCAACTAAGTGCGACGCGATAAATCCCGCACCACCGGTTACTAAAACTTTCATCTTCTACTCCAATATGAGCGTTCACAGCAATCTCCGGCAAACCCGGCATATCGAGGATAATAGCCGATCATATTAGAAATAATAGGGGCTTACGACTCAAATCCAAATTGCGCGAGATTGCTCTCTATCAATCGTAGTAGCCGCGTAATAGTCTGGTGCTTTGGGGGTGCACAAATATGGGTAACTAAGGGTAAATATGTGGTCATAAGTGCAAATAATCTGCACAAAGGGAGCGTATTCTGGATACGGGACTCCATGAACCGGCTAACTTGCACTTCTTGATCTCCTTTTCGGCAACCAGCTCCCCCATCTTCTCAAGCTCAAGCTGCGCCCCCAATGCCGTGAAGGACACTTTCGCGTAGCACGTTCCTCATCTTTAGGAGCACACATCAAGCGATGCATTTGCCGCTGTACAGGTTGCACATCACCTCTTCGCCGTCAATCGGGACCTCGGTTCTGATATTACAGAACAGATGATCAAGGGTGCTCCAGCGCCGGTAAATGTAGATGACTCCTTGATCTGGCGGGGCGCCATCTACGTGGTACGAACCTCGGCCCACTGCAGATGAGGGCATTGGGAGTGTTATATTTTATCATGGGAAGAAAGATTTTTGGTGGGTATTCTTTGGTCTATTACAGATGCAAGTATTGACATATATGAATATGACACTATAGTTGACTGTGATGATTGACAAACAAGAACAAAATGAGCTTCTGTCTATCGAACTGCTTCGACGCGTCGCTGACGTCCTGCGCATGCTAGCGCATCCCCAGCGGCTGAGGATAATCGAGCAACTACGATGCCGAAGCGAGGTGCCCGTCCATGAGATCAGTAAAGCTCTCGGCATCCCGCAGGCAACCGCCTCGCAGCATCTGAATCTGATGAAGCGTGCTAGCATCATTAAGGCGAGGCGTCAGGGCAAAGAGGTTTTCTACTCAATAGCGGATGAACGGTGTGTTGGGATTTTGCAGTGCATGAGAGGTAAGGAGGCAAATGAATAGGGGAACATGGATTTGGACTGAATTGGACGATTGGCATTCGTCGAGGCGGTCCCGCGTTTATGGGAGTCGCAAGATGCGTATCGCAACGGCAGTAGCCATAGCGGCGATTGTTGCGGGAGTTTTGGTTCAGAGCTTGCGGGCTGATGACATAACGCCCAGGGACTGTGTTGCGGTCGCGCTCGCTAGCAATCCGGGCATTCAAGCGAGTGCTCAGAGGGTCGAGGCGGCGAGGAAGATGATCGGTCAAGCACGTTCGGCCTTTTATCCTCAGGTTTATGTTTCAGGGAACTACACGAAGACTGACAACGCTCCGCAGGCGTTCATGATGAGTCTGAACCAGCGTAACTTGGACATGCGTGCACCTGAGTTTGACCCGAATTGGCCGGGCGACACGGACAACATGAGGTTTTCGGTCGGGGCACAGTTTCGGGTGTTCGATGGTGGCCAGCGGTTCATCGAGGTGGCGAAGGCGAAACTTGGGGAACAGGCTCGGCAGGCGCGTCTGCTTGTGGTTCAGAATGAGCTCATATATCAGGTGGTGCGTGGCTACTATGGCGTGCTGGAGGCTGAGGCTTTCGTGGTGGTTCAGCAGGCGTCGGTAGAGAGTTTGAAGGAGAGTTTGCGGGTCTCTATGGGTCGGTTTTCGGCGGGCGCAGTGTTCAAGACGGATGTCTTGAACTTGGATGTGAAGTTAGCGCAGGCCAAGGATGACCTGATCAAGGCGCAGAACGGCGTGCAGTTGGCGATAGCTGCGCTGAATACGGCGATAGGAAAGGACATCATCCCTTCCGCAGGGTTTCCGGCGCCGGCAGAGCAGGGCGAGTGCATTGACCCATCAAAGCAGGGCATGGGAACGATAGACAAACGGCCGGAGCTTGCCGCTGCGAAACGTATGATGTTGCTCAAACAGCGCGCGTATAGCAGTGCGATACGAGGGTATTTCCCGGTGGTAAACGCTTTTGCGTCCTACGACTGGGATACGGATTATCATGCGGACCCGCAAGGGAGTTACATGGTTGGCGTAAACGCTCGTTGGGACTTGTTCACTGGCTTTCGAAGGCCGAGCGCAATCGCTCAGAAGAAGGCGAAGTGGCGCGCATCGCAGAGGGACCAGGAGAAGGTCGGGGCTAACCTTCGATTGGATTTGAAGCAGGCCTATCTGCGCTCGGTCGAGGCGTTCAAGCGGCTTTCTGTTGTGAAGAAGAGCGTCGAGAGCGCTGAGGAAGCGTTGCGCATAACCAGTGAGCGCTACAAGGAGGGAGCAGCCAACATCACAGATCTGCTGACTGCGCAAGTGGGGCTGACAGCCATGCGGACTCGAAAAGTAGCGGCTTGTTACGATTATTTGACGGCGATGTCGAATGTGCGCCGTGCTCAAGGGGAGCTGATAGCGGACTTCGTGGAGAAGTGAAGGGATGTTGGTTGGCTTCTGAGAAATGGTCAAAGTTGCGAATTGGGACATAGATGATTCAGACGACAAGGAGATTGCTATGAAAGAAAAAAGCGTGAATGGGAAGTCAAAGCTCGGCATACTGGCGAGGTTTGCGCTTGGCATAGGTGGAGTGGCGCTACTTATTGCCTGGTCGGGAGGCAGTTTTGAACACAAGCTTGGGCCGGCTGACATATCGATCGGGAGTGGGGTCCCGGTCCCGCGTGGTGCGGAGACTCTCCGTGTCAAGACGCAGTTGGTTGCGCCTCGTATAGACATAGTTGGGACGTGCGTGTCGGAGAGCGAGATTCACCTGAGCTCTCGGCTGAGCGCGTATGTGCAGGATGTTTACGTTTCGGCGGGGGACCCGGTGAAGGCTGGTCAGTTGCTGATAGCATTGGACGACAGGGAGTTGCTTGAGCAGTTGGCGGCTGGAACGGCTCGTCTGAATCATGCGAGGATAGAATATAGGCGGACACAGAGGCTGATGAAAACGCAGGCGACGACGGACCAGGCTCTGACGGCGGTGAGGTCGGACCTTAATGGAGCAAAGGCACAGGTTGAGCGGATAAAAGTGATGTTGACATTCACTAAAATCAGGTCGCCGATAGATGGGCGGGTTACGGACCGCCAGGTCGAGGTGGGGGATTTAGCAAATCCTGGTCAGGTTCTTCTTGGAGTTTACGACCAGAACAAGATGCGGATTGAGGTTCCGGTGCCGCTTAGGCTTGTGGAGAAGCTCAAGCTCGGGGATGCGGTCGATGTCAAGCTGGACCGCCCTCTAGGTGTGTTTCATGGAGAGGTTACCCAGATCGTAGGGGAGGTTGACCCGCCGAGCCGGACGCAGCTGGTGAAGGTGCACATAGACGGTGTTCATGGGCAGGTGTTGCCCGGCACATTCGGGCGGGTGTGGGTACTCGATGACAAGCGTCCGTCTATTCTAGCGCCGGCCTCCGCAGTGTACCGGGTGGGGCAGCTGGAACTCGTTCAGGTCGTTGAGGGCAATCGCGCCGTTCGGAGGCTCGTCAAGACAGGCGCCTCCTATGGAGAGGATGTTGAGATTCTTTCTGGGCTTTCCGACGGCGATGTAATCCTGACTAAACCGATCAAGGGTTAGGGGGGCGTCGCATGGATAGTAGGAACTCAATAACATCTCGGATAGTGGACTCGTTTTTGAAGGGGAACCTGTCCATACTTCTGATCGTTGTTAGCCTCGTCGCTGGCGTCTTCGCGCTTCAGGTGACGCCCCGTGAGGAGGAGCCACAGATAGTTGTCCCGCTGGCGGATGTGATTGTGCAGTACCCAGGTGGCAGCGCTGAGGAGGTGGAGCAGATGGCCTCCTCGCGGCTGGAGCGGATGCTCAACCAGATCGATGGCGTGGAGTATGTGTATTCGATATCTCGGCCGGGGATGGCGATTGTTACGGTGCGTTTTTTCGTAAACGAGGACCGAGAGAGGAGCCTGATAAAGCTCTACAACAAGATACAGCAAAATATGGACAAGATACCGCCCGGGGTCGCAGGATGGGTCGTGAAGCCCATTGAGATCGATGACGTTCCGATCGTGGACATTACGCTCTTCAGCGGCAGGTATGGTTCGCACCAGCTCTATCGTGTGGCGGAGGAGGTCGCCAAGAGGCTGCAACCCGTCAAAGACACGGGAAAGATCACGATCCACGGTGGGCAGAAGAGAGTGGTTTACTGCTATTTGGACAGCGAGCGGCTGGCGGCCTATGGCCTTTCGGCGATGCAGATTGCTGGCGCCTTGTCAATGTCGAACTCGCAGATGCAGAGCGGTTCGTTCGACAAGGATAACAAGGTCGTGAAGGTCGAAGCAGGGCCTTTCCTGGGAGATGTCGATGAGATTCGGAACCTCATGGTTGGCGTTTGGGCGAACCGGCCCATTTATCTTCGGGATGTGGCGAGGGTTGTTGATGGTTCGGAGGAGGTTGAGTCCTATTCGCGGTTTGGTTTTGGCCCAACAGGCGATCCGAACGCAGTCCGCGGAGGCTCTCCAGAACGCGGCGAGAACTTCGATCCCAAGACGTTCGATGCCAAAACCTATCCGGCGGTAACGATTGCGGTTGCGAAGAAAAAAGGCAGTAACGCTGTGTGGGTAGCCAAAGCTGTGGAGGAGACGATGCGGCAGCTGAAGGGCAAGCTTATCCCTGACGAGGTGAGATACCGCATCACTCGGGACTACGGCGAGACCGCCAACGACAAGGTCAACAACCTCGTTCGGAGTCTGGGGCTGGCAGTCATCGCGGTCATAGGCCTCGTGGCGTTAGCGATGAGCTGGCGCGAGGGGCTCGTGGTTGCTTTGGCGGTTCCAGTCACCTATGCGTTGTCGCTCTTATTCAATTACCTCTTCGGCTACACGATCAACCGGGTCACACTATTTGCGCTGATCCTGTCGTTGGGTCTTCTGGTCGATAACTCGATTGTTAGCGTGGACAATATCTCAAGGCACCTGGCGCTTCGCCGGCATCCGCGACTAACATCTGTCTCGATAGCAATGAACGAGGTGGCCGGTCCAATCGTCATGGCGACGCTTGCGATAATCATGTCGTTCATTCCTATGTTCTTCATCACAGGGATGATGGGGCCGTACATGCGTCCGATGGCGCTGAATGTGCCGCTAACGATGTTGATCTCAATGTTGGTCGCATTTGCGATAGCACCGTGGGTTTCCGCCAAAGTCCTCAAGATTAAGGAGGAAAAGCCATTCGACGTCAAGACGACAGGCACCTTTCGTATCTACAGCCGAGTAATGCTTCCTCTCGTTAATTCTCGGGCGAAGAGCATTCTTTTTCTCGGCGTGGTTGCTGTGCTTTTTATTCTCTCCGCAGCGATGGGTTTCACAAGGGCTGTGCCGCTCAAGATGCTTCCTTTGGACAACAAGAACGAGTTCCAGCTCATTATCGACACGCCCGAAGGCACAACGCTCGAGAGCACGGCCGCCGTAGCCCGCCAGCTCGAGGGCCTTCTGCGCACGGTCCCCGAAGTGGTGGATTTCACTACAATGGTCGGCGAGCCCTCTCCAATGAACTTCAACGGGCTAGCGCGACATTATTACCTAAGACGGGGCCCGAACACCGCGGACATTCACGTTGACATTCTCCATCGCGATAAACGTCACATGGACAGCCATTCCCTCGTTCTTCGCATCCGAAACGCTGTCAGCGCAATCGCAAAAAGAACTGGAGCTAATATCAAACTCGTAGAGGTCCCGCCAGGCCCACCTGTCCTCTCCACTGTAGTCGCCGAGGTATATGGCGAGCCATACCATTCTTACGACGACCTAATCAGCGCCTCGCAACTAATAGAGGCGCGCATGGGGCGCGAACCGGGCATGGTTGACATTGACGACTCAGTCGAGGCGAATCAACGGAAGATGTTCTTTCGTGTTGACAGGGAGAAGGCAGGTCTGAACGGTATCTCCACCGAGGACATCGTCAAGACGCTGCGCATTTCGCTGGAGGGGATGGAGGCCGGTGTTGTTCGCATTCCTACCGAGGTGAACGAGCTTCCGATCGTGCTGAGGCTGCCTCGTGACCAGCGCTCCGATGTGGCTCGCTTGAAAAAACTTGTCGTCAAGAGCCGCAACGGCCGCAACGTGCAGATCGGTGAGTTGGGCCATTTTGAGAGGTCTGTGTTCGACAAGACCATCTATCATAAAAACCAGAAGCGTGTGGTTTATGTAACATCCGAAATGGCTGGAATTGGGCCTGCATACGCGATTCTATCGCTGCAGAAGTACCTAAAGAAGCATCCGCTGCCAGCCGGCATTCACGTGAATTGGCGTGGCGAGGGCGAGTGGAAGATTACGCTCGAGGTTTTCCGGGACCTAGGCATATCCTTTTCCATAGCGATGCTCGGCATCTTTGTCCTGCTCGTTTATGAGACTCGCTCCTACCTGCTCCCGATAATCATAATGATGTCCATCCCACTGATGGTGATAGGCATAATGCCCGGGTTCTGGCTCCTAAACCTCATCACGAACCATCCTGTCGGTGGATTTGGCAACCCGACCTTCTTCACCGCTACCGCGATGATCGGCATGATCGCCCTGGGCGGCATCGTCATCCGTAACGCCGTCATTCTCATCGATTTCATCAAGGCAATGGTCGCAAGAGGCGCGAACATCAAGGATGCGATCATCGAGTCAGGGGCGGTTCGTTTCCGCCCGATATTCCTGACTGCGGGCACCACTATGCTCGGCGCTTGGCCAATAACTCTCGACCCTATTTTCAGTGGGTTGGCCTGGGCGCTGATCTTCGGCCTATTCATGTCCACTGCCTTTACGTTAGTGCTCATTCCCGTGGTCTATGGCCTGGCCTATGCTCACAAGAGCTCGCCGCGAGATGAGCAGAATCACTGGCTCGATAACGAAAGCACTGAACATTCCGAAATCTAAGGAGCAAGCCATGAAGATGGTCATGATCGTCTGCCCTCAGGACCGCCAGAACGATGTCAGGAAACTGATCATCGAACACGGGGTACATGCCTACACCGAGATTAGAGATGTGATAGGCGAGGGCGAAACGGGCAAGAAATTTGGCACGAATATATGGCCGGAGAAGTCCATCCTTGTTTTCACGGTGGTCTCGAAAGAAAAGACGGATTCGCTGTTGGCG
>JAGHCW010000244.1 GCA_021160245.1 bacterium | reverse complement strand
GCGGCGCCAATAGGTGTGGAAACGGGCGCTTTATGAACGGTTGCGGTTGAATCCGTTTGGCCGAGTTTGGCCAGAGACTCCCGAACAAGTTTTTCGATCATCTCTTCGTTGATACTCATTTTACACTCCTCTGCGATTTGCTATTATTGGATAGTTTCCGCAAAACCTGCGCCGTTTTCAAGCAAATCCAGGTCAGGAAATTTTCGTGAGACTGAAACGGCTTTGAGGACGTCACTTATGTTGATGGTAGAAGAAACACATTGACAAAAAACGTTAAGCTACTTAGCTTTTATTTACTTGATGAAGGTAACTTGTCATTGGGGCAAGTATGAGCCATTTGCGCTGCGACCCATGATCCCTGCATTCTGCGTATATGGGCTTGTTCGATGTGGATTTGCATCCAAGGTGGGTGTGCTTGCTGCAGGTGCCAAACAGCGATAGTATGGAGACGCGGAGTATGTCCGGGGAGCAGTTGACGCTCAGCAAACTGACGAACGTATCGGAATTGATGAGACGAGTTCATTCATCAGATACAACGCCAGAAATAAGGCTACGGAAAGCCATTTGGAAAAAAGGGCTTCGCTATAGGACTTGCAGGAGAGACCTTGATGGGAAACCGGACATTGTCTTTCCCTCACGCCGTCTAGCGGTCTTTGTTGACGGTGACTTCTGGCATGGTCGGCAGTGGAAGCGACGCGGGCTCAGCTGCCTGGAGGACCAATTTGACCACACAGCCTCCAAGGACTATTGGCTCAAAAAGATCCGGGGCAATATGAGCCGGGACTGTCGAGTAACCGAGGCGCTCCTTTCGAAGGGATGGTCGGTTCTCAGATTCTGGGAAAGCGACATTCAGGATAATTTAGATACATGCGTCGCAACGACGCTTGCCACTCTTAGGGGCGAGATCGATTCCTCCCAGTATTCCCTTCTTGCGCATCGTTCTGTGGCTGAGTTTTTCGCCGGGATTGGCCTTATGCGCCGTGCGCTGGAAGATGAAGGTTGGTCGGTCCCGTTTGCAAATGACATAGATGAAAAAAAGTATGAAATGTATGGAGAGAACTTCCCGAACGCTGAATCTGATTTTCTCCTTGATGACATCTGGAAATTGTCTGCAGAGAGAATACCGACGGTGTCCTTGGCTACGGCATCATTTCCCTGCAATGATCTTTCACTCGCGGGGGCCTGCCGGGGATTAAGCGGAAAGCATTCCTCCGCCTATTGGCGTTTCATTGCTATCCTCAAGGAGCTTGACGAAAGGAAGCCCCCGCTAATCCTAATTGAAAATGTCTTGGGTTTGATGAGGTCTAACCAAGGAAATGATTTCCGCGAAGCCTTGCTGGCGTTGAATTTATTAGGGTATTCAGTTGACGCCTTCATGCTTGACGCATCCTCGTTTGTCCCACAAAGCCGACCCCGATTATTTGTTGTTGGCATCTTGTCAGACGGAGAGGACACGGATAATCCCTTTGACGTAATCAGGCGCGAGAGTGTAGTCAGGCCCAAGTCGCTAATGAAATTCATACTATCCAACCGCGACATTCGATGGCGCCTGCGTGTGCTGCCAGAACCGGAGCCAGCCTCAAAGCCGCTTGAGGCAATACTGGAGGACTTGCCAGAAGATTCGGCGTTCTGGTGGAACGATGAGAGGGCTGAATACTTACTTAATCAGATGAGCCCGCGTCATCGGAGGATAGCGGAACAAATGATGACGGACGCCGAATGGTCATATGGAACTGTTTTCCGGCGAGTTAGAAAAGGACGCTCGATGGCGGAGCTGCGAACTGATGGGATAGCAGGTTGCCTGCGTACGCCCCGGGGGGGAAGTGGGAGGCAGATTCTTTTCAGGGCCGGAAAGGGCCGTTACTCCGTTCGCTTATTGACATCAAGGGAGTGTGCGAGACTGATGGGCGCCGACGACTACAAAATCACAGTTCCTTTGAACCAGGCCCTTTTCGGTTTTGGCGACGCGGTCTGCGTGCAGGTAATAAGGTGGATTGCGAAATACTATCTAAATCCAGTGGTTGCGGAGCTGCTTCACGGTGAAGTTCTAAGACCTTCTGACGCCGAGTGGCTAAGATGAGCCACAAGATAGAGATTCTAGATGTTTTTGAAAATTGGTACGATGATCTACCGAAGATCAAAGGTACCCAGTTTCCAGCGCGTGGCACAATAGCTGCGGCACTTATCGTCCTTGAGCGTCTGAAGACTCGTTTTACGCTTAAGCTCGAAGACCATTGCACGCCGGGTAAGGGTCAGCTATCCGGAATATCTCGTGGCGCACTGAAGACCATATTGGCGAGTTTTGGTGAGACAAGAGCATTTGTCAGCGAGGCGGGCCGCACGAATCGGGGGAACCACGATCGAATATACCGAATGCTCCGCGCTCTCGAAGAAAGTCATTTGAATGAGATTGATGAAGATGACAGGAACATTTTGCTGGAGCATTTGCAGAGGTTTCTCGTTGAGAAGATCAGTGAGTATCACAATAGCGAGCGCCTAATAGTAGTGTATGATAAGTCCAAGACAACGTGGCATATTGTCAGGAGCCTACTTGCTGCCGCATGCGCGAAGGGCAAAGAAGGGCAAGTCGCGGAATACCTTGTTGGCGCCAAACTCCAGTTGCGATTTCCAGACGAGAAGATCGAAAACATCTGCAGCAGCGCTGCGGATGAACAACGTGGCCGACCCGGAGATTTTCTCATGCGCGAGACAGTTTTCCACGTGACTGTGGCGCCTCATTCTGAAGTCTGTCGGAGGTGTCACGAAAACCTTGTCGACGGATTAAGGGCATACCTCCTTGTCGCTGACAGCAAGTTTGAGGCGGCCAGACAGCTGGCGGAATTGGAGGCTCCAGGCAAGATCGTAGTTCAGTCAATTGAGTCCTTTGTTGCTCAGAATGTTGATGAATTAGCCAGCTTCTCGAGCATGGAAGCACCCAAGCAGTTTGCGCTGCTAATTCACATATACAATAGAAGAGTCGATGAAGTGGAATTGGATAAGTCTCTATTGATTGACATTCGCGGGCCTTTGGGCGTCTGATCGTATGGCCCGGAAAGCCTCGGCAATGTAAGCCACTTCACGGAATTGGTTCTTAAATGAGGGGATCACATCCAATTCGGAGGGAGAGTATATTGAGGGGTCTCTTGAAAACTTCCGCTGTCATTCTATTGCTCTTGGCCCTTTGTTTTTCACTATTCAGCTGCGCGGCGTCGAAGGCCAGGCGGCTTGGGGAAGACCTTGAGGAGACGGGGCGACACTACGAGGCGGGCCTGAAGTATATTGAGGCGCTGGACAAGAAGCCGACCTATAAGAAGGCTCTGCTGGGCCTTGCGCGCGTTGCCGAGAAGGGCTATGAGCAGAAGCTCGATCTCGCTCAGGGCGATGAGGAGAACGGGGACTTTGAGTCCGCGCTATTGCAGTACAAGGAGCTCTCTAATTATTTGGCCGCGCTCAAAAAATACAACAGTTTGAGCTTCCGAACGGTCAACATCCGCGAGAAGATAGCCGGCATGTCGTCCGCGACGGCGCAGAAGTACTATGATAAAGGCATAAAAAAGCACAATGCCGGCGACTTCAATAGGGCAATCGGCGAGTTCCGCTCCGCCCTGAGTTTCAAGGCTGGCTTCAAGGACGCTCATCAGAAGATCGCGGAGTCGTTCTGCGCCTGGGGCAAGAAGTTGGTCAAGGCATCGAAGTACCGTGAGGCAACCAAGAAGTACATATTGGCCGAGAAGGAGGTTCCGGGCGGCAACGATGCTGCAACGTGTGCGGCCGAGATATTTTATCAAATGGGCAAGTACTTTCTGGAGAAGGGCTACTGCCGGAACGCTGCGATGGACTTCCGGGATGGTCAGGAGATTAAAAGCGGATATAAGGACATTCAGGCGCTCATATCAAAGGCCGACGAGTGCGCGATTGATCGGATTGGCTTCATTCGCTTCGACAATCTAACGCATCGGCGCGCCTCGGGCATCAATATGGGCGACTTTATATTCGACAACATCAAGAGCGACATAGGGGCAAAATGCAGCCGCTACCTTAGGATAATCGAGCGGGAGTCGCTGGATTCGATAGTGAAGGAGCAGGGCTTGGGGATGGCCGGCGTAACCGACCGGTTCGAGTCGTTCAGCACAATTCACGGTGTGGAGTATTTGGTGTTCGGCAAGATCAATCGCTTCCAAACCAACCACCCGGGCCTTCAGAAGAACAGGTACAAGGCAACCTATACTTATTACTACAAGTGCAAGAAAACCGACAAGGACGGGAAAGAATACGAGACCACGTGCAGCAAGGACAAGGAGATGACTTACACGGTCTATCGCGACAGCATCTCCGTTACGGTGGGCGGCTCGATTAAGGCTGTGAAGGTAAAAAACGGCAGCGTCGCAATACTCCACCAGATCTCGTCGTCCGAGAGAGATAGCATCGAGTACGCAGACAACTTCTCGATAGACATTTACGCGTCAAACGTGGGCGTGAAATCAAGCATCAAGGAGAGGGCTGAGGCGAGGCGCAATCTCGTGTCGGAAAGCGAGATGATCGACAAGATCGTAAAGGACATTGCGGGGACTATGGCGGTCAAGATACTCTCAACGATTGACACGACGCCTCATGTGCCCGATCCCATGTCGCTTGAGCTGGACTTTTGAAATGATTACGAATGCTTGATCGCAAAGGAGGATACTAGTTGTGAAAACCCCAAGCAGACTGCTCGTTATCGCCATATTGGTTCTAGCTCTGTTTGCCGCGTTCGGGTGCCGGGCAAAACGGGTCCCAGAGCCTTCGTTCAAGTCTCCGCAGATAATGGCCGAATGCGTGATGTTCCGATATTGCACGCCAAACGCCACCTCCGCCTCGGTCATCGGGACGTTCAACTCATGGCGACCGACTGGGGAGTCCGAAATGAAAAAGAGCGAAAGCGGCATCTGGGAAGTCTGCATCCGTCTAGGCCCGGGGACATACGAGTACTTGTTCCTGGTTGACGGCGCCAAGAGGGTCTGGGACCCAAAGAACCCAGAGCGGATAAGCGACCGCAGTGACGGGCATCATTCCGTAATCACCGTGGGCCGATACTGATGCCAACGGATAACTATTTTGGGAAGCGCCGGACGCTCGAAGAACTTGAGAAGACCGTCCTCGGCCTCAAAGCTGCGGGCAAGACGATCGTGCTCGCAAATGGCTGCTTCGACCTGATTCACGTCGGCCATGTCCGCTACCTCGAGGCGGCGAGGCGGCTGGGCGATTGCCTCGTGCTTGCGTTGAACAGCGATGCTTCCGTCAGTGCGATTAAGGGAGCGGGGCGGCCGATTCTTGATGAGGACGCGAGAGCGGAGATAGTGTCAGCGATGGAGGCGGTCGATTGGGTCTGCATCTTCTCGGGCGAGGACGTGTCTGAGGTTATAAGGCGGCTTCGACCTGACATTCACGCCAAAGGAACGGACTACACCGAAGAGACGGTGCCGGAGCGGGAGGTCGTGAAAAGACTGGGAGGTCGGACGGTGATCTGCGGCGATCCGAAGGACCACGCGACGAAGAGCATCATAGAGCGGATTCGGGAGCAAACGACCGTATAGGGTCAGTAAAACCCCATGAGCCCAGAGCAGGTTTTAAGAATCTCAGTCGTGATCCCGACCTATAACAGCGAGAGTCTCCTCGAATCCTGCCTCGATGGCTTGCTTGAGCAGGATTTCGATTTGGGGCGTTTTGAGGTCGTCGTGTCGGACGATGGCTCGACCGACGGGACGAGCGATTTGGCATCAGATTTCGCGCGGCGATTCGAGTCGCGTGGCGGAACGCTGACATATACTCGCAATGAGCGGGGTGGCGCCTCGGCTGCGCGCAATGCTGGCATCCGGGCTGCTTGCGGTGAGATAATCGCGTTTACCGATTCTGATTGTGTGCCCAAGCGTGGTTGGCTTAAGGCGATAGATCGGCATCTCAAGGAGTATCCGGAGCATTTGGGCGTTGGCGGTCCGACGACTTCCGAGCCGGAGAAGATCACGCCATTTACGCATCAGGTGGAGAATGACTTCGAGTATGGTTTTCCGACCTGCAATGTAGCGTACAGGCGCGACGTTCTGATTCGCGTGGGGATGTTCGAGGAGTCGTTCCCGTATCCGGGCTGCCGGTTCTTGGGCACGCCGGACAACGAGGACTGGGACATCACATTCAAAGTGAAGACACTCGGCGAGATAGGTTTCTCACGAGATGCCGTGGTCACGCATCCGCCGAGGCCGACCACCATGCGCAAGCTGATAACGCGCACCCGCAATCTGGAAAGTGAGTTTTACCTTTATGAGCGGCACCCCAGCCTCTATCGCGAATCAGTTCACAAGCATCCTCTGAGAGTCCTGCTCTATCACAGGGCAATCGTCCAGCCCGTACTGAAGACGTTCCGCTTCCGGAAATTCGCAATTTCAGACCCGCTCGTTTTCATAAAGTTGCTCGTTCTGCTCAAACTCCAGTCGGCATACATATTCCTCCTCACGCCATACCTGCTGATTAGGCATCTAAGAAGGCGGAAGACGTCCGGGCCCTGGCGGCTGGAAGACTAGGTCATACGGGGGTCGAAAGCCTTGACTTTGCGACTCGCGGTCGGCAAATTAGTTATAGTAATTAGGTTCGTTAGATCGAAGCGTAAAATATGGGGCGGACGTGTTCATAACGTCTGTGCCTTTGATAGTTTTGGCTCCTGCTTGCATATCCCGCCGGGAGGGCATCTAATAAATGTCAAACCTAATAGCTGCCAACCCATCAGGATTGAGAGCCTAGGTCTGAGGGAGGTTTCGGGATGATACAAGAAAACGAGGTGTTGACGCTGCTGCTTGGGGCAGGAGTTCTCATCTTTATCTTGATCAACGGGCAGGCGCTGAAGCGCCTTCCGTCATGGAAAACCCTCATCAGTGCCTTCTACATGCTCCTTGCGGGCTGGGTTCTGACGATCCTCGAGGGTTTTTTCTGGGGGAGCTTCCTTAACATCGTGGAGCATGCGTGCTATTCCGCCAGTGCGGTGTTGGTCGCTGTATGGTGCTGGAAGGTCCACGGGAGTAGGAAGGAGGCCCGTAAATGAGCCTTGTGGCCTTTTTTGATCTTGTCTGCTTCGCTGCGGCGATTGCAGCCATCATCAAACTATTAGGAGGCTGGGGCCGGGCTTTTCGACGGAACATCAAGCTGCTGTTGATGGGCCTTTTCGCACTGATCCTGTTTGAAAGCCTGGGCAATTTCCTTGAATGGTCGGGAATTACCGAGTCGCTGGACTCTATTTCGGACTACTTCAAGGTGCTGAAACCGGCGCTCTGGGTTTTCTTATTATACGCCTTTCTGCGGGAGAAGGCCGAGGAGGCGCTTCGGGAGAGCGAGGCGCGCTATAGAGCCATTTTCGAGAACACCTCGGCCGCCACCATCATCGTCGAAGATGACATGCTGCTCTTTATGGTCAACACCGGATTCGAAGAGCTTAGCGGTTACAGCAAGAATGAGCTCGAGGGCAAGATGAAGTGGACGGAGTTTGTGGCGTCCTCAGACCTTGCGAGAATGAAGGATTATCACCGCACAAGGAGGCAGCAGGGCGTTGAGGCGCCCAACGAGTATGAGTTCGAGTTCGTAGATAGGCAGGGAAACGTCAAGCAGATACTGCTCTGCGTAGGCTTGATCCCTGGAACCAAGAGAAGTGTCGCCTCATTGCTGGACATCACGGACCGCAAGCGGTCGAGAGAGAGAATAGAGCACTTGAACTTGTCGCTTCGCGCCATCCGCAACGTCAATCAGCTGATCACTCAGGAGAAGGACCGCGATAGGCTGATTAAGCGTGCCTGTGAGAACCTCACCGAGAACCGAGGCTATAATCACGCTTGGATCTCGCTGCTGGACGAGTCACGGCAACTCTTGACCGCAGCCGAGTCCGGCTTGGGCGAGGATTTCCAGCACGTTATCGAGCTAACTAAGCGAGGCGAGCTGACCCGGTGCTGCCAAATTGCGCTTGAGCAACCCGGCATATTGGTAATTGAAGAGATTGGGCTCGAGTGCGAGGGCTGTCCTCTGTCGCCCCTACATACTGGCAACGGGGCGTATGTTACTCGGCTGGAATACCGTGGAAAGGTGTATGGCCTGTTGGGAGTCTCCATCCGATCTCAACTCACCTCGGACGAAGAAGAGCGTTCCTTGTTCACGGAGCTGGCAAATGACCTGGCTTTTGCACTTCACAGCATTGAGACGGAAGAAGCGCGCAAGCAGGCGGAGGAGACGTTACAGGCAAGCGAGGAGCGTTACCGTAGTCTTTTTGACCACTCCATCAATGGCTTTGCTCTTCACGAAATCGTGCTGAATGATGAAGGAACCCCAACTGACTACATGTTTCTCGACGTCAATCGGGCCTTTGAGGAGCTTACGGGCCTGAAGGCGAGCGATATTCGCGGCAAACGCATAACAGAGGTGCTGCCCGGTATGGAAGATTCACACTTCATTGAAATATATGGGCGTGTCGCATTGACCGGGGAACCGATCCGCTTTGAGCAGTACAGCGAAGCTCTCAAGAGGCACTATGACATATCCGCGTTTTCTCCTGTCCGAGGCCAGTTCGTCGCCATCTTCGCAGACATCACGGACCGCAAGCGGTCGAGAGAGAGAATAGAGCACTTGAACTTGTCGCTTCGCGCCATCCGCAACGTCAATCAGCTGATCACTCAGGAGAAGGACCGCGATAGGTTGATTAAGCGTGCCTGTGAGAACCTCACCGAGAGCCGAGGCTATAATCACGCCTGGATCGCGCTGCTGGACGAGTCACGGCAACTCTTGACCGCAGCCGAGTCCGACTTGGACGAGGATATCCAACCCATTTTGGAACTGTTCAAGCGAGGCGAGCTCACCGATTGTGCTCAAGCTGTGTTGGAGCAGCTTAAGATCAGAGCAGTCCAAGACGTGCGTTCGGAGTGCAAAGACTGCCCTCTATCATCCGCCTACGCCCACGGAGGAGCGTTTGTCATCCGGTTGGAATACCGTGGAAAGGTGTATGGCCTCTTGGGCGTCTCCATCCCGGCCCAACTCACCTCGGACGAAGATGAGCGTTCCTTGTTCATGGAGCTGGCAGATGACTTAGCTTTTGCGCTTCACAGCATGAAGACAGAGGAAGAGTGCAAGCGGGCGGATGAGACGCTACGGGAGAGTGAATCGCAATACAGAAGGCTCATTGAGACAACTTCGGAGGGCTATTGGCTGCTTGACAGCAACCGCAAGACGCTCGACGTTAATCAAGCTCTTTGCGACATGATTGGCTACACCCGCGATGAGATGTTGGGCAAGACCCCCTTGGACTTCGTTGATGACGAGAACTCGAAGATTTTCGCGGACCAAATGGGGAGCATTGAGACTACCATCCACCGCAGCTACGAGGTCGTCCTGAAAAGCAAAACTGGCGGGGACGTTTACACACGTTTTAGCGCGACGACGCTTGATGGCAAGTCTGGCGAACACAACGGCTGCTTTGCCTTGATTACCGACGTTACGGAGCAGAAGCAGGCGGAGGAGGCGCTGCGCAAGAGGGAGAAGGATTATTATTTTCTTGCGGAGCATATCTCCGACATGGTTTGGGTGAGGGACCTTTCGACAATGCAATCCCTTTACATAAGTCCCTCGATCGAGCGCCTAACGGGCTTCAGTCCGGAAGAAGCGATGTCCCATACGTTAGAGGATGGGCTGACCCCTGATTCGCTGAAGCTTGTTCAAGATGTGTTCAAAGAGGAAATAGAGCTGGAGAGTTCCGAGCAGAAGGACCTTCATCGCTCTCGCACGCTGGAGCTTGAGATGCTCTGCAAGGACGGCGGCACAGTCTGGACTGAGACCCGTGTGACCTTTCTGCGCGATGAGAGTGACAAGGCAACCGCGATACTCGGAGTGTCGAGGGACATCACGGAGCGCAGAAAGGTCGAGGAGAGGCTTCTTCAGGCGCAGAAGATGGAAGCGATTGGGCGTCTGGCGGGAGGCGTCGCACATGATTTCAACAACATCCTGACGGCGATTATGGGGAACCTTGAGCTCCTGAAG
>JAGHCW010000186.1 GCA_021160245.1 bacterium | reverse complement strand
GATGGACATATTGACGGAAGCCGCCCAGGTCAACTGATTCGCCTCCGAGTTCCGTCCGGTGAACATCGAGATTGCCGGTCTTTGAGGCGTGCTGCGCAAGGACTAGGCTGTGGATGATACTCGACTTGCCCGAGCTGTTCGCGCCGAAGATCAAGGTGATCGGTTTGAGCGGCACCTTCTGGGTATCGGCAAAGGCCTTGAAATTGCCTAAGGATAACGAAGTCAACATGACGTTCTCTCCGGATTCGTAACCGTGTCTGTCTCCCCATCACATTTCGGACGGATAAAGCCCTGCCGGATGAGTCCGCTCAGTGTCGCTGAGAGCTTACCGTTGGCGAAGTCATCTCGACTAAGTTTGCTTCTCCAGGTGGGGTCCTGCTCAATCGCCCTTTTTACGTTGCGATCAGTCAGCTGCCCACCGGCCCCGATGAGTTCCTCGGCGGCATGCAATACCGTCGCCCAGCGCTCTAAGGTGCCCGTGCTCCAGCCCTTCATCTGATCGAGCATGTCATTGACTTCCGGCAGCGCCTCGCCTAGCAGCTTCCGCGCCTCTGCGACCCCTTCTTGCATGGTCTGCCCCGGGGAAACTGACTTCACGTTGCGGCGGGTCCTTTCTAGCACCAGCCACCTCTTCTTCTGAGCGAGATTCAGAAACTTGTGGATATGATCATCCAGAGGCCCGGCGGCTCGCTTCGCAAATAATTTAGTGAGCTCGAGCCCCGCCTTCTTCTGCAAGAGATAGAACAGCTTGGCTAGTCTGACTCTGCCAAGCGGATATTTAGGACTATGACAACGTCCCACGATATAGGCCGCCAGTGCCGCCTTGTGATACATGTCGTAACCCGCGTGTCGCTCAGGCCTCACCTCCGGAGCTGCGTCATCGGTCCTGGTCGCAGCCTCAAGTGCCTTCGCCTGCTGCTCCATTTCAACCAAGAGCTCCTTCATGTGCGACTCACGCCAAGAAGCAGTCAACTCGCCGGTGAATGCGCGATGGAGGAGCGAAGCAAAGAGATTCTCGAGAGCGGTAGCAGAATGGCTCCGTTTTTGCCGCATAGCAAGGACACCGACTACCTGAGCGTCAAAGGCTTCATGAGCATTTGATGTGTCAGGCCACGGTATTGCCAGATTGAGAATGTCCCTGTCGGTTACAGCAGGATAAGAAGCCCCTCGCGCGCGGGCATTAAGTTGCTCGGTGAACCACTGCAAACGTGACAGCGCGTATAGAAAACCAAATCCACGCCCTTTTCGTGCGCGCAGGACACAGAAGCCAGTGCTACAAATTTGATCATCAAGACGCTCAGGCACCAGCGCCGTGGCTCTGAGGTAAGGGCGAACTGTCGAAATAACGACGTCATTTTCGCGGATAATCTGCCTTGCCCGGCTAGGCGCCTCGGCCCCGAGTAGATTTTTTGTCTCAACGATAGTACCCGTTGGACCATCCACTCCAGCTATATCGACATAAACGAAGGCATTATCCGGTTGTCCCGCGGGATCGCGTCGTTTAATAGGTACGACAAGGTGGCGGATGGGGATGACAGGCCACCCCATAGGATTCGTCGCAGGATCGCCGAACATCTTGTAGAAGAGCGCGGGGAGAATACGGGCGGCCCTCGCATCCGCCTCGGCACGCTTCTTGCGCAGCGCATCCGCCTGGTCCAGTATCTTAACTATCCGCCGCTGCTCAGAGAGAGAAGGGAGGGGGATCTCGACACCTGAAGGGAACTGCCGTGAAATTCCTCCAATCGTCGCGCCGCGGAAATCTTTCATGATCTGCGTTTGACCCGCCCTGCTAAAGAGGTAGTAGAATACGTATCTAGCCTCTGCTTTGGAGGGGGCTACCCTAACGACAAACACGTGCTCGTTAACGGCTGCTTGTTCAAATGGGAAATCGTCGCGCACTAAGCTGGTTTTCCCAGTTGTTGCGCCATCCTTGACGACCAGAATATCATTGCGATAGATAATACCACTCCTCATCATGGCAAAATGCTTTTCGGGGATGTATTTTATCTTCTGTAAGCAGAAAGAGCCTGTGCTATTTAGATGCTCTGCCCCCAAGCTCGGCACGCCTTCAAGAACATCGATGGCTCCGCCGCGTGGCCTGGACCCGGATTCAAGCGACTCTATGAGGTTGTCTAGCCTAATCACGCGCGACCTCATTCGTCTGCCTCCACTTGCCGGAGTAGTTTCTCCAAGCCACTAGCTATTCCCCGCTCGATTGCCAGCGTTTCACGGATCAGATCGGCGGGTTCCTCGTCAGGTGGTGGCTCTGCCACACGAGGCTTGTATCTTCCTGCGGCTAGGTTGCAGTCATTCTCAGTGACTTTCTTAGCCGTTGTCCACCAGCAACGAGGCTCTTCGCTGCCTGCTTGAAGCATAGCGTTGGCCTCAACACCCGGCGGGTCCGTAAACCTGGAGTTCCTGTAAGCCTTCCAGTGCCTCAAGAGGTCGGGGATGTCATTGCGGCCGGGCGTTTCAGGGCGAACGCCGCCCGCAATCCTATCAGGATCATAGCCGTCGGCGCGAACCTCATAGAACCATACCTTGTCCTCGGATCTATCTCGCGTCTCATCGGTGTTGACGGGTCTAGCAAAGACCAGGACTCCCGTCTTAACGCCTGCATAGGGTCTGAAAACACCTGCCGGGAGCGACACGACAGCCCTGAGGTCAAAGTCCTCAATCAATCTGCGCCTCATCTCGACATGGGCCTTGGTTGAGCCAAAGAGTAGGCCTTCAGGCACGACAACGGCGCACTGGCCGCCGGGCGCGAGCGACTCCATCATAACCGCGAGAAATAAGAGCTCGCTCTTCTTTGAGTTCGTAGGCAGGTCTCGTCGGATCGATTCTTTTGGCAGAACCCCGGCGAAGGGAGGGTTCGACAGAACGACCTTGTATTTGCGATATAAATCCTCGTCGGTCAGGCCGCCGATCTCGGAGAGGGCATTTGCTCGTTTGACCGAGGCGTGGCGAATACCATGCAGCACGAGGTTCATCATGGCGATGCGCATCATCTGCCGGGAGACATCGGTCCCGAAGATCGAATACTCCAGTTGACCCCAGTCGGGGATACTGTCGCCACATCCCTTTCGGTAAGTCTGCAGCGTTGGGATCTGCCTTTTCGCCTCCTCAAGCGTCTGGTCGCGCTTCTCCAGCCACTCCTCGCCATAGATAGGGACCTCCTTCGGTTCCGTTGAGTACTTGGCGAGGATGTATTCGACTGCATCAATCAGGAAGCCTCCGGTACCACAGGCTGGATCGCTGATGGTGTCCCCGAAATCAGGATCGACCATCTCAACCATCATTGTCCGTATCTGACGAGGGGTTCTGAACTGGCCATTCAAGGCCGATTGGCCGAGATGCGTCAGGAGATATTCAAAGATATCGCCCTTCACGTCGGTTCCGAGCTTGCTGAAGCCGATCTTGTCGATCTCGTCGATTACCTGCTTGAGGACGTTTGGGTCTAATATCTCGAGGACGGCGTCGCGGAAGTAGCTGGCGATCTGAGGCTCCTCTTTGAGCAGCGAAGCCATGTAGGGGAAGACTTCGTCGCGCACGAAGTTTCTTAAGTCGGCGCCGCTCTTGAACTTCCACTTGCTCCAGCGATACCGATTCGACTGACCCGGGAAAAGTAAAACCCCATTGCCGGCTGTCTTGTCGCCGATCATTCTAGCCTTCAGCTCACGCGAGGATTCCTCCTCATCAAGCAGCTTGAGAAATATGAGATACGATATCTGCTCGATATACGTCACCGGATTGGTAACACCGCCGGCCCAGAGAACGTCGGTGATGTGTTTCAATCTTCCGCGTAGGTCTTGGTCCATTGGCGCCTCCTCAAGCCGTCTTTCTGCGGAAGATCGATTCGTTCAGGTCCTCGATGATCTCCTTGAGGCCGTTCTCGCCAAAGAGATCCACCCCCTGACCTGCTGCATCCAGAACCGAAAGGGGCGGATCAAACAGGTCGCCGAGCTCTATGTTACCAGTAACGATGCCTCGATTCTTCAGTAGCGATAGGTATTGCGCCTTCTCAAGCGTCAACGACCTCGTTACGAGCCAGGCCCGGAAGTTCTCTGTCAATTCCTCCTCGCGACTCTTGATGCGCAGCTTCCCCAGGGCAGCCCTGATAAAGTCGATGAAGTTCCCACCCGGCTTATCATACGCGCGCCTCAGGTTGTCCTCGTTGAAATACATTGCGGGGCTATTCAAACGCTGCTGAAGCTTCTCTTCCTCTTCTTTCAGCAGCGGCCTGTCATCGCGGACCTTCTGGATTATGGAATCATCTGCTGCCAGGTCCTCAATTGACTCTTTCCATTTGCTGACATATTCCCGCTTGTCAACTCTCTCACCATCCTGACCGACCTCAATGTATCTGACGGCATTGAGCCACTCATCCTCAAGCCCGAGCTCCACTAAGTCGCGCGGAGGCTTGGAGGGTCTCTCCGGCACAGTCGGAGCGCTGCCACCCCTTGTCCTGGTGAAGATGTCTTCATCGTCGTCATTGAAGTATTCGTGGTTCCCAAAGAAGTCGTAGATCACAAACTCTCTCTTGCCGATGTGCGGAGCTGTCCTTGTTCCGCGACCGCGCATCTGCTGATATAGGATTGGGCTTCGGACCCGACGGCACATAACGAGGTGAAGCACTTCACGGCAATCGAATCCGGTATCCAACATGCCAACGCTCACTGCAATCTGGGGATAGTCCTCGTTCTTGAACTTCCGTATGATGTCGGCGGCATTGGCAACGTCGCTCGTGATGATCTCAGCATATCGGCCGTTGCGCTCGGGATGTAACTCGTTGAGATAGGATGCGAGGCGTGCTGCATGTTGTTTCGTGATGGCATACACGATCGTCTTGCCCGGGCCGATCTTCTGTTTGGATGCTAGCTCCCGATAATTCTCCCAAGCAAGTCTGTCAAACTCAGCCATCATCTTGCGGTTCGTGTCCTCATTGGTCCATGTTCTTTCGAACTCAAGTGGGTCATATTCCTCATCGTCAACCTCGGCCCCTCCGGCGAGAAGAACCGTGATGCCTGTTGCGAACTTATAGCGCACAAGATATTCATCGTCGAACGCTTGTTGAATAGGGAAAGAGAAATCCGGCTGCCCATTTTTGCATCGATAGAATTGAAAAGTATTGCGCTCAATGTATGCCGCTGGTGTGGCAGTCAAACCAATATGGAAGGCATCGAAATGCGTCAACGCTGTCTGCCAGGCTCCATAGATCGACCGATGACACTCATCGGCGATCACGACATCGAAATACCCACTGCTGAATTGGGGATATCTGCCGATCATCGTCTGAAGCAAACAGACCGTTATCTGTTGCTCCTGTCTCGCCACGCCGGAGCGCAGCCAGTAGCTGCTGTATTCGGTCAGGATGTCCTGTATCGCCCCTATAGCCTGCGTGGCAAGCTGATCTCGATCAACAAGAAAGAGAACGCGCTCAACCCAGCCCGCTTTGAACAACCGACGCAAATAGAGACAAATCAGATCGGTCTTCCCAGTCCCAGTCGGGAGCTCCATTAAAAAGTGGCGTCTGCCGAGCTCAAAGGCATGGTCAAGCGCCTGCATTGTCTCGCGCTGATAGGGGCGCACGATTCTGGATTCGTCTTGACGGATGTAATACTCCGGGATGTCAATGGTGGCAAGGGCCTTCCGTGTCGAGCGCATCTCCTTGAGTCGTTCGAGATCACGCCTTGAAAAGAACGAATTGACCATTCGGGCATCGTCGTTTGCGTAATCCCAGAAGTAGATAAGCTCCCCATTACTGAGAAAAATGAATGGGGCCTTCATCTCCTGTGCATAGGGAAGCGCCTGTTGTTTGGCCGAGTATGGTTGAATGGCAGACCGCTTAGCCTCTATAATTGCAAGCGGGCGACCATTCTCGGCGAGGAGGACATAGTCAGCATATCCGCCGCTGGATGATACCTGTTCAGTCGTCACCTGAAGCTTGTCTGCAGGATCCCAGCCGGCCCGCCGGAGCATATCATCGATGTTGATTCTTGCGTCAGCCTCAGTCGTGGAATCTCTCATCCCTCAATCCCTAAGAGCGTCTCGATTTGTTCCATTTAGCGTGATGCATCTGCGCTCCTTCCCCGGTATGACGTGTTGCTGGTCCCTGCATATCCACAGAGTAGGACAATTGCGCTGATTTCAAGAGAAGATACATGAGGCAATATGGGTAGTAAAGTGGAATTGACTGGACTACGCGACTGCACATCGGTGACCGTCGCGGAGGAGGCCGAGGCGGCTGAATCTGATGGATTCCATGTTTCTAACCCATCCGCAGCAAGCGAGCGTGGGGAAGCTCTTATTGGTGATTTCGTAGTAATTCGGCGTCTCATAGCAGTTTGATCCTGCCTTGTTTTCTGGTTTGGAGGAATTCGTAGTAGCATAGGTCGAAGTTTCTACATACACAGCATTTCTTTGCTCGCATACTCGGCGATCCGAAGCATTTACGCTTGGGCGTATTGTGGCGCGAGAGAAGTTTAGCAGGGGTGGCTGCTGGCTCGGGAGCGGGTGAAGGTGTGAGAATGAGTGGACGTGCCATTATGATTCTCCTTCTTGAGGACCGGGACGGTTGCCCCGGCCCTTTATTATCTGCGTGGTTCAGGCAGCGGCGGTTTCTGATGTGTTGTTGATTATCCCGTGCATCAGGACACCAACGATCTTGATAAGGCTGAGCGCCTCTTTGCCGGGGTTCTTGCTGTGTCGGGATAGATGATCCTTGAGTTTGCGAGCAGTTGTCAGTTTCTCGCCGAATAGTGCGCCGATGCTGGCGGCTGTTAGGTCGGCTATAACCTCGCGCTGATTAGTGGTGCGACTCCGATAATCTGCCTGAGCTATTCTATGGTGTGCAGCGTGGGCTAATTCATGCCAGAAGACAGTTTCGTCTGGACTGGCCAGTCTAATTCGTTTTCCAAACATGCCCTCGCTGTAGTGGCCCATGATGTGATTCTGATACGGTATGCTGTCGATGCTCACGTTGAAACGGGCTGCTACGTCCATGAGGCTGTGTTTGGGCAATTCGGGTGGCTCGTAGTCTGGTAGATCGGCTCCGTCTGTGTCTGATGCTGCGAATACTGGCGCGGTGAGGAAACCTCCCAAAGACAAACTCTCCTCGCCGGATGCCATGTCAACTGTCTTGACGATCCTGGGGATGAGTATCCTGAAAGCGTGGGCACCTTTCTTCACAAAGCGCCCTGCGGCCTTCCATTGGCGGAAACCTCTCGCATCGTAGGTCCCAGCTATCAAGCAAAGCAGCTGATTCGGTAGACTCCATTTGCTGCAAGGAACGTCGTAGGGTGGGTATGTTGCGATCGCTATCTTCTCGCCGATGTCGTCTGACTGAAGAAGCTCCACGATCTGATTCACGGCTGATATGACTTTTGGGTTCATGGGGTAGTTCTCCTTTCGAGGGTTGATGGGGCCGGACGAGCCGACCCCGTGTAGGTCTGGTTTATGAGAAGTAGCCGGGGTCTTCGACTTGGAGACCCCAATTGCGATCGATCCAGTGGATGGCGTCGGTGATTAAGACATGGGCTGGCCTTCCACAGTCGGGGCAGTCGATAGTCCCGTCCGTTCCCTTCGAGCCGCATTTGCAGCCGGGCCATCCGAATGTTGAGGCGATTCCCGCGAAGTCGTAGTCGGTCTGAATGAAGAGTTCTCGACCGTCTTCGGCCTTGACGATTACGCAAGAAACTTCTGGTTCTGTCAGTTGGATTCGCATTGGCTGGTTCCTCCTGGTTTGGGGTGATAAAACGCTCAAACAACACGCCTCGTGTTGACCATGCGTTTGGCGTCCTGTCACCGCTTAGGAAACGCCTCGCGTTTGTGCTCGCGGCTGTGTGAGAGAGAGGAACGGGTTTGCAGAAGTCGCGACCTGATTGTCGTCGATGACCTTATGTCAAGCACGACACGCGATTCGACGACAATCATCTAATGTCCCGATTTCTGAAGACACGTTATGAACTCTCACACTAAAGACCCCCTCGCGGGTTGAGGGGATGCCAAACGAGTGGTAATGATGCGTTTGTGTTGTTGAAAAAGCGGAAGTTGAGACCGAGGGATTTCTTCCGAGAAATCGTGAGTAGGGTCTCAACTTTCAAGAGGGGCTTGCCAGAAGACCCTAATATCAGGGCGTGATGGTCGAATGATCGCGTATCCTGACAAGT
>JAGHCW010000039.1 GCA_021160245.1 bacterium | reverse complement strand
GAATGGTGGTTGACAAGCTACATGCTTTGGCTCCCTGAAAGGGAGCGACTACGGCTACTGTTGTTTCGCCTCTTCAGGGCGAGGATGTCCATCGACTTCAACGCAACAATCCAAGCCCTTCAGCAACTCCACGAGATGAATACGAAAACTCCTCGCAAGATGCGCTTGACACAAAAGACCAGAGATCGCTATATTATACGTGGATTATCGTGCAACGCTATAACTAGCACACTTCACTAAGGAGGAGTCTGGCTATGACTCATCGGTGGTTCTCACTCGGCACAAGACTGTCATCAGGGGCGTTCATCTTGTCCGCTCTATTGTTATTTTGCTTCGGGGTTTTTGCATTCAGCGACGTTCTAACACCGGAGAAGCTTCAAAAATCGCTTGATTACTGCTTTGCAGTAACGTCCTCCTCGCATTCAACATGGGAAGGCGCGGCTCTTACGAACCCCGCAACCTATTACGATGCGGAGAGTGTTCCACTCGCCTACGTCTATTCCATAACGAAGGGCAGCCGTTACTTAGGGTTCTTAACGGTAAGCGCTCGTGACGATTGCTTCCCGTATTTCATGCACTCAGAGTCGCAGCGCCCCGACGCGCGATTCGATGAGGCGCTTGATGTTGCGCGTGAGATTGGCGTTGAGCCTGGCGATGTGGAGCGTATTTTCTCGCCGCCATTTGACTACTTGGTGAGGATCAAACCCAAGAGCGCAGAGAACAAGGCCGCTGCAGAGGGGCTTGTTGTCCACCTGGGCAACATGCAAGTAGTTCCCCGCGAAAGTCTGGTTAGACGTATTGACACATATTACTCCGCTGTGGCTAGGGAGGCAGACGAGATCAACGGCTTTTGGCGCCACAACGTCTTGGCCGGCCCTCCGCCGGAGGTCAAGCAGGGCGGAGATGTTTATGTAGCCAAGATATACAACAGCGATGCCCACGATTACGAGTATGTTTGGTATAAGGGTTGTGGACCAACGACAATCACAATGATGCTCTCCTATTACGGCGGTTCTTGGGGCTACCGTAGGTTCTGGGGTGAGGGTCCGGAGTCATTTGCATGGTGCCCGAATACGAGCAATCCCTATACGATTCGGGAACTAAATGACAAAGTCGTGGAGTTTGGTCAATCGCAAGGTGATCTGGGCGGCGCGGGCTATGAGGGCTGCGATCTCATGCAGTATGGGATAACAAGGCCTGTAGCCAGATACGCCATTGAGGCTACCGGTGACTTTTATAGGTACCCTTTCAGCACAGATGCCCTAACCAGCGCAGGCGGTGTTACTCAGGACATCATAACAACTCTACAAATTGAGATAAACAAGAATCATCCAGTCTATTTCGGCATTCAGCAGGACGGTTCAGGTAACGGTTGGAACACGCACGCGGTCTTGGGCGTCGGGTACAGTTACCACGGCGCCGTTCACGAGGTCATCGCTCACAATACTTGGGGTAGAGGCAAGTTCCACGCAGCAATGGAATCTTTTGGGAACTGGGAGATCATAATCGCGTCTCCTCTTGGCTTCCAGAACACTCCACCGGTGCTGTCCGAGCCGGCGGTGGAGCCACATTCAGGCCCACCGGACTCTAATTTCAATTTCCACATTCACTACTACGATGAGGACGAGGCGACCTTCTATCGAGAGACTGCATTGCCCCCGTATTTTGAGCCTAATTTCGAGCCCTTCAACACCATTAGGGATGACAACGGTGGAAACTGGGCAGATCAGCGCTACGGCGGAACGCAGCTTGACTATAAGGGTGATCCGATTGCCGGTAACGGCATTTGCGACGCTGAGCCCTGGAATGACATGGGCGATAGATGCTCCTCCGACACGTGGTATGCCGATCCGGACAGTACTCCTTGGCCAGATGTGAGCGACTGGTGGTCCTCCGACTACGCGCCGTATAATCCGAAGGACTACGATACCTATATTGATGTCAACAACAATGGCCATTGGGAAGCGGAACGTTTTGACGATATGAACTGCAATGGGATGTGGGACGGCGATAGCGGCCCTAGCGAGGCTTGGGTCGTCTTAGACGGCGTCGCCTACCCAATGACGATGATCGGGACATTCCCCGATGTTAAGCGTTCTGATTGTTACTACGAGTCTACACTGAGGCTTACGGCCGGCGTCCACCAGTATTACTTCTATTTCAACGATGGCAATGGCGGAACGGCAAGGCAACCGGCCCGAGGGGGTATCTACTACGATCTCAGAGTTGGGGACCAATACAATAGCGCTCCCGAACTGACATCCTCCCAATTGCTGCCTTCGACGGGTTCGAGGATAACGCTCTTTACATATTCGGCGCACTATTACGATGCGGATGGCGACGCGCCCAGCACACCATTCATCTTCATCGACGACGTGCCGCATAGTATGACTCTTGTATCCGGCGTTGCATCCGACGGGCTCTATGAATATCAGACGTTCTTGACCGAGGAAGCTCATGACTACTACTTCGAGTTCACGGACGGTTATGGCAAGGCCGCTCGTGTTCCTCTGGCCGGCCATATCAACGGACCCGTCGTCTTGGGCGGCGACCAGGTTCCCATGCTCTCGGATGGAATCGTTACGCCGGCAAACCAGCTTGTAAATTCACCGGTATCGTTCACCGCGCGCTACACGAGTCCCCATAACTACGAGCCGATAAGTAAAGACTTGATAATTGATGGCTCGCCCTACGACATGTTGTTCTTGGACGCATTCTACGATGAATTCGGTAACATCAACTACGCGAGTGGGGCCACATATTATTTCACCACGGCAGACCTTTCCATAGGAACCCACCACTATTACTTCAATTTCGTCGATGAGACCGGTGGAACGGGTAGGCTGCCTCTTAAAGGCGAGATAAGTGGACCAAACATCAGTGACACCAATATCCCGCCGGTGCTAACGAATGGGATTGTTGACCCGGCTTCAGGGACCACCTCCACTGACTTCGTATTTGCTGTGAGCTATGCCGATATGAATGCGAATCCTCCTCAGGACGTTTGGCTTTACGTCGATGATGAGGTCCATACTATGGGGCTTGTAGATGGAGCCGCGTTCAACGGCGTCTATTCGGCTGTAGTCTCCGGACTGAGCGAGGGACTTCACTCCTATTGGTTCTATGCTGCGGACAATTTGGGCGCACAGACCAGATTACCACGGACGCCCGGAGACCAATTTGAAGGCCCATTCATTCGCAAGACAAATGTTCCTCCAACGCTCGCAGGCGGTCTCGTTACCCCGAATAGTGGGGGATTCCTCGATATGTATGCTTTCTCTGTCGATTACTATGACGAACAGGGGGATGCGCCTCAGCTAATCTCGGTTTGGGTGGATGATCAAGAGCATAAGATGTCTCTAGCATCAGGGGTTGACTTCGAGGGCACTTACACATACTTTGCTTCTCCTGGAACGCTTGCCACTGGTGATCATCACTACTACTTCTTCGCCAATGACGGCTTTGGAGGCACGGCGAGATACCCGACAACAGGTTACTTCATCGGGCCTGTCATTGAACATGCCCTGGAGGCCATGATCCCCTATTGGTTGGTCAACAAGAATCTTGGGATCGATACGAGCCTTATAGTAACGAATCCGGGCGAGGAACCAGCTTTGGTAACACTGACTCTCACAAGATTCAACGCCGAAGAGATTCCGAAATATCCCTTCGCTATCGAGCCCGGAGCGACGGTGGTTTTCAGGCTGTCGCAGGTTGACGGTGTCCACCAAAATCAGAACGACTACGGAACCGGATTTGCAACTTGGCCGACCGGCAAGCTGGTGGTCTATTGCAAGATAGACGCCGGAGGCAGTATTCCGGTGACTCTGAGTGGAGCCAGGCCAGGTCCGCTTCATCTGCCTTTCTGGCAGGTTGCAACTGAGGCGGGAGTTGGCGCAGAGGTCAGGCGGATATTCGATACGACAATCGTTCTGGCCAACCCGCATGACAACGATGTCGATGTAACCATTGACCTGTTCGACGAATTCGGGGCAAGGTCCGCCGAGATTCACCCTGTACTAGACCGCAAGGCGACCAAGGTTTTGGACCTGTCGGAATCCATATTCGAAGGCCCGAATTTCGGCTCGGCAGAGATAACAGTAAGCGATCCAATCAGAGTTTGGGCCGCCATGATCAACTACAAGACTGGCGGTGGCATTGAGATTCCGGTCATTGAGAGGTCGGAACCCTCTCCTTATCTTGTGTCATCATGGAAGAATATGGCCATCCCAAGCATAGACTCGTTCATCGTCTTCAACAACTACGGTGAGACTCCCGCATCGCCCCAGACCATGTTCTACAACGAAGCCGGGCAAATGCGAGGCGCAGACTTAAAGTCGATTCCGCCAGGCGGCCTGGGCTTTGTGCAAGCCAGCCGATGCACTCGCAGAAAGGGCATGGTCGATGGTGGCTTTGCAGAGGCGTCGTGGGGACTCGGGGATGACATCGGCGTCTTCGCGGTATGGCTAAACAACATCTCGATGACTTTCTACTCCGTGCCACCCGCAAGGATGCACGAGCCACCCATCTATCTACCGTATTGGGAACGAGACGAGCTTCAGAACAAGGAGACGATGATATTCGTCCGTAACACCAACGACACTCCGTTATTCGCCACAATGTACGTCAATGACCGGCATGGATATCCGATTGGCGAAATCGATATAGATGGTCTGATCCCCAACAGCATGGCTGAGCATTTTGTCGGCGAAGTTGACGTTCACGGCGAGGGGAGCATCACAATCGTATCGAAAGAAGCCGCACCTAAGCCGATTGTCGTCTGGGGAATGCTTCTCGACACCGCAACCGGCAAAGGTTGTCTTGTTCCGGCAACGGAGGCCTGGGGAACGAGGCTGGACTGACAGGATTGCCAAAGAGCTATAACGATCACACGAGGGAGGCTGCCGGACTCAATGTGCAGCCTCCGCCACCTTGATTACGGGCTCTGTTAAGGTATTGATGTCCTATTTCAGCCTTGTCTGTTTCAGCAATGCGAGTTTTATCAGTTGAGTTTAAAGCCAGCACACAAGTACTCTCGTACTTTCCTGCACAACAACTGCCAGAAATCGTCTTCGCCGGAAGATCGAATGTCGGCAAGTCATCTCTGATAAATTGCTTAGTTCATAGAAAGAAGATGGCACACGCAAGTTCCCAGCCGGGCCGAACAAGGTCAATCAACTTCTACGACGTCAATCGGAAATTCGCCCTGGTTGACCTGCCGGGGTACGGCTACTCGAAGGCCTCCAAGTCCCTTCAGACCGAGCTCGCAGCGCTAATCGAGGGTTATCTTCTTCTGAATCGCGCCTCGCTCATCATATCCATCGTAGATAGTCGGAGGCCACCGGGGGAGTTGGACGTCTCATTCTGGGAATGGCTGATCACTCACAAGATGCGATTCATCGTCGTGGCTACAAAGATGGACAAGATCCCCCGATCGAAGCGCGCGAGCGCAATTGCATATATTGTGGATTCATTCGAGCAGATGGAGGCTTCTGATGTCGTCTCCTTCTCATCGAAGACAAGGATAGGGAGATCAGAGCTTTGGGGTCGCATTATCTCGAGTCTCTCATCTTCGTCATCGGAAGGCGACATTCCGCCGGACTTGACGTCATTGGGCAAAATCTGTATTTAGTTGGTTCATATTATTTGATAATTAGTTTAACAACTGGGAAATCGGGGAAACGACCGAATGATCGTTAGTATCATAGGTGGTCATATCTGTTCCGACGAGATCGCGCAGATTGCATTCGAGGCGGGGCGGTCAATCGCGGAGAATGGGCATTATCTCTGCTGCGGGGGCCTCACGGGCGTCATGCTCCATGCGTGCAAGGGAGCGAAGTCGGCAGGCGGAACCACGATTGGCATTCTCCCCAGTCCAGACAAAGTCGATGCGAACCCATTCGTGGACATCGCAATACCAACTGGCATTGGGCTAGCCAGAAATATGATCGTAGCGCTTACAGGTGACGTCTTGGTTGCAATTGATGGGAGCTATGGCACTCTCTCGGAAATTGCATACGGCCTTCAGTTCGGCAAGAGGATATTCGGCTTGAGAACCGATTGGAGCGTATCCGACAAGATTGAGATGTTGGGGGATGTTTCGGAGCTTCGCATGAGACTTGGGGGCGAGAGCAAGGGTATTTGATCAATATAATCCACAATAATCGTGGTCGCATGACGAGAGAAGGTGGTCCGTATGGCGAACGTGGCTGCAGATATATATGTTGATGGCTTTGTCCAGGGCGTCGGCTTCAGACACTTCGCATATCAAAAGTCAAAGGAGTGTGGCGTTTACGGCTTCGTGCGCAACCTCCGAGATGGCCGAGTGCTAGTTTTCGCAGAGGGTGATCAGGGCTGTATGGACAGATTCCTCGCGGCGATCAGGAGAGGCCCTCCTGGGGCGAAGGTCAGGAGCCTGCATCTTGAGCAGAAAGCTTACACGGGTGAATACCGGGAATTCACCGTTCTTTTCGACATGTAAACGCGGCACATTAATCGGAGTTTTTCTTTCACAATCCAAATGAGCTAGCAGTACCATTGATGCTTGAATGAGGTGATTATTGATGACTCTCATCGATCTTTTGCGCGACGTGCCCGACTTTCCTAAACCGGGTATAATCTACAAGGACATCACGCCGATTCTCGCAGACGGCAACGCCTTCCAACAGGCCGTTGATAGCGTTGTAAAGGGTTATGATAAGTCAAATATCGACGCAATCGTCGGTGTTGAGGCGCGGGGCTTTATTTTTGCCGCCGCCGCCGCCTACAAGATAGGATGTGGCCTTTTGATTGTGCGTAAGCCCGGCAAGCTCCCTTCAAAAACCGCATCAGAAACCTATGACCTTGAGTACGGGACGGACACGTTGGAAATTCACAAGGACCAGGTGCGACCGGGCATGAGACTCCTTCTCATCGATGATCTCCTGGCGACTGGGGGCACAATTGCTGCGACCGCACATCTGGTCGAGCAGCAAGGCGGAAAGGTGATTGGAATTCGGTTCCTGGTCGAACTCGGATTTCTTAATGGCAGAGATAAACTACAAGGCTACGATGTCCAAGCTACGATGGTAATTTAGCGAAACTCTCAATCGATGAGTAAATAAAATGCAGATAGAGACTTCAGAGAGAGGCGAGGTTACCGTCTTGACCATTTCGGGTAACTTCCAGAATCAGGACAGCAGAACGCTTCAGAAGCTATTTCAGGAGTTGGTGGATGGCGGCAAGTTTAAGATTGTCGCCGACTTGTCAGAATTAGCATATCTCAACAGCGCGGCTCTGGGCATACTCGTTTCGACGATGAAATCAGCCCGAAGCCGCAAGGGAGACCTCAAACTCTCTGGCCTAAAAGGGCTCGCAATGGACGTCTTCAGGATAACTCGGCTATCAAGCGTGTTCCAATTGCATCCATCAATTGATGAGGCGATAGCGAGCTTCAAAGAAGAATAGTGGAAGACCCGGCGGGAGCTGATGAAAGATGCCCGATATAGTCAATCGTCGAAGTGCCCTGCGCTCTCTGCAATATCATCTGCATGTTCTTAAGACCTAACCAACCGGCCGGGCAAGCGTTCTTTAGCTATCCCTCGGGACGGCGAGCATCCGCTCTATGGGCAATCGAGCGCGCTGCGCGGTCTTGCTGTCCACTTTGACGACACCCAAATTCCCCTCGAGCGCATGTTTGATCGAACTTAATGTCGTCAGCTTCATATTCGGGCAGATTAGTGACGCGGAAGGGCAATAGAATCTCTTTCCAGGATTCTGCTTCGACAGCGGATGAAGCATCCCGACCTCTGTTACTATTATGAAATCCAAAGCGTCCGACTCCCGCGCATAATCAAGCATTCCCGAGGTTGAGAGCGCCGCGTCCGATATCTCAATAACATCCAAAGGACATTCGGGGTGCGTAAGCACTAGTGCGCCTGGGCGCCGAAGCATCTCCCTCTCCACCTCCAGAGGCGTCACATGGTGATGAGCGGGGCAGTAGCCCTCCCACAGAATCACATCTCGCCCAGTTATCCTCGCAGCATATTCCCCCAAGTGCATGTCGGGAACAAAAATAATCTGCTTGTCCTCTGGAATTGAGCGCAGAACCGACACCGCATTAGCGGAAGTGCAGCATATATCGCTCTCGGCCTTGACCGCCGCCGATGAATTGACGTACGTCACAACGACGCTGCCTGGGAACTCAGCCTTCTTCCCCCGGACCTCCTCCGCCGTTGCCATCTTTGCCATCGGGCACGAGGCGCGACGGTCTGGGAAGAGGACGAGCTTTTCAGGCGCGAGTATCGCGGCCGTCTCTGCCATAAAGTCCACGCCGCAAAAGACTATCACATCAGCATCGCTCTCCGCGGCCTGTCGGGATAATCCGAGCGAATCGCCCACGACGTCTGAGATATCCTGGATGATGCCGGGCTGGTAATTGTGGCCCAGGATTATCGCGTTGCGAGCCCGCTTAAGAGCCGCAATCTCATCTATTAGCCTATCTTGCTTCCTGGTCATCGAAAATCCCCTCGTGGCGATTGTGGGATGAGATGAGCTCGCGTCTTCCCAATCCCTTGCCAGCTCAACGTCACTAGCCGAGCAATCAACTGTGGCTCCGTGCCTGATGCCTAGCCAGAGTTGGGGCTCCTTGTAAGAGCCGTCTTGAGCGCCTCATCAATATGATTGACGAAATGGAACGTGATCCCTCTCCTTATTTGCTCCTCAACCTCTGAGAACTCCTTCTGGTTTTTTGCAGGGAGAATCAATTCCCCTATTCCGGCGCGCTGGGCCGCCAGAATCTTCTCCTTCAGTCCGCCTATTGGCAGGATATTGCCACGTAATGTGATCTCTCCCGTCATGGCGACGCAGGCTCTGGCCGGTATCTTGGTCAGCGCGGATATAAGAGCGATCGCAATCGTAATACCAGCCGACGGGCCATCCTTCGGGATTGCGCCCGATGGAACGTGGATGTGTATGTCCACCTTAGAATGGAAGTCGCCTGGAAGCCCGAAATCGGATGCCCTTGACCGAGCGTAGCTTGCCGCCGCCTCGGCAGATTCCTTCATCACATCGCCGAGGCTGCCTGTCAGCTTTAGATGACCCTTGCCCGGCATAGTGATCACCTCGATTGTGAGCACCTCGCCACCAGTAGGAGTCCAAGCAAGTGCCGAGGTGACCCCAATCTGATCGTGGTCAAGGCCGCTACTGAGCAGATAGGACGCCACGCCCAAGTAACTCCTCAGGTCCCGAACCTTAATCATGAACGGACCCTTCTCGCCACTGGCTATGCGCCTCGCGACTTTGCGGCATATCCGGGAGATATGGCGCTCAAGGTCCCTCAGACCAGCCTCTCTTGTATATTGAAGTATAATCGCGCGAATGGCAGGAGAGGTTATTCGAAGGTTCGATTCTGACAGCCCGTTCTCCTTGATCTGCTTTGGAACGGTAAACTTCCGGGCGATCTTCAGCTTGTCGTACTCCGTGTAGCCGGAGAGCCGCAATATCTCCATTCTGTCTCTGAATGCCGGCTGAATTGTGTCCAGGACATTTGCCGTGCAGATGAAGAGCACCTTCGAGAGGTCAAATGGAACCTCAATATAATGGTCTTTGAATGCGTAATTCTGCTCCGGGTCCAAGACCTCCAGCAATGCTGAACTCGGATCGCCTCGGGATTCGGCCCCGATCTTGTCAACCTCGTCCATCATGAAGACCGGATTCGCTGAGCCGGCGCTGCGCAGCTCCTGCAGTATCCGACCCGGAAGGGCGCCAACGTATGTCCGGCGGTGGCCGCGTATCTCCGCCTCGTCCCTCACACCGCCGAGCGATATCCGAATGAACTTCCTGCCCAAGGCCCTTGCGATTGAACGGCCAAGCGACGTCTTGCCCGTGCCCGGGGGGCCGACAAAGCAGAGCATCGGGCCCTTGTTGGCCTCGGTAAGCTGGCGAACGGCCAAGAACTCAAGGACACGCTCCTTGATCTCATCAAGATCATAATGGTCCTCGTTAAGTATCCGCTCCGCAGCGTTTAGATCAATTGTGTCTTCTGTTCGGACATTCCAAGGCAAATTCAAGAGCCAGTCGATGTACGTCCGTATAACGCTAGCCTCTCCAGACTCGGCATGGCTCATCTCAAGCCGCTTGATCTGCTGCTCACATACGTCCTTGATCTCCTTAGGCATTGTCATCGCATCAAGGCGCTCTCTAAGCTCATTTATCTCGCCCGATCGGGAGTCGAGGCCGCCGAGCTTCTCCTGAATGGCCTTCATCTGCTGCCTCAGGAAATACTCCTCCTGGTCCTGCTGCATCCCGTGCTGCGCCTCAGACCGAATCTTCTCCTGGACGTCGATGATCTCCATCTCTTTTGAAAACAACTCGTTGACGTGCTTGAGGCGCTCAATCGGCTCCCCTATCTCCAAGACCGACTGCGAATCGGAAATCTTCAGACCCAAAGCACCGGCGACCATATCAGCAAGCTGTCCCGGCTCATTGCTGTTCATCGCAACAATAGCAGCCTCTGCAGGCATAACCCTTCCCAGCGACAAACTACGCTCCAGCTTCTCCTTAACGTTGCGCATCAGCGCCTCTGCCACAATCTGGCTTTTAGGCTCTGATGCAGAGCCGAACCGCTCTAAGTTCGCCTTCCAACAACGTGAGGTCTTTTGCAGATTCACAATACGGGCGCGGTCCACTCCCTGCAGAAGCAATCGAACCCTCTGATCAGGCAGCTTCAACATCCTGATAATCAGACAGGCCGTCCCTACGTCAAAAATGTCGTCCTGCCCGGGTTCCTCAATCTGAGCGTTCTTCTGAGCGACCACGAAAATGAAACGGCGGCTGCCCAGCGCAGCGTCAATTGCGCCTATCGAAAATGCCCTGGAAACCAGAAGAGGCACAACCATTGAGGGATGAATAACAAGGTCGCGCACGGTCAAGACGGGTAGAACTTCGGGAATTTCGGGCTTGCCCTGCTCCTGTTGCTTGTTCTGCACGCTCATCCTGCAATCCCTATTAAATTTGATAACATAGCCTTCGATCTTGCCACCAGTTCACGCGCCAAGTCAACATCACATACCGCATAATCAACTTGAATGAACAGGCGGGGCTTTACATGTATTTAGATTGCAGGTCTTCACGCCCTAACCCAGACTGCCAATTCATCCTGTTTCACCCGTTACATAATGTGAGAGAATCCCTCAGTGAATATGCGAATTTCATAATGACCTTCTGACTTGGGGGAACTTGGCGCTGAAAATCCTTGACAGTAGTTAGGTCTGACCAGTATCTTGACGCACGAAATATAAGACGTCTATATGCTTATTCTAAAAGGAGATTGTAATGAGGCGATACTCACTTCTGCTCATTCTAGCGTTGACTGCGATTCTCGCCACTTCCGTCTTCGCGGAGGACGAGGAAGAAGAGGCAGCGTTCAGCTACTCACTCGGTGTCACGTATTTTGCAGGAACCTGGAGTTTTGAGCACGGTGACGCTTGGAGCAATGGTATCACTGGCAAGTATGATATGGACTCAACATGGGGCCTTGCCGGACCAACGTTCGAGCTCTCCTTCGCTGAAGGTCACATCGGCATCGGCGGCCACTATCTCCTCGGCCATTTTGATGGGGAATACGAAGTCAGGAATCGTCGGGATATCGGATGGCGCCAGACCAAGGAAGACGGCAGCATCAGGGCCAGACGTGAAGACATTGAGGCCTTCATCCGATTTACCCCTTGGCGCCGCTACTTCTCATTGATTATGGGATACAAATGGCTGAAACATTACAACTTTGAAAAGCGCGGCGAAGGTATATGGCAAGAGTATCTTGGGCTTGAAGTGCCAGTCGGCACCTATGAATATGAGACTACCAATTCGGAGAGAAATCGTATTCATGGCTTCCAATTTGGGTTGGCTCTTGAATCTCCGCACATCCAGGGGTTCTATGCTTGGGGCAATGGTATGATGCTTCCTATCCTCAACATAAAGTACGCCCAAAGGCGGGAGTTCAGGTTCAAAGGCGCGGGTCCACCGGACATTGAGGATCATTACTGCCTCACAGGCAGGCTGGAGAGCTACAAGATGGAGCTTGGCATTGCCTATTCCATTCAGAACACTCCCCTAGACGTAAAGCTCGGCTGGTGGATGCAGCGAACGAAACCGGACGACACCAGGACACAGGAGGCTCCTATCTGGACCGACAAATTGAATGGGGTTGCTCTCTCCCTGGTTTACACCTTCTGATATATAGTATTCTCTAAGCCCTAACGGCTTAAGGATGATTTCCGGGGCGTAGCGCAGTCCGGTAGCGCACCGGTTTTGGGAACCGGGGGTCGGCGGTTCAAGTCCGCCCGCCCCGACCATCTACAGCCGCGGTCCGAACGATCTCAGCCCTCAAATTCCCCTCGAGAGGGTTTTACCTATATAGCCTGATACTCACTGATGCTTACGCAGGTAAATAGCATACTGACAGCATACCAAGCGATTTAAGGCACACCATGACTCGGTGATAACACCCAGGTTGCCCAGAATAATTCCATGGCGGTGTTCTGCCGGCTTGCTGTCATCGGGGTAGTGTCAGAACATCACAAGAAGGCGAGTATGCGTTAGCGGGCGTTTGGTGGGATCTGTCAGAGTTTCGCCTGATTCTCAGTCTCCTCAACCGTGTCGGGCAGGGGGAGATAATATACGTCCCTCCGCAGCGCACAGCCTAGATAGTGCCGAATGAGCTCATCAACCTGACCAGATGTGAAATGTGGGAGACTTAAATGTATCTCATTAGATAAGAGGCAAAGGGGCGCCTCGGAGATGAGCATGACGGCGAACTCCTTGCTCCCTGCAGCTTGCTGAGCAACTTCCGCATGAAAATCTGAAGTTTCGCCTGAAGGCCGAGTTGCAGGCTCACGAAACTCGCGCAAGCCATCACCAAAGCCGTCATATTGCGAAGCCCATTGTAACTGCGTAATCGAATATCCTCCAACTTATAGCTCTGTTTAATGAAACGTATCATTTCCTCAACACGCCATCTGGCAACGTACGCCATCACGACCCACAAAACACCCTTGAGCGTCGGCTTAATCTCAACATTCGTTAGCAAAAGAAGCGT
>JAGHCW010000143.1 GCA_021160245.1 bacterium | reverse complement strand
GGCTATCCCGAAGGTCCCGAGTCGTGGGAACAGGTGGCTGAGCCGGACTTTGGCGAGGAGGAGAACCAACACATTGACTCCACGGCTGTCTTCGATGGCAAGCTCTACATGGGCGTCTGCAACACGGAGGGTTGCCAGGTTTGGTGCACAGATGGCTCTGAAAGCGCGTCTCCGCCCCTACTTTCATGGACTAAGGTGGCAGAACACGGCTTCGGAAGCGGACACGACGAGGGCTCGGAGTTTGAGTTCGATAACTCAAATGCCTATAGCATGGCCGTCTATGATGGCTATCTATATGTCGGCACGCTGAATACATACTCCGGTTGCGAGGTTTGGCGGAGCAATTCCCCAGGATTGGGAAGTTGGGAGCGCGTGAATTACGGCGGCTTCGGCAAGTTCAACGAGACCGAGCAAGAGTGGGAGGACGAAGAGGACAATATCTGCGTAATGGACATGATCGTTTACAGGGGCGATCTCTATGCCGGCACATACAACTACTGGGCAGGTTCCGAGGCGGACTGGTCGGCAGGCCGGGTATTCCGCTACGCCCCTGCGCAGGACGACCCTAAGCTCTGGGAGCAGGTTTGGGATGGCAAGGTTGGTGAGAACGGCAGCGGAGAGCCTCTTTACGCGCTTGCGGCTCGCTGCTTCGCCCAAATGGGAGACTCTCTTTACGTTGGCGTTTTTCATAATTCTGGCGACGACATCTTCCGCTCGTTGGATGGCGACAATTATCAGGGCCTGTGCAACATAGATGGCGTGGCCTCGAGCGACGTGGTTGACCTCATTGTATTCAACGATACAAGGGGCGCAACGCCGCACCAGCGACTCTACGCGACGACCGGTCAGGGAGCTCTCGACAACGTATGGAGAAGCGAGGACGGCCTTAGTTGGGAGAAACGGAGCGAGGATGACTTCGGCGATTCGACCAATACCAGCTTCTTTTGCATGGGCACGTATGCCGTTGAGCACGAGTTCAACGAGCTTCTAATTGGAACCTGGAAGGATGAGGACACGGGCAACACCGGTACTGAAGTCTGGCGAACACCGACGGACGACACTACTGCCATCTCCCTCGAAAGTTTCGCCGCCGTGCCTCAGAAGAACGGCTCGATCCTGCTCCGCTGGGAGACGGGAACTGAGATCGGCACGGCCGGCTTCTTCTTACTCCGAAGCGAGATACCGGACATGACCACCTTCAAGAGGGTCAATTCCAAGATAATCTCCGGAGCAGGAACTCCACACTCCGGCGCGATATATGAGCTTGTGGACAGGAGAGTCAACTCGGGCACGCTCTACTATTACTTCCTGGTCGAGGTTGATGTCCTCGGCGAGACGACAATGTTCGGCCCGGTTCAAGTCAGACCACTCATCCGGGAGCGGGCGCTCTGCCAGACATATTCCGCGATTCTTGAGATGGACACGTTCGGCGTCTAATTGAGCGCATGAGCCTGCCACATCTCAAATACGCTTAAACCCGCCCTCCGCCAATCACGGCTCGACGCGCAGATACGGCCAGGTGCCGCAGGGCTGTCCGTCCTTGAATGCCACTAGCGAGAGCAAGTAACTTCTGTGCTCTAGAATCTCGCGGCTCACCTCGAAACTGCATGAGAACAGGCCATCTCCGGCCACAATGTCGCTGCCCATGCCGTCATCGCTGAGCTCAACATCCAACGGCTGACCGGCATATTGAACTCGAACGGAGTCCGGCCTCCACGTCGGATTGATATATGCAACCGCCTCAACCGTCAACGTGCCCATAATCGCCTCAGTATTGGATATTCTACCGGCGAGTATCTCGCAGCTCCCGGTGCCCGCCGGGACCGCTTTGCATAAGCTCCGGCCCAAGCTCGGGATCAATCCATCTGTGCCCGCGCCAATCTGGGCCTGGAGAGGTGTATTCAGGTGGTCACATCCAGAGAATACTATCGACGGCCACTGGCCGATACACCCGCCAATAGAATCCGTTGCGACGATTGATAGGAGATGATCGCCGGACGGCAGGATGTTTGGCCCTATGTGGGCGGAGAAAGTGAATACACCGTCGTCGGCTTGCGAATCGCCCTCGACGCCGTCATCGTTCAGCAAAAGCCCGGTCGGTGTGTCGTTGAACAGCACCTCGAGCGATACAACATCGGTAACGGCCATGTCAACAAAGGCCACAACGGTAAGATCACCACCGGCTGACGCGCACAAAGCGCTATCCCATAGGCCGGCTGCCCGGATGCAGCTCTTAGGGGCGCAGGTTGCATGGGCGAACTTGGAAAGCCGATTCCCATTCTCTGCGCCTTCCGCAAGCGTTGTAAACGTCGCAGGATCGGATGGCGCCGAATCCTGAGCCGGCGAGGGCGTGCCCGATGGCAGCGAGAAGAGGATAACTCGCATCTCCTCCGAGCCGCCTAGAAGGCTTTTGGGAACCGCCAGTTCAACAAGGTCCCCGACGGGCGAATAGCTCATGACAATTCCGCAGGCTGCGAATGAGCGGTCGCCCCAGCCCCCAGGGGAATGCTCATAGAATCTGCAACTTCTGAACGACTCCCAACCCAGCCAAGGAACCCAAGTTACGTGATTGAGATATATCTCAGCATCAACCGCGAACGCCGGATCGAACGTTACGAAGTTGCCCGCGGCGTCTGAACTCCCGTCATTTCCCGCAAATCCGCCATCTTTGTAGTCAATTGCTAGAACGTAGGACATATCGTCATTCTCGCAGGTAGCCTCGAACGCGAAGTGCCAGAACTCCATGTCGGAGTATGCGTAAAGAGTCGAGACGTCGTACTCGGGATTGTCAAAGTCCCCTTTCGGATCGCAGGCGATTGGCCTTATCGCCTCCGCCTTCCAGTCAACGAGGTCGCCATCCATGCAAAGGAGCGAGGCGCTCGTGTTGACACCATACCATCCCTCCTTGCCGTCATCCGCCTCAGCTCGAACCACGTAGCACGTAAAGCCCTCTTTCGGATAGAAACTGCAATGAGCTGAGGGTCCGTTTAGCGTCCCCTTTTCGACTAACCGGGCGTCGGAGGCGTTGATCAATTTGAGGCCCAGAACGTCAGAATCCGACACGATTTCTGCACCCACGTCCCTGGCGAGGCAATTAGTGTAACCCGGGACCGATTGGTTGCTCACAAAGTCCGGGGCACACGGTGTGAAACTCGGAACGGCCTTTGCATTTCCGCCCTGAATCTGGGGAATCTGAAGCGCCGGGTCTCCCAGCAAAACGAAGCCAAGCGCCGTTCGTCGAACTAGATGATCATCCCAAGCATTCTCCGCAAGAAAGCGGTTGATTGCGCCCGTGAACATCGACCCGAGGTCTGCGGCGCCCGAGGCATAGCTCGCGAGGACGGCTTTCGTCATGCCCCCCATGTGCTCCTGTTTGGATACGAAGAGATTGCCGTTGTCGAAAGCCGGCGTGGCTATTCCAGCATTTATCCGAGTGCCACCGAAGTAAGCGATTCCACCGGCATTTGAGAGAAGAAGACCTTCGCCAAATGACTTGTATGAGGATGGTGTATCGAACTGACCGCAGATGCAGGCTATGGAGACGACAATTGGGAGCTCCAAGCTCGAGTTGTCGTATTGCATGAGGCTCCATGATGTAATGACGCCATCATTCAAGCGAATCGATGGGCCGGAGCCGTGCCCCGAATTGTAGAGTATCCCGAATCCGCCATCTTTAAGCGCTGCAGAGACTATATCCACTGAATACCTATCGTCTGTGCCGAATGCCTTTGTGACGTCCATGCCGTCGAAATAACCCGAGTTCAGCATATCGACGGACATAAACTCGCCATAATAATATGGTGTGCTGAAGGGCCTGCTGCCCGCGACCATCACGTTCTTGAACCAAGACCAGTCCGCCGTTTGCCGCCAGCTGCGCACTTTGAGGACCAAGCGCCCCGCCTCGGCTAAATCACCAGCCGGCAGCCTGCCGACCTTGAAGTTGGGCACGAGATCGTAGTCCGGCGAGGCGTAAAGGAAATCACTCGGCAGCCAATCCTGACTAAGTCCGAGCCCGGAATCCTCATCATGGTAGTAATAGCTCGCCGGCACATTCGCGCCATTCCCCAATATCGTCACGTATTCGAGCGAGGGATGGGCTGGCGTGTCGCGCAGGTAAGAGACGACTCTCATTGCAAGTGAGTAGTCATAATCGATCGGGAGGATTGCTCCGCCGTCGGGATAGCCGGCGAATGGCGGGTCCTCAGCCTCGTCGTAATTTGCCCCGATGAACTCAAGCGTTACGACATCAGTCTCAATGCCCTCCTCCTGCTCGTGCATGTTGGCAAGGTCGTCGGCAGCGGGAGACATCGACTCGGGCGTGATTATCACGCAGCGCGTATTGTCCCAGGCGGCAGCGTCAATGCGACTCGAATCTCCGAGGGAATAGTCGATGCGGACATCTGCCTCCGTTACCAACAGAGCGCTATTTGTGCTCGGATAGTAGATGATTGGACTTAACCTGATCGAAACAACCGTGTTGCGACCATCGCTTCCAACGAAATAGTCAATGAGACTCGACGGGACGGGCCCAGGATTCCGGTAGCACTGGG
>JAGHCW010000234.1 GCA_021160245.1 bacterium | reverse complement strand
TTCGACGACAGATGGCCAGGCGTAGCCGGTTCTTGCCACGTTTGGGGCTGCTTGAAAAAGGAGATGACTATGAATAATGAGGCAAGGGACAAGGTCGCGAGGGGGATTGCTGAGGCGATCAGGACGGAGAACGACGGCAAGTACTTTTACCTGATGGCAGCCAACAGCACGGCGGACCCAAAGGGCAAGCAGGTTTTTGAGACGCTGGCTGCGGAGGAGGAGATACATCTGAAGTATCTCAAGAAACAATATCTCTCGTTGTTGGAGCGAGGCGAGTTCGATAAGAAGTTGAAGCTGGGCCCCAAGGCGGACTTCTCCGGGGCGCACCCCATATTCTCCGAACAGCTGCTCGAACGGCTTTCGGATGCCCATTATGAGATGACGGCGCTGTCCATAGGGGTGAAGCTCGAGCTTCTCGCCATGAGATTCTACAGAGAACATTCCGAGAAGAGCTCGGACGATTTTGTGAAGGGATTCTTCAAGGAGCTCGAGGCGTGGGAAGCAGGTCATTATAGGGCGCTATTGAAGCAGTATGACTCGCTAAAGGAGTTCTATTGGGAGAAGGCGGGCTTTGCGCCGTTCTAATTCGGGGGGACGGCTGCAGCAGGGCGGTAAGGTCCCTAGGGACAGGCCTTGTGTCTGCCCGAATTATAGATGGGCGGAGACAAGCCCCGCCCCTACACAGCCTTTACGAGAGGATGTAACGCGATAATCATCGAAGGAGAGCAAATTGAAAGGACCGTTCAAGGCGACCAAAGTTACCGATAACGTCTATTGGGTGGGCGCCATCGACTGGGGCATGCGCAATTTTCATGGATACCAGACGAGGCGCGGAACCACGTATAACGCGTATCTTGTGATGGCTGACAAGATCACATTGATCGATACTGTGAAGGGGCCGTTCGCGGACGAGATGCTTTCTCGCATCGCCTCGGTCATCGAGCCGGAGAAGATCGACTATATTATCTCGAATCACGCCGAGTTTGACCACACCGGGGCGCTGCCTCGTACCATTCAAGTTGCGAAGCCCACGAAGGTTTTTGCTTCGGTGATGGGCGTAAAAGTTCTGTCGAATCTCTTCGATCTCGATATTGACGTAACGCCCGTCAAGAATGGCGAGAGTCTTAGCCTCGGCAACATGAATCTATCGTTCATCCACACGCCGATGCTGCACTGGCCAGAGAGCATGGTTACGTATCTTGCGGAGGACGAGATTCTCTTCTCACAAGACGCCTTCGGGATGCACCTCGCCTCGACCGAGCGGTTCGACGATGAACTGCCATACGACGTTATCGCAGAGGAGGCGGCCAAGTATTATGCAAACATCCTTCTGCCATTCTCGCCGCTTATTACGAAGCTTCTGAAGAGTCTCCCGACGCTCGGCTTGAGTTTCAAGATTGTGGCGCCTACCCACGGCCCTATCTGGCGGAAGAGCTTCTCCGATATTCTCAATTGGTATTCCAATTGGGCGGAGCAGCAGCCCTCAATGCGCGCAGTTATCGTCTATGACACGATGTGGAATAGCACGGACATCATGGCGAGGGCAATCTGCGACGGCCTGGCGGAGGGCGGCGCTAGCGTCAGCACCATGCCGCTTGGATCGACCCATCGCAGCGACGTCGCGACAGCTGTGATGCACGCCGGAGCCCTTATCCTGGGTTCACCGACCATCAACAACGGCATCTTTCCGTCGATTGCGGAAACCATGACGTACCTGAAGGGCCTAAAGCCAAAGAACCTCATCGGCGCTGCGTTTGGCTCATTCGGATGGAGCGGCGAGGCGGTCGGCCATCTGAACGAGCTTCTGAAGTCCATGAATGTGAGGCTCATAAGCGATGGCATCAAGGCTAGTTATGTGCCGAATGCGGATGCGCTCGAGAAATGCCGCGCTCTCGGGAAGGCGGTGGCTGAACGGCTTAAGGAGAGGCTCTAAGATGAAGAGCGAGTTCGATCCGCGGTCGTTATTCAGCATAAGCTACGGTCTCTACATAGCTAGTTCGTACTCTGGTGACAGGCTAAATGGGCAAATAGTCAACACTGTGTTTCAAGTAACGGCCAGTCCACCAAGAATAAGCGTATGTATAAACAAAGAGAACCTGACGCACGACTTTATCTCAGAGAGCGGCGTCTTTGGCGTTTCCGTGCTGGATGAGACGGCCCCGATGACGCTTATCGGCACGTTTGGATTTCGATCAGGCCGCGACGCGAACAAGTTTGAAAACGTCGGATACAAAGCTGGGACAACCGGTGCCCCGCTCGTAACGGAGCACGTGCTTTCGGTGCTTGAGGCGAAGGTCGTTGATGCTATGAGCGTGGGCACGCATACGATATTCGTCGGCGATCTCTTGTCCGGCGAGGTCCTTGCGACGGGGAGCGCACTTACCTACGATTATTATCACAAACACCTGAAAGGCAAGACGCCGAAGAATGCGCCGAGTTATATCGAGAGTGAATCAAAACAGGAAAAAATAGAACCAGAAAAAGGAGCGAACCGATGAAGAGATATGTCTGCACGGTCTGTGGCTATCTTTATGACCCTGAGAAGGGCGACCCCGACAATAGAATCAAGCCAGGAACAGCCTTTGAGGACATTCCGCCGAACTGGACCTGCCCTGTCTGCGGTGTCGGCAAGGAAGCCTTCAAACTGGATGAATGAGGCGCGGCGTAGATGGACAGACGCTCGAGCGGCTATACGAGAGATACAACAGGCGCGAATTTGTTCATCCTGACCCGGTTGAGTTCCTCTATGGTTACGAGGACCCTTGCGATCGTGAGATAGTGGGCCTGATCGCGAGCGCGCTTGCGTATGGGAGAGTTGCGCAGATACTCAAAAGCGTCTCTTATGTTCTCGAGCGATTCGGACCGGCGCCTCGTGAATTCCTGCTGCAATCATCAGAGGATGATTTGCGGTCCTTGTTCTCGCATTTCAAGCATAGGTTCACGACCGGAGACGATGTTGCGGAGATGCTCATCGGCGCTAAGCGGCTTATAGAACATTATGGCTCTTTGTATCATTGCTTTGTGGCCGGGCTGATGGATGAGCATGAGACCGTGCTTCCAGCGCTTGCGACGTTTGCTGAGGCGCTTATGTCTGGTCAGAAAGCCGGAGGCCGGCGCAACAGTCTCGTGCCCTCACCGAAGCTGGGTAGCGCCTGCAAGCGGCTTAATCTCTTTTTGCGGTGGATGGTTAGAAAAGACGAGGTGGATCCGGGGGGCTGGGGTGATGTGCCGAAATCGAAGCTGATTGTGCCGTTGGATACTCATATACATAGAATAGGACTTGCATTGGGCTTCACGAACAGGAGGAATGCGGACATGCAGTGTGCTTTAGAGATCACGAATGCGTTCAAACGCTTTGCCCCTTTTGATCCTGTGCGATATGACTTTGCCTTGACGAGGCTTGGGATTCGGCGGGACGCGGACCTCGAGTGCTTTCTGAATGAATTCGGACAGGGGAGGGCTTCCGCCGATGTATGACGTTGTCATGAGCATACTTGCGGAGTTCTGGGACGTGCTTGGCGCGATGTCCCCATACTTGCTATTCGGCTTCCTGGTCGCAGGCGTGTTATCAGTTTACATCTCACCGGATGTTGTCCGTCGTCATCTGGGAGGCAAGGGATTCCTGCCAGTCGTCAAAGCCTCGCTGTTTGGGGTTCCCTTGCCATTGTGCTCCTGCGGCGTCATTCCTGTTTCCGCGTCGCTTAGAAAGCAAGGGGCGAGCAAGGGCGCGACAACAGCCTTTCTGCTTTCGACGCCGCAGACGGGAATAGACTCGATATTTGTAACACTCAGCCTTCTTGGCCCCGTCTTCGCCATATTCAGGCCATTTGCGGCACTATTGACAGGGCTCTTGGGCGGGTCGCTCGTCGCGGTTGGTGAGGAGGATGGTGAAGAGGCGCCGAAGGGGCCAGATTGCACGTGCGCGACCGGCGCCTGCATGGTCCACCCCAAAGGTCATAGGCTCGCACAGGTGTTCAAATACGGCTTCGTGACGCTTGCAGGCGACATCGCAAAGCCGCTCTTCTTTGGCCTTCTTGCAGCAGCGCTAATCTCCACGCTTGTGCCTCAAGATTTTTTTGCCAATTCGCTCGGACACGGCTTTCTAGCGAAGCTCTTACTCATGGCGATCGGGATACCGATCTATGTCTGCGCGACCGCATCTGTGCCCCTTGCTGGCGCTCTAATCGCGATTGGTGTTTCGCCTGGCGCGGCTTTCGTCTTTCTGATGACCGGACCAGCCACAAACATCGCGACTATCGCCACGATCTGGAAAGTCATGGGCAAGAAGGTGGCAATTATTTACCTTTTGACAACAGGCGGATGTGCTCTGCTCTTTGGCTCGCTTCTCGATCTTATCTACACCACGACGGCCGGAACCGCGGAGCCATACATGCCCTGGATGCTACCGCCATACATCAAGGTGGCGAGCGCGATAGCCCTGCTTGCCATTCTGGGTTGGTCGAATTATGCCCACAAACACGCTCACCATGCGGCAATTCCTAAGGAGAAGGAGGATAGAATGCTATCGCTCAATATCACGGGAATGACGTGCAGCCATTGCGCGGAGGCCGTTACTCGCGCTTTGACCGGCAGCCCGGGCGTTGAAATGGTCAACGTTGATCTCAAGGCTGGAAAAGCGCTCTTAGACGGCAAGGACCTCGACGCCGAGTCGCTCTGCAAGACAGTCAGTGAACTCGGTTACGGCTGTAATCTGGACGCCAAACCATCAAAAGCAGAAAGTTGAGATAAACATATTGAGCAAGACTACCGCAACAAGTGCAGCAGTCAGAAGCAACGCCGCAGAGCTTTCAAGAATCAGGCGAATCATCCAATCCAGCACGTGGATAATGGTCGTGATCGTTATTGGGCTTGGCTGGCGCTATCCACTGCTTGGCTATGCTGTACCGGTTGTGATGATGATCGGCGTCGTGGGTGGCTTCGTGCGAGGCAGATATGTCTGCGGCTGGCTATGCCCCAGAGGCGCCTTCTTTGACAGAGTAATGAGGCATGTTAGCCCCAATCGGAATATCCCCAGCTGGTTTAGGAACCCGGCCTTTAGATGGGCTGTGTTCGCCATCTTGATGGGTTTTATGGTCTATCAGATAAGCCTTGACCCCGGAGACTACCGACATTGGGGAACCGTCTTCTTTCGTATATGCGTCATCACGACAGGCATAGGCGTTATTGTGGCCCTTTTCTTTCACCCAAGAACATGGTGCACGTTCTGCCCTATAGGGACTTTGCAGGCTGCAGTGGGCGGACACAAGCAGAAGCTGCAGCTCGATGATGGCTGCACCGACTGTGGGGCGTGCGAGAGGACCTGCCCGATGAACCTCAAGATTCCGTCCGACATGGCAAAGGGGAGGCTGCAATCCAAGGACTGCCTCAAGTGCCCCGAATGCCAGGCAGCGTGCCCACTTGGGATACTCAGATTCCCAGGCCAGACAGAAACCTGTAGCACCAAACATGCCCCGAAAGGATAGCGTCCTGTTTCTCTGTGGCAGCAACTCCTGCCGCTCGCAGATGGCCGAGGGCCTTCTCAAGAGTCTACCCGGGAGCACCTTCGATGTTCATAGCGCCGGCGCGACCGCATCGTTTGTCCATCCGCTGGCCATCAAGGTCATGGCCGAGATAGGGTTCGACATATCCGAGCAGCGGAGCAAGTCGCTCGACGAATTCATCGGCCAGAAGTTCGACTACGTCATAACGGTCTGTGCAAAAGACAAAAATCAACAATGCCCATACTTCCCCGGCGCGGCAAAGCTCAGACTAACCTGGGGGCTCGAGGACCCGGCGACTGCGCAAGGAGATGATGCTCAAAAACTGAAGGTCTTCAGGAAAGTTAGAGACGAGTTATTATCCCAGATCAACGAGTTTCTAAATGCCAATCTCCAAAGTCAGGGGTCAAGTGTTTCCCCGCAAACTTGACAAGACAAGCGGCCTTATCCACTCTTTGATGGCTATGCAAGGGTTATATCTCTGAATGCTCGCGCCCCGGCTCGGGGGCGGTATTTGTTTTCAAAGGAGGAGATGTGAACATGAAAGTAGAGATCAAGAACATACCCGACAAGCACATCCCGGAAAATCAGATTGACCGCAAAGGACATCGAGGGATGAACACGTTTGCCGGCAGCCCAGAGGTTATGAGCTCGAAAGGAGTCGGTCTATGAGTTGCACCCATTGGATGATTATGGAGTGCGGCGGCCAGGCGCCGCTTTGGCTCGCCGCGGCTTGACGCGGCATCGACCCCATATCAATTGGCGTCCGGGTTAAAAGATCATCGTCTAAAAGGTCAAGAAGGCAATTTATAGCATGGTGGTGTCAAGCCACCACCAATGAAAGCGGTGTCGAGTCACCACACTCCCAAAGGCTTGAACCGCCTCCGTCAATCTGATTTTTCGGGAAGGGAGGAGTCTCCATAAGACAGAACCAGAAAAGAAGGCCGATAAGCAACGCCTCTCTAGTCCCTGTCAGCACGGGGCGCCTGCTTTTGGCTCTTTCTCTTGAGTATCGACATGAGAGGGGAGACTTCCCTTCTAGTGAGTGGGAGGGTGACTATGCTGTTTGAGAGCCTCTCAGATTCGTAGATGCCCCATATAATCTCCAACGCACCCCGGGCATCCTCGCCGGAGGACCTGTTCTCGCATGAGCCCCTTTTGAGGCGCACGATATCCTCGGCTATCGCGAGGTAGGAGCTCTTGTGCGACTCGGGCAGCGGAAACTCCCTCGGCGCAAGCTCTCGAAATCCATAGAAGCTCTTTGACTCTTGGCTTACAAAGAGGTCGTTTATGCCGTTGCCTATGGCAATCTTGCCATTTGCGCCCCAGAATTCGATAGCAAAATGGAAGTAGCTTCTCTGCCCTCCGACCTCGACGTATGCTTGCACACCGTTTTCGAGCTGCAGGATGGCGGTTGCCCAGTCCTCTATCCTCAATCTCTCGTTGGGATGAACAAAGCCGACGATCGATTTGACCTCACCGCCGAAGAAGCGGATCATGTCAAACAAGTGCGTCCCGTCATGCAGCAATGGCCCACCTCCGACGAGCGAGAGATCGCTCTTCCAGCTTGCGGTCTCGGGGATGCCGCAGAGCATCGCCCCCCGGATACTCCTAAGCGTCCCGATTTCGCCATCATCTATCAGCTGCTTGGCGGCCAGAAATCGCTGGTCCCATCGCCGCTCGTGGTTCACAAGCAGCGCAACCTTGTTATTACGACACTCCTGTATCATTACGTCAGCCCGGGCCAGACTGAGTGAGATGGGCTTCTCGCAGAGTATGACTTTCACGCCGCAATTGGCCGCCTCGACCACGATGTCCTTGTGCGTGCTCGTCCACGAGGCAACTGAGATGATCTGCGGCCTTTCCTTGGCCAAAAGCTCCCGATAATCAAGGTAGAGCCTTTCAACTCCCCAGTCTTCCCTGAACTGCTTCAGTTTGTCCGGATCGATATCACACGCGCAGGTTACTTCCGTGTCCGGGCATGCCGCAAAGGCCCCGGCATGGCTGCAAGGTTTGTGCCTAAGGGGGTCCCTCTCCAGCAGAGAGCCAACGCGGCCACAGCCGATTACCCCAACCTTCAGTTTCTTCATCGCTATATTCACTCACTCATATTCTGATGCAGCCTCATCGTGCTGGCATCTTATAGCCTGGATCGAAGCCCGATACAGAATAGACCATAAACTGTGGCTGACCCGAATCTGAATCGCCCGCCGGCAAGCGTCTCCGAAGATGTAACGTTACTCTTGCCGCCTTGAGCGGTTCCCCTAGAATGAAGCCCCGTTGGCCCACAAATTGGTCCATTCGCCCTATGTATTCGCCCATCAGCCGAAACTTCAGGAAAACCCTCGCCTCATCTCCATCGACCGATATTTCCTTCTCAGCCAGAATCATCTTGAGATTGTCCGCCTGGTCGAATTTGCCCTGTGCCAACCTCAGAAGACGGTTCTTGTCCACACGCTTTTCTGCGGACATGAAATCATCGCTGATATATCTCATGCAGAGTTCGAGGTCCTTATGCTCAATCGCCTGGGAGACCAGGTGTATCTGCTCATTGATTATTTCCTCGTCCGTGACCCAGAGCTTGTCAATTGCCACATAGAGAACCGCAATAGCCAGTATAACAACTACTGCTAATAAAGGCTTGTTCATCTTAGCATTTCCGAATGGTCAGATTCAAGTGTAGGGCGGCCCTTCTAATGCTGCCCTATGGGTGCATTTCGCGCTGTTGCGGTTGGATCCAATTCTGATAACCCAGGATGTAGAGGCAGGCCGTGTGTCTGCCCAAATATATAGATGGGCGGAGACAAGCCCCGCCCCTACACAACGCCAGATTCGACTTATTAGACAGCCTGGAAAGCCCGTCGGACACCAGTCATTCGGGCTCATCCAACCACCACTTCGAGATGTCCAAGAGCCGTTTCTTGACCTCTATATCCGCCAGCAGCAGCGACTGGGCGTCCTTCCAAATCTCTTCGTACTCGTTGATCTTCTCGCATCTCTTGAGCAATTCTATCGCCTCGTCTGTATTTCCAGCCTTCGCCCGATACTCTCCTAGAAGGTAGCAGGCCCTGTAAACCAATGGGGAGCTTGTGCATTTGCTGATCACCTGATCAAGCAACTTGATCGCCTCCTTTTCCTTGCCCAGCGCTGCGGCGCATCTCGCCCGTTCGATGAAGGAGCCTGTAACTAGAGGGGATGAGCAATCCAAGTCCACGGCGGGCTTCTGGTCTCCGCCGACGCCGGACTCCGAGGGGGGGGGTGAGGCGAGCTGACGCCTCCTGCGATTCATCTCGATATATCGTCCATAGGCCTTCGCGGCGAGCTCGAACTGCTTCTGATCGAATAACAAGGCTCCGGCCCGAAAATCAATGGATAGGAGGAATCTGGTGTCTGAATAGCCCGAAGGCAGCTTATCGTATTGCCTCGCCGCTTCCGCTGGTTTCTTCTGCTTCATAAGAAGATCAAAAAGCCTACATCCTGACTCCAGAGTTATCTCGCCCTCCTTACCGACAGTGAGTTTCTCGAGCGCTGAGGCGCTTTTGTCATCATTGTCGCCCTCAAAATAGCGATGAAGCGCAAGCAGCAACCGTTTACGGCGCCTCTTCTCAGTTGAGAGATACCTATCATCTACGGCGCCAAGAAGCGACGCGCATCTTGAATAACCCATCAGTCCATAGTAGGCCTGAGCGGCCAGAAATCTCGCCTGGGAGAGTGATGATTCTCCTCTCAAATCGTCCTTTCTCTCCTCGAATGTCACTGCTGCGTCAAAACTCTCTTCTTGAGCCAGGTGAGTCTCAATCAAGCCTAGTATCAAGGCATTCCGCATGTCCAGAGCCTCATTTGTGAAGGACGACTTGTCAAAAGAGTCGAAGAACCAATCAATATAAGACAGTCCTCCCTTGAAATCGCGCTTCTTCAGCATCATCTTGGATAGACGGAGCGAGGCGAGCATCGCCTGGTTTGAGAAAGGCGACTCCTTGATTACCTGTTTGTAAAGAGCACTTGCGCCCTCTTCAGCAAAATCTTCGCCGCTCTTCATTTTCAGTGCGGCCAGCCTCATCAAACCCTCAACTCGAGGCTCGGGATTGGATGATTTTGAGACCAGTTCCAATACTGCCTCGGCGGCAGATGTCTCTTTCTGTGCGTCAAAACTTGAGGCGAGCATGAGCAGCGCATCGTCATATCGAGCGTCCTCGGGGAATAAATTGACGAATCTCTGAAAATGCTTGGCGGCATCCTCGTATTCTTTTGCTTTCATGTAAGCGCTTGCCCGATAGAAGAGAACGTCCGCGTCCATTAGACATCTCGTCGGGTTCCGCCGACATGCTAGAATGTACCACTTGATGGCAAGTGAAGGTTTACTAAGAAGAACGCTGATCTTCGCAAGTCGGAACGTAGCGTCCTCGACTTTGTCCGCCGGACGACGATAGTATTCAATCACTCGGTAAAACCGCTTCTGCGCCTCAATGTACTTCATCGTTGTCTCGAGTATGCGACCCGAATAGTATTCCGCCTCTGGCGCGCGCCGACTCTCCGGAAACTTGGCAAGAACCTCGGCGAATAAGGGCTCCGCATCGTAACTATTGCCCCCCTCAAACTCCGCCATCGCGCAAAGGAAAATAGCCTCATCCATAAGCGGCGAGTCGGCGAATGATGAGCGGAACGCCTCGAGCACTTCGATCGACTTTCTCCGAAGCTCGGCAGAATCAATGGCCCTTGCGGCCAACAGATTCGCCTTCCCAGTCAGAAGTGTCGCCTCTGGCCACAGCTCCTTCGCGTTCTCGTTCTGCAGCACCATCTCGAAGAAGTCCGCCGCCTCAAGATAGAGCCGGTCATCCAGAAATTGCTTCCCGTCCTTCAGAAAGCTCTTGGCTTGGCTCAGGCTATTCTCTCTATCGGGCGCATCATCGTTTTTCGCATCCCCATCATTGCTTGATTGTGTGATAGAAGAGGTTGTTGACTCCGCGCTTAACGGCCACGGAAAGAGAAGTAGAACGCATAGAAAAACTAGCGGAATGACGAGGCGCTCAAATCGGGTCGCGGCTGGGCCGGATGAATAGTTATGTCCATTTCGCAATCTGACCTTGAGCAATGCTAACATCCATACTCCCGCTGAACGAGGCGAACACCGGGCAGTCCCGGTGACGCAATGCTGGGTCGTCGCGCGTTCCGGAATTAACTCCTATCCGGAAGCTCTACCGACCGGATTCTTTCGACGCATCCAACAGTTCCAGAAGCGCTGCTGCCACGGAGTCCATCAAACGGGCTTGCAGCATCTCCGGAGATTCGGCCGGCTTGGATATCGCGGTATAGGACCTGCCCTTGCGGCTCCGTCCATTCGCGTTGATTTTCACTATAGTCCTGCCTGTGGCCGGATCGATAAGCAAAAGGTCAAAAGAGACTTCGCTCGGGTTTATACTTCCATAAACGTAACGAGCAACCGTTGCAGAAATTAGAGCCTGACTCGGGATGATGTTTCCAAGCCGCTTGAAATCATTGCTGCTTGTGGGCTGGACCCACGGGGAATTCCCCGCTGCAGCCCAGTATGAGAGAGCGTCCGCTGGCCCAATCGCGTTTATGCCTGATGCGAGCAGAGATTCTGCTAGCCGCTCCCCGGCGCTTTGTGCAAAGTTTTCGGGAACACCCCTGCTAAAGGCGAACGGCAGAACAGCCACGTCCGGCCTGGGCCCAATATCCCTCAGACCGGCGGTATCAAGCACCCGGGAGTCGCATATAAAAGCGGACCTTGCGCCACACCCTATTAGAGTGAGCATCACAAGCGCCAGCAGAGCAGCTGAGAGCGTTCGTCTAATGCGCTTCTTTAGGTGCATCAGCTCGCTTTCTCTTTTGGCCCGCGGGAACTCTCCGCCTCTCGATCTCCTGGACAAATGTGTCCCATTCGTGACATTGCGGACATCTCCAGTGAATTGTCGTGTCCTTGAAACCACATTTGCCGCAATAGTAATAGACCACTTTCAGCTCCGGAAGCGAGGCGAGTCTTTGATAGACATCAAGCGCCTCGTCCTTCCTGCCCTCCTTGAGGAGAACCATCCCGAGCTTCTGGTATCCGAGAGTCGAGCCGCTTGAAATCTCAATTATCTTGGAGTACTCCTCCTCGGCCTTATCCAGCTGACCCGTGTCGAAATAGTAGTCGCCCAAAGATTTTCGAGCATTGATGTCATCCGGATTCTTGGCAAGCACCACGTTGTATATCGCCTTGATATTTTGCACCGCGTCCTGCTTCAGATAAACTTGTCGCAGCCTATCGAATAGTAAGAACGCCAATTTAGGGAATTGCTCAACCGCGTGTTCCCAAGCCTGCTCAGCTTTCTTGAAATCCCCCTGAGAGATGTAAACATCGCCCAAATACATCAGCACAGAAATGCAGGTTGGGTCGGTCTGTTTAGCCTTCTGCAAAAGCTCAATGGCCTCCTTTGTCCTCGAGTTTTGCAGCGCCTCAGCAAGAGCCATCTCCGTCAATAGGTACGCGAGCAGTCTTGAGCTCTTCTTCTTGGCCGCCTTGTCAACTGCGAGTTGACAGTGATACGCCCGCTTCCAGTCCTTCAGCTCCTCATAAACGCGCTCAAGGCTCTCATAACTCTCAATCCGAGTTGGGTCCTCTTTGATTGCGCTTCTGAATGCCGAACGGGCCCTGTCCAGAAGACCACCCCGAACGTAGTCAAGTCCCAGGCTATAGAGCGCCCGAACCTTTGCATCCCTCGACAGATTCGGCCTAATCGAAACACTCTCATGTATCCGGATCGCCCGGTCGATATTGCCCTGCTCTCGATGAAGATTCCCAAGACTGATGTAGGCCGAAACATCGTCCGTATTCTTGAGCGTCGCGCTCGTGAGCTCTCTTATCGCAAGGTCACGCTTGTCGTAAATCAGAAAGTCAAGGCCCCTCAGGTATGAAGTCTCCGCGCTGGACTCCTCGGTAGCCTTCACCTTACGGCGTGCCCGATAGATAACGAATACTAGCGCCACCAAGAATAGAGCGACAAGATAGGGGAGCATCCCCATAAAACTCATTACGCCAATCCCCCAAGCGAAGTTCTCATTTCATTGTTCGGTAATGATCGACTGTTTCGTCCCATTTGCCCTGAGCCTTGAGTATCATCTCGCAAACCTCTCGAACCGCGCCCGATCCGCCTGGTTTGGCAGTTACATAGTCCGCTGCGGACAGGACCTCCGGGACAGCATCGGCCACGGCGACTGATACGCCAACACGCTGCATAACCGCCAAGTCTAGAAGATCATCGCCCATGAACAGCACTTCACGCGACTCAAAGCTCTGTTTATGAAGTATGTTCTCGAGGACCTTTACCTTGTTCGTCGCATTCCGATGGACATTATCAATATCAATGTTCAACTCGCGGGCCCGGTGAAGGATTGCTTCGTTTTTCTTACCCGTAATTATCCCGACCAGAATCCCGGCGCGCATAAGATAGCGGATTCCGCTGCCGTCCTTTACGTCAAACGCTAGAAGTTTTTCCCCGCTGTTGTTGAATGCAACCTTGCCATTCGTCATCACGCCATCAACGTCCAGCAGGAGTATCTTAATCTCCTCGAGCTTCTTTTTCAGAACTTCCGACGCCATTGCTTAATCCAATCCCAGCGAACTGTCTAAGTATGCCTCTTTGGCCTCATTACTCGCAAATAAAATCATCTCATGGAAAGCAAATCAACTACTGTAAGGATATGTAGTTCAACATCCTCTGTCAAACTCTTCGGAGAGTCCCGAAAAATCAGATTGAAGTATAGGGCCGGCTTCCTAGCCTGCCATATAGTTGCCCGCATTCTGCGCCAGCAGACAGACCGGAAAGTCCGTACTACACCACCCGGACCCTGGGGTCGGATTGCAGCCCGGCGCGTTGCCGTCAAGTCTCTAGGTTTGCGAGCTTAGCTTTGAAGAGCCTGGACGTCACCTCGGGGTCTTCTGTATTGAAGACAGCCGACCCAGCCACGAACATCTCCGCCCCTAAACGCGCTATCTCCTCAACATTATGAAGGCCGATGCCGCCGTCCACCTCAATCCTGCACTCCGGGTTCACCCGGTCAAGCAGCGCGCGCAGTCGCGATATCTTCGTCTTGACCGTCTCGATGAACTTCTGCGCGGCAAAGCCCGGGTTCACAGACATAAGCAGAATATAGTCCACCGCCGGGATTATCTCGTCCAGCAGACCAAGAGGCGTTGCGGGGTTCAACACGACGCCAGCCTTGTTGCCCAGCTCTTGTATCCTCTGGACTGTCCTGTCAAGATGCGTTGAGGCCTCGACATGAACGCTGATCATGTCGCTGCCAGCCTTCACAAAATCCTCAAGAAACCTGTCCGGATTCTCAATCATCAGATGCACATCCAGCGGCAGAGCGGTCGATGCCCTCGCAGCCCGAACGATCAATGGGCCGATTGTGATGTTCGGGACGAAATGACCATCCATCACATCAATGTGAATTAAGTCCGCGCCGCCTCGTTCAACGGCAGCAATCGAATCGCCCAGCTTGGCGAAATTCGCGGAGAGTATGGAAGGAGCGAGCTCATATCTTCTCAACGGAAGCCTCCATCTGCGTTATCATTCGGCGAACAAGTCGAACGGGCAATCCTACGACATTATCGAGGGAGCCTTTTAATCCCACGACAAAAGACGAGGCGCCACCCTGTATCCCGTATGCTCCCGCCTTGTCGAACGGCTCGCCCGATGCGACATAAGCATCAATCTCGCTCTCTGAAAGCGAGGCAAGCTCAACCTCGGTCTCCTCATGGTCAATCATCTGCACGGCGCCCATGAAATGGCCGTGCGACGTCGTCCCGGTCGCCGGCGGCTGTCGGACCGTCCGCAGCTCTTGATCATCGCAGGACCCGATGAGGCACACGCCGGTTATTACTCTGTGCCAGCGGCCTGATAGCATTCTGAGCATCCGCGCAACGTCCTTCTCATCTATTGGCTTGCCCAACATCGTGTTGTTCACAACGACAACTGTGTCGCTACCGAGAACCGCGGCGCCGGGCATTCGTGTCTTGACATCCTGCGCCTTTATTTGTGCCATCCTTCGGGCGAACATCCTGGGGTCCGCCGAATGGTCAAGTGGGAGCTCCACATCACCGGGCCTCATCACCGAGAAAGCAATCCCGGCCTTTGAAAGAAGCTCCGACCGGCGCGGTGAAGCTGATGCCAGCACGAGTTGAGGACGCCCATGACACGCTCTGTTCGTCACTCTCCCAGGAACTCTATCTCGATCTCTCGTTTCATCCTATCGTAGAACTTGGCGGACGCTTGGAATTTCTGCACGCCCGGAAGCATCTTCTTTATCTGTTCCTTCGACTCTTCATAGGTCTTCTGCTTGGCAGGAATCTTCTCGGTGACCTTCACAATGGAGAAACCCTCATTCGTTCTAATGGGGCTGCTCATTTTGCCGATTGCGAGCGAGAATGAAGCATTGTCAAAGTCATCGCCCAGCCTGGCCTGCTGCCGGCGAATCATGCCCATTTCGCCGCCTTTTTCTGCCCATCTGTCCTGAGAGGCCTCCTTAGCAACGGACTCAAAGCTCTCACCTTTCTTGATCCGCTTGGCCAGATTCTCCAGCTGCTCCTTTGCTTTTGCCACATCAGCCTCCGAGGCGCCTTCCGCAACCTTCACGGATATTATGGACGCTTTGACCATCTCGGGTGTCCCGAATTGGCGCTTCTGCTTCTTGTACCACTCCTTCATCTCATCCTCGGTCGGCTCAGGCAGCTTTGAGTAAACTTCTTTCTCTATGTATTTCTCTTTCAGGATCGAGTCCGCGGTTTCCTGCCGCAGGCGGTCTTCCGTGAGCCCCCCCTTGCCAACTAGCTCGAGGTACTTCTCCTTGCCACCATACATCTTGAACCACGTGTCGAGCTTCTCTTTGACCTCCTCGTCCGTAACCGTCAGGCCGCTCTCCTTCGCCTTTTTCAGATGCAATTTGCCGGCCATAATTCTCCGTATTGCGTCCTTCCTCTCGCGCGCCTTGCGCGCCGCCGCTTTCTTGGGGTCTTTCTCCTCAGGCATTTTGCGATCGCCAAACATCATCTTGATCTGGCGTTGATGGTTTGCAAGGACCGTATCCAGCTCGGCCTGGGTCACGGTCAGCTCGCCGCTTCTGGCAATGGTCTTGCTTTCGGTAACGTTGGCGGGGGCCGCCTGGCTCGACGGAGCCTGTTGTGCCTGCTGCCCGGCGGGGTTTGACGCGTCATCGCCGCATCCTGATGCAGCTATTACGGCTATGAGCACCGCAAGGGCCCCGAAGATCGTGGAAACTCTCATCTCGCTCTCCTTTCTAAATGGCAGAGATTTACTAATGGCTAACAATTTCAGATGTTTCGTCCATCGAAATATTCGATTCCGAGTAAAACAGAACATTAAGTGGGTATTATGGCAGTCAGCAAGAGGCTGGTCAAGGTTGTCCTGATTCAAGAGTTTGATCCTGGATTGTCAGGTAATGTCTCTGTCACTTTTTATATAGCCGTTGTCACCATTCGAATCTTATGGAATCACGCATAAGGAGAACCATCCCTCATCTTCGTGGCATTTTGTGGCCTTCGTGGACCCAGATTCTACGAGATATGCCCTCCACAAAGGGCACGAAGACACACGAAGAAGGAGATTCATCACGTCGTTCGTGTCCATTCGTGGTTCCCTCCCCTTGGGCTGCCTGCCAATTCGCTTTCTCGGGGAGTTCAAAAGCGGCACTTGGGGAATAACACACATTCCGATAAATTTTGGCTTTATGAAATGAGCCGGTTTGGTCTATTATGATTGTTATGGAGTTTGAGAGCGGAACAACGTGGTCTATGGTTTTGGGCGTTGTGCTTCTTTGTGCGGGTCCCGTAGTGGCTTGGGCTTTGCGACGAGCGGCCGCTTCACTGAGGCGCTTTGGCATCCCCTTTTTGTTGTTATTTCTATCGCTCAGTTGCTACTCCTTCTCAAATGTTTATCCCAGCTCTTGGGGTCCCAATCTAGTTTCACAGGCCGGGAATCTCATGATCGTTGCGGTGCTCTGGCTGGCGGTTGAGGCCATCCGATGGCTCTTGACCTTGGCCATCTTGGAGCGATTCCTGAACTTCACCGTTGAGACGATTACGAAGAACATCATCACAGCAGCTCTTTATATTGCCGCGATTCTGGTACTCTTGCCCTGGGTGTTTGGCATACAGGTCACGACAGTTCTAACGACATCAGCCATCCTCACCGTAATAATAGGTCTTGCGCTTCAGGACCTTCTAGGCAATCTCTTCGCTGGCGTGGCTTTGAATATCGAGATGCCCTTCAGAAAGGGTGATTGGGTGCAAATCGGAGAGCATATCGGCGCTGTGAAGGAGATCTCGTGGAGAAGCACGAAGATATCGACCTTGATCCACGACCTGATCGTTATTCCCAACAGCGTAGTATCCAAATCAGTTGTCCAGAATTTCTCGCTCCCCACTCGCCGGGACATTCTAGTTTTGATGATGGGTGTGGCCTATGACGCCCCTCCAAACAAAGTCAGGAATGTCCTGAAGGAGGCCTGCTACCACGCAAAGGACGTGTTGAACAACCCCGAGCCGGTGATCAGGGTGAAGGAGTATGGCGACTCGTCAATCAATTACGAGTTGCGGGTTTGGATTCACGAATACTCTTGTTACAAGGACGCCAGGGACCAGGTTTATTCGCTTATATGGTATCTCTTTAGGCGGCACAACATCACAATCCCCTATCCCGTGCGCGATATTCACATAAAGACCGCCTCGCACAAAGAGGATGTGGAGAGAAAGGCGCTGTTTGAGGCGCAGAAGGCCCGTCAGCTCAGGGAAGTTGAGCTCTTCAGTTCTTTGGATGACGAGGATATTGCTCTTCTAGCATCTGAATCGCCCTCAATGCGGTTTGGCGAGGGTGAAATGGTCGTCAAGCAAGGGGATCCGGGAGACAGTTTCTTTTTGATCAGATCAGGCAAGATCAGAATCGTCGTGGATGGCGCCTCGAACAAAAGGATTGCGCTAGCGGAGCTCAACGAGGGTAGCTATCTAGGGGCGACATCACTATTGACTGGCGAGCCCAGGAACGCCACTGCGATAGCGGCCACGGATACCGAGCTTCTTGTGATTAGCAAAGAGACATTCAATAAGGTGCTCGTCTCAAAACCCGAGATCGCGAGCGAGCTGGGCCGGCTGCTTGCTGAGCGTCAGCTAGACCGGGAGGCGAAGCTGGCCGCCAGCGAGAATATGGCGCCCAAGATGCCGACTGCGGAGCGAGAGAGGCAGCTTCACGAGCGATTCTTCAGAAAAATCAAACAGTTCTTCCAAATATAGATACTAAGTTCAGTCGGCTTGAAAGAAAGCGGGTGTTCAGATGAGAGGGCTTTCTGCGCAACTTGTAGCGACGCTTTTTATCGTAAGCGTTTTCTTGGGACCTTCCCCGACGCTTTGTAACGAGCGGAAATCAGCAATCGCTGTCCCACCAGGCGACATTGAGGAAATCATGAGCTTGGATTCTCCCGACATCGAGCTCTCGGGGGCTGTCTGGCAAGCGTGGCCGGTCCTGCTGGCCACAGAGAAGGGCCTATCAGAGGTGGCCCGCTCGGAGATCGGTTATGTCATGCTACGCGCGGATATCCGAGAGGGCCTGTCCGCATTGGGAGCCGACCTGGGCGATTTCCACACTTATGAGGAGACCGTGGAGCATCTCTCGAGGTTGAAGTCGGATTACCCGGAGCTCGTCGAGGTCCACACAATCGGTCAGACCGTTCAGGGCAGAGACATTCTAGCTGCGCTCATCTCCGGCGCCGA
>JAGHCW010000037.1 GCA_021160245.1 bacterium | reverse complement strand
GCTCAGCCCCCCGCTAGGGCCATACTTATGATCGATCTCAGTCCTGTTCATCGCCAACCTCTACGGTCAAACTCTCGAACTTGCGGTCTATCGGGCCGATGAGTTTCTGTGTGTTGCGGCCGGTCATGCAGCCCCAGAACTTGTAGGCGCCGGGGGGGATGGTTGCACGAGGCGCGGAGATGATCGTGGCGGTTTGATTGTGGCCGGGGCGGAGGTTGATCTGGTTGGCATGAGGCTCTGGCTGCCAGTTCGGCCAATAGAGCAGCTGCCCATTCAGCTCAAGCGCAACATACACATCAACGCCAACAACCGGCCCATTGTTAATAACCTGCGCCTCAACCGCGATCCCCTCCGGCGTCTCGACACAATGCAGCATCAACCGCATCGGCGGCCAACCCCCGTCGGAAATGCAACTAAGCCCGATGACCCCATCATCATTCTCGTTGAACAACCACATACGCCCGTCATAGTCGATCTTTGGCTGCCAACAGGAATTAGTCAATAGACCGTCGTCCGTAGTGAACAATCGTCGCTCGTCACCCTGAATACGAACCACACCTCTTGCTTCCCAATCCGGCCCGAAGGCCGTGACCCAGACTGTCCAATCCGCAGTCAAGACCATAGGCCAGTTGAATCTCATGCCATCGCCGGGTGAGCAGTATTGGGATATATCTTGCCGGTCAAAGGTGGAAACCCCATTCCCTCCGGCAAACCAGTATAGGCCCTCACTATCCTTGGCGTCGAAACAAAGGTAATGCTGGTCATATTCTGCCTTGACAACGCCTGCGTCCAAGTCGATCTCGCAAAGCTGTGGTGAATCGTGCTTAAAATTGGAAACCTCTGTCCATAACTCAGTTGCGGAGACGAGAAAAGACCAGTCGAATTGATACGCACCGAACATCACAGCCGGGCTTTGACCGCATTCCACCTCCCAGATGGATGAACCTGCTTGCTTGCCAAAAAGCAGCCGGTTTGTACGCAAATACATGCGGCCATCTGCGTCAATCATGGGCGCATCGATGATATGGAACTCGGGACCAGATGCCGGTATTTCGATGCCGCTTGCATGAAGGCCTCCATCCTCCCGCGAGTAGAAGTACTGAAAATCCGCGATCCAGATCGTCCCGTCCGGTGAGACCGTTAGACGGTGCAACCCATTCATGATCCCGCTGTCGAATACGCACTCAATCTGATTGCCCGAGATGCGCATCAAGCGCTGAGGCATAGGTATAATCAGCCAAACATCTCCCTCTGGGCCTATCTGCATGATCTGCTCTATCCAATGCACCGAGAATGGCTCCGCGGGCAGGATGAATGTCTCAATACTCTGACCCCACGCGGGTAGATTAGTCCAACAACTCAGAATCACAATTCCCAGAGAAATCCACAATCTATTCATGTTCGCTCCCTACTTCAATTGTCAACGACTCGAACTTCCGATCCATCGGGCCGATGAGTTTGTGGGTGTTACGGCCAGTCATGCAGCCCCAGAACTTGTAGGCGCCGGGGGGATGGTTGCTCGAGGCCCGGAGATGATCGTTGCCGTCGTGAAGCCGCGTTAGATCCTGCTGGTCGGCGAACCAAAGACCTCCATTTGGACCCACAAGACGGCGAGATATGGCACGAGGACAATCAAGCGGAAAAGACTCGACCGTGTCCGCCGTCGCAAGCTGGTAGGTCACGACAAAAAGAGCAACGACTAAAGGTAAGAATGAGGAAAACCTATTCATGTTCGCTCCACAATTCAATTGTCAGACTCTCACACGCGCAAGCCGAATGTGACCAACGCCCGCAGGCGCCGATTCTCACTTGATGTAATAGCAGGTTATGTGCCATGTGCCGACTTACCTTTCAATTGAAGGTCATAGTCCGCTATTTCGCCAATGGTGGGAGAAGTGCGATCGGATAGTGCCCAAGAGTGATTCCCGCAGGTGGTTCTGTTTTGATCCACACTGTAGCCTTCTCACGCCCTTGCGCGCTCTGATTGCCCTTTGACAGACGATCCGCAGCTGGGTCAATAACTGACCCACCCCCATTCGAGGTGTGCTGGGCGGTTCAAGGACACGCTCAGAAAGCCGGTCCTACGCTCCGCATAGCTCGCAATGCCCGTCTCAGTAAATCTGATGTCTCTGGGCGGCATCTTCTCTTCTAACGTTTCTTATTCCGCGTCTTTGCAGCATCGAAAACCATAAGCGAGTCCGCGACCCCACGGCTGCGGCTCTATATCTTGGCTCGTTTCGCAAGTCGGGACAGCGGGCCCCCCGTACGTCGATCCACCCATGACGTAGAGCAGAGTCCCTTGATCATCAGTTACCAGCTCTTGCACGTTGCCTATCATGTCATACACGCCCGCCCGGGAGCGGCATTCTTCGAATTTGCCCGTAAAGACGACGCCATCCGTATAGGTGTAATAATCGCTGCAGGTCATATATTCCCATTCTACCCCGTATGGGTAGAGGAACGATGACTGGCCAAAACTACCCTTGCAGGCCGCCTGCCACTCGCTGAGACTGCAGAGCCTCTTACCCGCCAGCGCGCACGCCGATGCCACCTCCACGGCGCTCTCCGGCTGCCAAGGCAGAACGCCTCTGATGGAAACGGCCGCCCCAAGCGCCTCGCCTCGCGCAAACGCCGTCGCATCCGTGCGGCTTGCCTCATAGCGGTCAATGCACAGACCACCCATGTTGGCCATGTCGCCTCCGCAGTGCCCGGCTCTTTCCATTACGATAGTAGAAGTCGTGACGAGAAATTGCGAGCCAACCTCATCGGTGAGAATCAGGCCAAGTTGGTGATCGCCAGTGGTCAGGAAGAGATGTCCGGGGCTATTTTGCTCTGACGTCTCGCCATCATCGAATATCCAGAGCGGCGTCAGTTTTAGGCTGGACGGGCCTGCAATGTAGGAAAACGTTTGCCAGGATGCGCCGATTGGGCCCTCCACAACGATCACCCCAGACGGGGGAACGTATGGGTCAATCCTAACTCGCGCCGCCGGGCTTGAAATCACATAGCCCGTCGTAGCATCCACGAGTTCTGCCCCGATCTCAACCTCCATAGGGGGAACTTCGAACGGCAGTCGGAGATTCACTATGCCTTCGAATAGGAGCGATGAATGACCCGGCAACGTAAAAGTAAAGAACTGCTCATCCGCGATGAGATCAGGCAGGTAAAGCCTGTGACCTGCGGCCATAACCCAAGCGCTCGCGATGACCGTCCTTTCATCTCCCGGATTCGTAACGCGCAAGCCAACGCAGAAATCGTCAACTCCAGCCAGATAAACCTCCTTCGTCGGCTCAATGGTCATCGATGGGTCCAACAAAGGCAAGTCAGCTGAATACCTCATGCCCGTATCACGGCCTCTATATCCCCAGTCGGCCGCACCAGATGGAGATTCCGTCATACTGAACATGAAGTACCTGCCCACCAG
>JAGHCW010000210.1 GCA_021160245.1 bacterium | reverse complement strand
TGATGAGAGACGGTCGAAGGCGAAATCTCCAGATCTTGCCCGATCTCGCCAACGCACGCGCAGACCTCGTCGTTCCTGCTGTCGCCAGCAGAAGTGCAGCATGTGACAGGCCGGGTGATGACTCGCAATGGACTCCGGCTCGACAGCGCCTTGAACACATTTGCAATGGTGTTGAGTTCGATATTTCGATTATTCGACATATCTCTAATATACCGCCCCACAAAACGGCCTGTCAACATCTTTCTACTAAGACTGGCACACCACCTCCCGACCCGGCCTAGTCACACTTCGCCCTGACCAACCGCCTCTCATGGAGCGGAGTAGATGAGATAGACCCCGCCAAGCAGCACGAGAACGCCGCACACCTTCTTGAGTATCTCGGAGCCCTTCGACCTCTCGTTCCAGTTTAGGTAGCGCTGGACAAGCTCCGTGCTGGCGCCGGCAACGATTATCACGGAGCAGTGCCCCAAACCGTACATCAAGAGAAGGAAAATACCATACACTAGGTTCGACGCGGCCAATTTGAATGTGACGCCCAGCATCGGGGCCATGTAGGCGAACGTGCATGGGCCGAGGGCGACGCCGAAAACTAGGCCGAGAATGAATCCGCCGAAAATGCCCTTTCGCTTCATCTTGACCTGTCCGGGCCCTGACCACGGCATTGGAATAACACCGAGAAGATGCAGGCCGACTACGAAGAAGATGACCGCGACGAAGTAATTGCCGAACTGTCCCAGGTCTCCCATCATCCTGCCGGCAGCTCCTGTAATCGCCCCAATCACTCCTATGGTGATCAGGATGCCTGACGCAAATGCCGTCGAGATACTAAGCGCGCGCCTCGTAGAGATTCTCCCCTGCTGATTGATGAAGCCCACGATCAGAGGAATGCTGGCAAGATGGCACGGGCTGAGAGCGATGCTGAGCACGCCCCAGATGAATGAGGCGGGAATGGCTACTGCGGGCGCTCCATCGACCCAACTCGTTAATTGCGCAAAAAAGTCCTGCATGATCCTCTCACATAGAAACGGTTGGGTACGTCATCATTCACCGAAGTCCAGACCATGTTCCTTCCATGTCTTCAGGATATCTTCTCTCGAGAAAAAGCCCTGGTGGCGGAAAATCTCTTTACCATTGGCGTCGTAGAACACCTGCGTCGGGATGAGTCGGATGCCGTACTGCTTTGCAGCTTCCTTGTCCTTCCAGACGTCGATGAAGGTAACCTCAAACTTCCCCACGAATTCCTTCTTCAGCTCCTCGAGTATCGGCGCCATCATCTTGCACGGGATACACTTCCCCGCACCTAAATCCACCAACCGCGGAATCGAGAGTCGCGGCTGTTGCTTCTCAGAATCCGCGGCTTGGCGATCAGAGGCAGTCGCCTCATTCGCCTTGGCCTGAGTTGCTTCGGGCCGTTCTTTCAAGTAGATGGCGCCCGCCACCGCAGCGATCAAAGCGACAATGATTATTGCTTTCGTCCGCAGACCTCTCTTACGCGACCCCTGTTCCAACAGCGATTCTCCTTTATACGTTTTCCAATGTGCCGCTACTCGATGTATCCCTGCCTTATAAAGCCCGGACCTGCGACGATTCTCTCTTCTCTGGTTCTGCGCTCTCGCGCGGCTCGACTGCGCTCAAACTGGGCTTGCGCCCGCCCGACAACCGCGGCTATCGCCGCCGCGCAACACATGAACCCATTTCGGCCTCGGGCGAGCGCTCGGGCCGCCAGGTCCGTTATAGCGCCCACGTCCGAGGCCCCTGAGCACGAGAATATCAGCGTGGGACCCTGACCGCAGACGCAAGGTTTGGCGCTCTTCAAATCAGGCACGCTCGCTCCTTCTCAACCAATCAGCTTCTTTATATCCCCCACCGAGGGGACCTTTCCGCTTATCTTAACATTGCCATCAACCACCAGCGCCGGCGTCATCATCACGCCGAACCCCATTATCTTGTTGATGTCGGTCACCTTCTCTATCTCATATTCCACACTCAGGTCTTTCGCAGCCGCCTCAGCATTTTCCGCGAGCATCTTGCACTTCGGGCAGCCTGTGCCCAATACTGCTAACTTGATCATGTTCGTCTCCCTTCACTCAGTTAAAGAGCCTTTCCGTAGGCGCTGTTAATGGTCCTAAATAGCACTTTGAGAATCCTGTCTATTTCAGATAAGTCCCTATTCACGACGCTTGCCGCCAAATCGTTCAGCATCGAAGAAAGAGTATTTACCGAGTCGCGATAATTGTTGCAGCGCTGCTTATCATCCGGCCATGGGCACGGCGCCGTCACGATTCGGTTGCGGTGATGTAGCAGGTCTGGAAGAAACTCCCCAACCGCGAGAGCGCCCTTGTTTTTCCCGGCCGTGATAGCCGCCTTGGCGACCTTTCGAAGGTGGTAGATGCGGTCCAGAGCATAAACTAACCCATTGTGTTCGTGCATCTGCACGAATAGGCCGCATCCATGGCCGCAGGCTGCAAACGACTGCTTGAACCGCCCGGCCGTCAGCTGTTGTTCCATCGCCTCCATGGAATTGGCTATCTCCGACAGCCGGTCGGCGAACTTGGGATCGTTGGCGTATTCGGCTGGAGGGTTATTGCGATACTTAGTTTGGATAACTTTCCACTGTGACTTAGTCTCGCGAAGATGCTTGAGCGCCAACGAAGACCGCTGGCCGGCTTCACTTTCCGGCTTCGCCATAAGCTCCTGGGCAATAGCGCAGTAGTCACGCATTTTCCGTCTGCACCGGGCCACATCGTTGTCAAATTCTGCCAGAGCAGCTGTTTTCATTTCCAGGTCTTGTCGTTCTGATGGCTGCGGGTCTGCACTCGGCCCACCTTTGCGAGCGGCTGGTTCCCCGGCTGCAAGTCCGAAGCCGGCCAGCATCAGAAGCAAGGTCAGGACGACGAGCATCCCGAAACCGGTCACCTTTTGGTTAGTCTTGCGCATACTTGAAACCTCCTTCCTATTGACTCATGTAGTCTCCAAGCCCAAATCACGTCCCGAGTTGAGCCCAAGACCCCTTTGCTTGCGCCGGACAAGAACATAAGCCGCCGGCAGAAACAGCAGTGTAAGCACAAGGGAGTAAAGCAACCCTCCTATGACCGCGATTGCCATGGGCTGGAGCATATCGCCGCCCTCGCCCAGGTTCAGCGCCAACGGGACCACCCCGAGCACCGTGGTCAACTGGGTCATCAAAATCGGCCTGACGCGAATCGGCGCAGCCCGAGCAATGGCCTCGAGCGGCGTCTCGCCGGCCCTGCGATACTCTTCGGCCAACGTGAGCAGCACCACCCCCTGCGAAGTGATGCCGCCCATCATAACCACCAGTCCGATCAACACCGTGACGCCAAGCGGCGTGCTCGTAAGCAACAGCGCCAAAAAGGCGCCTGTCAAGGCGAACGGCACGTTCAACATAATCAGGAATGGCAAAGAGAACGAGTCAAACTGGATGGCAAGGACGACATACGCGAAGAGAACCGCGAAGCCCAGTATCAACCCCATGGTTCTGCGGTTTTCCGCCATCATCTGAGCCTGCCCGCCCATCTCGAACTCAACGCCCGCCGGACGCTCCAGGGCGGCGACGGCGCTTTCGGCCCGGGCGACCGCTTCCCCGACGCTGACGCCCGCGGAATCGGCGCGCACGACGACCTGTTTGACCTGGTCTTCCCGGATGATCTCCACCGGCCCCACAGCGCGGCGCACCTCGGCGATGTCGCGCAGATAGATGGGCTTGGCCGCCTGCGTGTCTATCAACAGCCCCTCTAGGTCTGCCTTAGTTCTTATCAATGTTTCAGGAACCATCAAGCGGATGTCGTAGTACTCGCTTCCCTCTCGGTACTGCGTGGCCACTACGCCGTGCACCAAGGCCCTAAGCGTCGAGGCGACCTGGTTCACCGATATGCCCATCGCCGAGGCGCGGGCTCGGTCCACATACACACGGTATTCCGGCTTGGTCATGTCCATCGAGATGTTCACGTTCGTCAGGCCAGGCGTCTCACCGAGCTGACCCGCGACATTTTTGGCGAACTCGAAGATCGGCGCAATCTCGGTCCCCTTGACCTCAACTTCTACCTCTTGCTGGCCCATCTTACGAATGCCCTTGACCTTCATCTGCATCACAGGCTTCTTCCCGCCTGGCGCTGGCGCCTTGGCCACGAGCGGCTTGATCTTAGCGATGAACTGCTCCGTCGTCAGCGACCGTTTTGCCTTGGGCACAAGCTGGATGTTCAGCTCGCCCTCGTTTGCGATCTCGTACGTATAAAGTCCCCATACTTTGCCGCCCGCCAGAGTGAAGATACTCTCTATTTCAGGTATTCCCTGAAGTTGTGTCTCGATTTTGGCGAGAATGCGGTCCACCTCTTGTACGGCCGTGCCGGTCGGCATTATGACCTTCACCATGACGCGTCCGTCGTCCACTTTGGGCAAGAACTCTGAGCCGACGCTCGCCGCCAACCACAGCCCCCAGGCGAATAACGCGACAGTAGCCACGATCACAAGCCAGCGCGCCCGCAGGCACAGGCCCAGGGCGCGGGAGTAGGCCGCTACAAGACCGCGGATGATTGCGTCGAATCCAGCCGCCAGAAACGAAGCCCGACTCCCGCGCTCGCCGCGAAGCAGCCGGCCCGTCAAAAGAGGCGTCAGCGTCACGGCAACGAGAAGCGAAATCACCACGATCCCGCCTACCACCATGACAAGCTCAGTGAAGAGCAGCGCCGCAAGGCCCGGGATGAACAGGAAGGGCAGGAAGATGGCCAAGAACGTCAGCGTGGCGGCGGCAATGGCCGAACTCACCTCGTTCGCGCCCTTCAGCGCATAGCCGCTCACACCCTCCGCCTTCAGTCGTGTGATGTTCTCCAAGACGACGATGGAGTTGTCGAGAATTACGCCGAAGGCCACGACCAGCCCGCCCAAGGAGAACAGGTTGATGGAGAAGCCCGCCACCTTCATCACGAAGAAGTTCGCCAGCAGCGTGATTGGCAGGGCCACAACCATCACAAGCACTTGCCGTAAACGGCCGAGAAACAGGTAAACGACCAGTATGACCAGAATTGCGGCCAGTATCCCAGAGCTTTGGACGCTCCGGATAGCGCCCATGACGTAGTCGCCCTGGTTCTCCACATACCCGAACTCGATGTCACCCGGAATATCTCGCCGGAGCTCCTCCAAGCGTTTCTTGACCGCCTGAGCTACTGCGACGGTGTTGGCCTCGGCCTGTTTGAGGACGCTGAGCTTGACGCATGGCTTGCCATTAAAGCGCGTGTTGACGCGCATCTCCTCGTGCGAATCCTCCACCGAGGCGACGTCCCTCAAATAGACCGTCCCGCCGTTCGGCTCCCTCGCCAGGACAACGTTGCGGACCTCGTCGAGGCTCTCGAACTCGCCGATGGTGCGAGCGATGATCTCGCGCGTCTGGTCGGTTACGCGCCCGGCGAACATCTCCCGGTTCTCGTCGAACAGGGCCTTCGCGATCTTGGCCGGGCTAAGCTTGTAGGCCGCGAGTCGCTGCGGGTCAAGATGCACGCGGATTTCCCGCTCCAGCCCCCCGACAACCTCCACGCCGGCCGCGCCCTTAATCGCCGATAGGCGATCGGTGAGCCAGTTGTCGGCCCACTCTCGAAGCCACACCAGACTACGCCTATCCGAATAGACTACAACCTGCATGACCGGCAGCTGCGAGGGGTCTGCTTTGATGATAACGGGTGGGTCCATATCGGGCGGCAGGTCGCGCGCCACACGCCCCATGGCCGTAATCACGTCCTGGTACGCCTCCTCAACGTTCACCCCATACTCGAAATTGACCAGCAGAGTGTACATTCCCTCGATGCTGGAGGATTCCAGGTAGTCAAGGTTGTCCACCGTAGCGAGCACGCGCTCGATTGGCTCGGCGATATTGGTCTCGATCTCATCCGGCGTCGCCCCCCGCCACCAGATGTGGACCTTGATCATCGGATAGATGACCTCCGGCAGGTAGTCCACGTCCAGCTGCGTGAAACTGAAAAGACCGACCGCAAACACCGCAATGGCAAGAACCACGACGGCCACGGGCCGCCTCATAACTGTAGCGGTGAGCTTCATCGAGCGCCTCCATCCGCAGCGGCCTTCGGTTCGCTGCGTTTTGGCGACTTCGACAGCTTAACGGTCTCGCCATCCTTGAGCCCCTGGTTGCCGGAAGTCACCACGCGTTCGCCCGGCTGTATGCCTTCCACAATCTGCACGTTATGGCCAGCCTCGATGCCGGTCCTCACCCTTCTTAAACTAGCCTTATTGTCCTGCACAACGAATGCGACCTCATCGCCCTTGGGCGTTACCAAAACTGCGCTGTCCGGAATAACAACGGCATTCTGGGCCGCCTCGACGACCAGCGAGACCCGCGCAAACATGCCCGGCAGGAGATTCACGGCCTCTCTTATTGTCGCCTCAACTGTTCGGGTGCGTGTTTGGGGGTCAAGCTGTGGATAGACGCGAGTGATGGTGGCTTGAAAGGGGGTCCTCGGATAAGCGTCTAGGTTGACAACAATCTTCGCTCCGGCCTTTACGCCGGCCGAGTGCTTCTCAGGAACCTCGAATTGAACGACAAGACTTGCAGGATCGAATATCTCGACAAGCTTGGCCCGTGGCGCAACGTAGTCGCCTTCTGCGACCCAGACCACCGATACAATCCCGGCCCACGGCGCCGCTATCTCGTAGTCAGCCAAGCCGAGCTCGGCCGCCGCAAGCTGCGACTCGGCCTTCTTGTAATTGGCGCGAGCCACGTCCAGCTCTTCGCCGGCAATCGCGCCGCTCTGCACAAGCCGGTCGGTGCGCCGCAGTTCGTCGGCCTGTCTGCTCAGCTCCTCTCGTGCGGAGGCCACAGCGGCCTGCGCGGCCAGGCGGCGCCCTATTGTAACCAGCGCCTGACCAGATCTGACGTTGTCCCCTTCTCTCACCCGGCAGTGGAGAATCGGGCCCTCCGCAGCCGAGATCATCTGCGCAACCTTGGTCGGCGAAACAGACCCAGTCAGCTCCAGCGTGCGTGAAATGTCCTGCGCCTTAGCTATCTCCGTAACAACCAATGGCGCAGGTTTTTGCTTAACCTGAGTCCCAGCCTTATCATCAACGTCCCTGTTTGTCACGAGAACGACTGCGGCAAACAGCACACCTATCACAATGATCCCGACTAGAAGCTTCTTCATCATTCTTCTCCAGTTGCCAATCGCAGTTCAGCCACCGAGATGTTGTACTCGGCCAGCGCCGTGAAATAGCTGGTTTGAGCGCCAAGAAGCGCCGCCTGCGCGTCCAGAACGTCCGTGACCGAGCCCCTGCCCAACTCGTATTTCTCTCGCTCGATACGGAGGGACTCCTTGCCCTGTTCAATCGCCTTCTCGCCAGCAGCCACTCGCTTGCGGCAGAAGCTGATGTTGAGGAGCGCGCGCTCCACCTCAAGACGAATCCTGAGCTCCAACTTGCGCAGAGCCTCTCGCGCAGCGCCCAGCTTGGCTTGCTCCTCTCGAACTCGGCCCGCAGTCCTTCCCCCCTCAAACAGAGGGATGTCCAGCACGATCCCCACGCGGCCCACGTCCTCTGGGTCTCTTGCGCCCTCTTCTCCCACCGACGCCCCCTCACCCCATCGTCCGCCATACAAAGCCTTGAGCGAAACAGTGGGAAAATGACCCGCACGGGCCGCATTTACTGCCGCCAGCTGCGCCTCTACGCTGGCCCTGGCGGCCGCATAATCGGTCCTGGCCGTGTAAGCCTCAGCTAAACTGACTGCCGGGTCTGCATCCACACTGGACAAAGCAAGGTCGCCCTGAATCGAAAGCGAGGATGCGCCTTCGTCAACTCCAAGTAGATTGGCAAGCACACGACGTTGGATCGCAAGACTGCTGGCAGCGTTCGCCAGCTTCTGTTGAATGTCCGCAAGCCTGACCTCCGTGCGGAGAAGGTCCACCTTGGCGGCCTTTTCGGCCGCGATGAGCTCTTCTATCCGCTTACAGTGTTCCTCCAATGCATTCTTAGAGAATCCGAGGGACTCGACGAGGTGTTGGAGACCAAGTATTAAATAGAACGAGCTGGAGACGTTGAAGACCAGCTCGGTTCGGGTGCGGGCAAGCCGATGCTCCGCCGCTTGCTCAAGCAGCTCAGCGGCCTCGATTGCATTGGTGATTCGGCCGCCCGTGTAGATGGGCAAGCGCACCTCAAGGTCTGCTGAGAGTATGTTCTCGCTGAACATGCCCGGCTCTTTCGGCTCTCTGGCCGGCATCATACGCTGTTTGTCCAGATACTGTGTTGAGCTGCCTACGCCACGAAGGACAGGCCAGCGCTCAGCCGCGGCAACGGCTCGTCGCGCCTCGGCAGCCAGCTTATCCCACTGTCTCAATGCAACATCCGGGTTGTTGCTGAGGGCAATCTCTATACACCCATCCAGCGTAAGCGGCGCCGAGAACGCATCAGCAACATCTGCCCCGACTCGTTGCGTAGATAATGTGGCCTCTTGCGTGCGGTGCGCGGCCGGCAGCCCGGCTAAACCTGACGCATCGGCTGCTGAAGCGGTCCCTGCGGCCGCCAACAGAACACAGAGAATCGTGATTAGCATTACTCCTCCTGTGGAAGCGCTCACATGATTGCCCCAAAGACCATTCCGGTAAAAGTCGCCATGACTACTACAAGCGAAACGTAAATAACCGTCTTCTTTGTCCCCATTATCTTCCTGATGACAAGCATATTTGGCAGCGATAGCGCCGGACCTGCCAAGAGGAGAGCGAGCGCAGGACCTTTGCCCATACCCGCACCGATTAGCCCTTGTAGAATCGGCACTTCTGTCAGAGTGGCGAAATACATAAATGCTCCGGCGATCGAGGCGAAGAAGTTCGCGAAGAGTGAGTTGCCCCCAACGGCGGAAGTCACCCAAGCGGATGGGATAAGTCCCTCGTGGTTCGGACGACCCAGAAGCGCCCCCGCAATCAGCACCCCGAAGAAAAGAAGCGGCAATATCTGCTGGGCAAAAACCCATGTGCTGTCAAACCATTCCTTTGACTCGCCTCGGCCTGAGCCGGTTATCACGCAAAGTCCGACAACACCCGCTCCAAACGCCAAGATCGGGGCGTCAGGAAACAAAAACGCGAGAATTATCGCCGGCGATGCGGCCGCAACCACCTTCCACCACAAAATATCCAGCCAGGCGATCAAGATAGCGCCGAATGCCGCTGCAAATGCCCCTGTGATGAACCATTTAACGGAATAAACCGTCTGCCAGAAGCCGGACGCCTCACCCGGAGTCCCCCAGTTCGCAAAGACCAGAATCCCAATCATCGTCCCGAAATAAACGGCATTCTGCCAGAGTGGCCTCGCCACTTCAGGCTCTGGCATAGCAGAATGAACAGCCTGCCTCGCATGCTCGTCCTTTCTGAAAAAAAGGTGCATCAAAAGCCCAATTACAATACTAAACAGCACAGCGCCCACGGCGCGCGCGATGCCGATTTCAATGCCTAAAACGCGAGCCGTGAGCGCGATGGCCAAGACGTTGATAGCCGGACCCGAATATAGAAATGCCGTAGCAGGTCCAAGCCCAGCTCCCATCCTATATATACCCGCAAACAACGGCAGAACCGTGCAGGAGCAGACCGCAAGAACCGACCCGGAGACCGAGGCGACGCTGTATGCCAGAAACTTGTTCGCCTTCGCGCCAAGATACTTCATAACCGAGGCCTGACTTATGAAAACGGAGATGCCACCAGCGATGAAAAAAGCCGGGATGAGGCACAATAAGACGTGCTCTCTGGCGTAGGACTTCAGCAGATGAAATGACTCGGAAATCGCATTGTCGAAACGCGCCTCGCCCACTGGCAAGTAGAACGCGCCGATAAACACGGCAAGGAATAGCAGAAGAGTCTTCACATCCTTCTTGGCAATCATCTCACAAGCTCCATCTGCGCCTCGGCGTTCGACTTCATCACAGCCTCAACGCATCCAAAAAAATTGAGAACACACGGGACCTTCAGGTGATAAAAAACCTGCGGGCCGACCTTCTCGTCCTCGATTATCCCAACGGATTTGAGAATCGAGAGGTGTCTTGATACGGTGGACATGTCCGCGCCAACCATCTTGCTCAATATGCACACGCAAGTCTTCTCCTTGGCGAGGTGATCGACGATGAATAGTCGCGTGGGATGTGCGAGCGCCTTTATTATGGCGGCCCTCGCCTCGTATTTTGCTTTGGTCTTTCGGTTCATCGCCGCCTCCTGGTTTCCGGATTCTGCTCTTGTCTATTTGGCAATATAACCAAATAAGCAAATAAAGCAAGGCAGTTGTTCCGGATTGGCTGAAATGGATGGATTGACTATGACTGCGCGATCGGCCAGCCGCCATGCGCATCAATCACGGCGTCGATCTCTTGCATAAGGCGAATGGTCTCGCGGAGGACGGCGACGACCTTCTGGAAATGCTCGATGTCATCAGGCGTTAAGGCGCGTTTGTGCTTCTTGCGCTCCTTCAGCCAGTGGCTCAGGACCTGATAGCCGCCGATCTGAAACATCCAGACATCAGGCGATACGCCATCAAAAAACTGCGACTCAACGCCCTTCTTGAGTTGCCTTTTGTTGATATAGACCCGTCCACTCTTCTGTGGCAGTTCCTCGCCGGGGGCTGCTTCCCCTGCCGGCACGTACTCAATCGCAGTCACATCATGCTTCCCTGGGATTGGATAGCGAGTTTCCCAAAACGAGGCGCTGCTTAGGCGTTCATCGCGCATAAGGTGAAGATCAATTAGTTCCCGGCCCTTCTCGCACAGCGCTCGAAACAGATCAGCATTCGACGTAAGCGGCACACGGGGGAAATCGATCTTCAGAAACTCCGAATATCGAGCGCGATACGTTGGCGAATGGAAGATGCCATAGATGTAAGCGAACACGTCTTCGGGGCCGAAGGTCTCTTTGAGATCGTCTTGCCCGTCTGGGAGAAAGGTCATCTTCAGACTCCGAGAAATGACGTCGATGAATTCAGGCGAGAAGTTGGGCCGCCGGTCCGAGGGCTTGGAATTGTCATCAGATTCTGTTCCCACACGAGTGGCAGAATCAGCATACGCGTAGAGTGGGAAGAGGCAATTGCCGCCTCGTCGAAAGAGATTGAGATCGGTCATGTGATCTGTGCAAAGCAGAATATCCCATGCGAGCTGATGAACCACTTGCCCTGCTCGACCTATATTCATGCTTAGGTTCGGCCCGGCAAGCATGTTCCGCATGACTTCTGCGCGAGGTCTGCAGATGAAGCCGCGAGAGCGGCCGGTATAGTATGTGTAGCGAGTGTCAAAGGGTCTGTATAGGATTGGCAGAACTAACTCCCGATGGGGCCCGCCGTTGTTGACATCCTGTTGGGCAGCCTCGACCTTCCAATCTTGCGCATCAGGGCCAAGTCGAAAATGCCGCCTCGCCTGCTCTGGATGCATCGCCGAGAACTTCCTGAGAACTTCCCATACATCGGAGGTTGAGAACTGAGTTGTCAAAGAATCTCGGGCTGTGACGATTCCCACAGAGTTTACCGGCATCGCCTCAGTTATCTTCCAGCCCGCTTCATATTCAGCTTCCAGCTTCATATTCCTGGGAACAAACCAGTAGGAAGGCGTTTTGAGCTTTAGGTTAGTCCAACCAGTGTTCGCTAGTTGATGCGAATTCAGCCAATCGTATTTGGATTGCTGGGCGCCCCAAAGATCAGCATGGGCAACCGGGGGCTTCTTGGTTTTTCTCGCTGTATCGACGAGGGTGCAAATGGCCACGCCCTGTTGGATATTGAACACGTTCTCATCCCCAAGACCGTCCGGTGCAGTTTCCCTCTTCTTGACGTTTCCATGCAGGTCCAAGACATGAATCTCATCAAATGTCTTCATAAGATTCTGCCTCATGCCTCTAAACGTTGGATTGTCCAAATAGCTATGATTTGTGATCATTGAGACGATGCCACAGCCGGTCCTTTCAACACGCCATTGAGCAAACCGCAGAAACTTGACGTAGTCGTCCTGAAGCCATTTGGGATTGCGTTCACCGAGTGGCTTGCCATCAACCTGTTTGTAATCCTCCATGAGACCACCAATCCACGTCTTCTCGAACCTTCCATTGATCTTAACACGACTCGGATTCATCGAATGACCGGAATAGGGCGGATTGCCAATTATCACCATGATCGGTTTCTTATCTTTGATCTCACCAGCTGCTCTGCCCTCCTCAACGAGGACTGTCGCGAATCCAACCGCGAGAAGGTTAGAGACCTTTGTTGCCTGCTCCAGTGTATTTGTGAGATAAATGTTCAACCGTTCGTCATCCTGCAATCTGCAGCCCAACTCATCAAGAAGCATTCCGACCTTGAGATGAGCGACTGTATATGGCGCCATGAGAATCTCGAAGCCGAAAAGGCGCGGCAAAAGGTTGTTACGCACGAAGTCCGGCCAGGTTCCTTTCTGCCCTCTCTCCGAGATAACACCATAAAGGTGCTTGATCACACC
>JAGHCW010000161.1 GCA_021160245.1 bacterium | reverse complement strand
CTATCTCAGTTATGTCATATTTCAAGAACTCGAGCTTGGCCGCATCGCCTGCTACATTGATCAGCGGCGTCGCGGCTGCGGCATCGATCTGAATGCCCTTCATAGCCGGCAGCTCGCCCTTAAACTCACCGCTCACGCCCCAGCCGCTGACCGAGTACCAATCAAATACGTCAACACGCGATAGCGAGTTCCACTTCGCAAAGAGAAGCTCCGGCTTCCTATCCGATTCGGTAAACGCGAATGTGCGCCTCGAGTGAATCTCAAAGATATTGTCGCGACAGGCAAAGGCAGCGACGCAGCCGAGAATACATATCCCCGTCATGGCAATCCCAGCCCATTCCTTGCGCCTCTCGAACAGGGCGAAAAACACTCCGCCAAAAGCCGCAAGTCCCGCAATAATCGGAATCGCCGTCGGAGACCCAACCATCTCCATAACCGCCACAATAGCGACGCATCCGCAGGCCGCTCCCACGAGGTCCGCGAAATATAGCTTGCCGACCTCCTTGCTGTAGAGCCTCAGAGCGAGCGCAATGCTTGCCCCTGCGAAGAGAAATGGAACCGTCCATGTTACGCAGAGCAGAAAAAGCCTCGCAAAAGAAGTGACGCTCATCGTCGCCTCGAACGGGAACCACTTGAAGAGAAAAAACGCGCCGATTATCGAGGCGGAGAATAGGATTGAGAAAAGGGACATTCTGGCTGGCGAGTTTTTGCGCGAAATCCTGTCAAAGAATAGGTAAGTTAGCACGCCGCTCGCGGAGAGACCGAAGAGCGCCATCGACACGGCGAGGAATGAGAAATGGTAGAACATCACGACGGAAAATAGCCGCGTGATATTGACCTCAAGCATCAGAAGCGCAAGGCTTGTGAAGAATATGCCCGCAAATAAAAGAACTCGTCGCCCTTGTAATTCGCTCAAATCCGTCCCCATATAATTCAATAAAGGCTGGCCTTAATACACTAGAAGCGACTTAAAAAGTCTCGCCAATGTAGCCTCTCTCGCGACTCAAAGTCAAGAGCGTAGGGCGGGCTTCCCAGCCTGCCCATGTAGTTGGCTGTTGACAGTGTAGGGCGCGCTTTCCGAGACTGCAGTCCTCGTCAAACAGAGCGAGCTTTTCGCAATCGCCATGCTTGCAGGCTTTGTCATTCTCCATCATCCGCTCCGCTTCCTGACCTAGCATCATTTGTGATCAATCATTTGCAAGACGAATTATCCACTATGCACTCCGTTATTTCAAGCGACATTACTCGATCAACGCTCCGGGTAAGCCATGCGAGCCAATCGGCGATTTGAGTTCGCATCTCGCAGACATCTCACTTTGCTTCGGCTTGCATTTGAACTATTATCAAAATGATCAGGATTGATTATCAGGGCTCGCGAGAGGTTCCGAACGGCACGCTGATGGCGATTCTGAAAGCGGCAGGATTAAAAAGAGGAGGGAACGACGGTGATTGAACTGAGGTATTCTCTTTTTATTGAGGCAACGGAGGACCCGCTCTTCTTCAGTTTTTACTCGCCGGACATTCCGGGCTTTTCTGGCGTTGGGCATTCCATCGAGGACTGCATCTATCAGGCGAGGCACGCAATGCGGGAGCATCTGGTTCTCCTTGCGCAACAATCCCTTCCTGTGCCGCCTGAGAACCCATCACCGCAGGTCATTATCCAGAATGCGGCCGCAGCAGTAGCGAGCTAAGCGCCTGCCGACCTGTCGCCCGCCAGATGACGCCTCGGAGGACTCCCAGAATCCCAGCTTGAAAAGGCCATCCGCCCAATGCAGAATGGAGCCATTGATTAATGTGAACACCCTTTCATTTGCGATGAGGTTGCGCCATGACTGAAGAGGATAACCGTCACTCCGGGGGCGCCAAGTTTCCGACACTTGCCATTGGGCTCCTTGTTGTCGCCGTTTTCTGGCTCTTGGCCGAGCTCAAGTGGATATCGGTCGAGGTCATCTGGATTCCTGTAATCCTAATAATCGTCGCCGTGGGTTGGATAGTGTACAGCTTTCGGAAAAGGGGATAGCCCACATTTTGACCCGTCTCCCCAATGAGAAGGCTCCTTGGCGCCGTCTCGCTCTAATTCGCCTTGCATTTAAGCTAATGCTGAATAGGATGTTCTGCATCGTAAATGCCGGGGTGGCGGAATAGGTAGACGCAGCGGACTTAAAATCCGCCACGTCCATACACGCCGCAGTCGTTGTAACCGCTCCCTGGCTGCACTCCCGACGATTTAAGCCGCCGAATCCTCTGAAGGCCGATTCTCCCCATTTGGCCTTATTCTTACACACCCGTTGTCTTCTCTGCGGCACAATAGCGGCACACTTTCCGCTGGAGAAACAGGTGAGGTGGGGAGGACCTGGCGTCAAGTTGCGATCTTGGGATTATCGGCTGGCCAGTAGGCGACTCGGGGGCTTGCGGCACTATAGCGGCACAGTAGCTGTTTGACGCTTGCGATGACGCGGCCGAGAACACCCACAATAGCCCATAACAGAATCTGACGGCGTTCTGCGGGCTTGCTGTCATCGGAGCAGTGTGGAAACATCACAAGAAGGCGAATATGTGTTAGCGGGCGTCTGTCGCGATCGGGCGGATCAGAAAGCAGGACTCATAGAACCCATACAGTCTTGCATCGCAACGGGGCGGGTGACTATCTCAGTGTATCAAGATGAATAGTCATCGCAAAGCGGTGAACAAAAGCCGGCGCAACCCGCGGAATCCTATCGGGTCGATCTTCTCCGTCTCGTCTCACGTGTGCCCAAGATCTCAATTGGGTCTCGATCTGCATCAAAGGCTGGCGCACCGCCTGCATACTGCGCCCACCGCTTTTCATACTGCTCGCGATCCATGAGATTGAAATCGCAAGTCTCTCCTGTGTCTCCCTCGTCGAGCCCCGGCGCGATCTTAATGCCGCCCAGTTCAGTCAGAATATAGCGGTTGTGGACCTTATCTCCCCCGGCTTTTTGCTTTAATCGCCTGAAGGACACGCTGAGGTTTTCCGGGATACGTTGCGGCATATGCCTCTGTAACCCATCGCAGAAATGCCCATAGCCCAATTTCGTGTTCAATTGGACCTCGACATCGGGTCTGAGTCTCGAACCACGATTTGCCATCAGGGCCAAGAAGATCTCTTCAAAAGACATCTGGTATCGTCTCTCCCAAGGTCTGAAATGCGGATCCACGAGAATCACATCTTGGCTACATCTCAATAAAGGGGCAACGGCACTGGCCATATCTTCGCCTTTTCGAGCAGGACAGCAGCCAGTCTTAACTGCCCAGAGCGCATGCCCGCCATCCCCTACGAAGACATCATCAATTACATAAGGGTGCCCATTGGGATTCTCGCGGGCGAGAATCGCGTGAAAAGGCTGAGACTCATGCTCAAGTTCTGCGTTAGGCAGCCAACATTCCTCGTCATTCCATGAATGAGGTGAATGATGGATCATCTTTTCGGAGAGGCTCGCTAGCAGCTCTACTTGCCGCTTACGCATGATG
>JAGHCW010000033.1 GCA_021160245.1 bacterium | reverse complement strand
TTGACACTAGAGAGCGCCTTAAACTGAGCGTCATAAGTCATGCAACAGCATGCTAGCATGCTGTTGCATGACTTATGACGCTCAGTTTAAGGCGCTCTCTAGTGTCAAGAGGCAATGGCTTGGCGGGATGATGAAGAAGGGTCTGCGCGGGCAGATCATCTTCAAGGGCGACGTGCCACTGGGATTCATTGAGTATCAGCCGATCGAGCTTGCCCCATGCCCTGCTGTCGGAAAGGACCTTTTCTTTGTCAATTGCCTAATGGTTCATCTCTGGGATTTAGGGCCGGGCAAGATGGACCGAAAGGGCTACGGGCGAATGCTGGTCGAAGCCGCCGAGAAGGACATTGCAGAAAACACCAAGGCCAAGGGTCTGGCCGCTTGGGGATATGACAATGAGTATTGGTTCATGCCCTACAAATTCTTCAGGCATCTAGGTTACGAGATCGTGGACCGCGAAGAGCAACGCGTACTCTTGGTCAAGAAGTTTGGCCGTGTGCAGGACCCCAAGTTCAGAGCGCAGTCGTTTACGCGTGATCCTGCGGCGGGAAAGGCGATCATTGATTTTTTCTACAATGGTCAGTGCCCATTCAGGCTTGGGCAGCTTCAGAGATGGCGGAAGATATCGCAGGAATACGGCGAAGACGTGATCTTCAACGAGCTGCACACGGATGATTCTGCAATTCTGAACGAGCACGGCATCTCATCAGGATTGTTCGTCAATGGAGAGCAGATATTCGCCGACCCGATGACTGACGAGGATATACGCGACAGGATATCAAGAGCCATCCGAGGGAGCGTAGGTGACGGCGATAGTTACGATTGAGCCTGTTCAGGTTGGTTGATCTCGGTATAGAAAATGTAGGGGCAGGCCTTGTGTCTGCCCAAAAATATAGATGGGCGGAGACAAGCCCCGCTCCTACACAAAGCCAGATTCGACGTATCTCCCAGCATCCCACGCATCCGCCCATATCCATTTTCTCATCATCTCCTTCTCAATTCTTCCCGAGGTAAGGACTTTGAGCCAGGTTCTCGTCATTAGCAATGACTTCGTTTCCAAGAAAATGGCCGGTCCGGCTATCCGGTGTTTTGAGCTTTCGCGAGTTCTGTCCCGGAATCACGAGGTGACGCTCGCATGTGAGAATGAGCCGGACATAAAAGGGGACGGCTTCTCGATTTTCCCCTTCAAAAGAGACCCTACCGCGCTACGTACGCTTGCCGAGAGAAGCGACGTCATAGTCATACCTCCTTACACGCTCGCTATGTATCCCTTTCTCCAATCGCTAGGAAAACCGCTCGTCATGGACCTTTACGATCCGTTCATACTCGAGAAGTTGGAGGTTTACAGGACCGATTCGGGAGATGACCAATTCGAGGCTGACCTTGCGGTTCTAAGAGACCAACTGATGGCCGGGGATTTCTTCATAGCGGGAACTGAGGACCAGCGCAGCCTGTGGATCGGAATGCTCTCCGCTCTCGGAAGGATAAATCCCAAGACATACAGCGCCGACAAGAGCCTGCAGAACCTTGTATGCGTCCTCCCATTTGGCGTCTCGAACAGAACGCCTCAACACACGAAGCAGGTTCTCAAGGGCGTGGTTAAGGGAATTGGCCCGGATGATTTCGTCCTGATCTGGGCCGGGGGTATATGGAATTGGTTCGATCCCTTTACTCTTCTTTACGCAATGAGCGAAATATCAAAGAGGGAAGATGCGATAAAGCTGTTCTTCCTCGGTGTCCGCCATCCCCATCCGGCAATGCCGAAGGAGCAATTCCGCGTTGCGCGCGAGGCGAAGAGTCTTGCTCTGGAACTAGGTATTTTGGATAAGTGCTGCTTTTTTAACCACGAATGGGTCCCTTATGCAGATCGGCAGAACTATTTGCTTGAGGCGGACGCCGGCGTTTCCACGCATTTTGATCACGTTGAGAACCGCTTCTCGTTGAGGACTCGCGCGCTCGACTATATATGGTCCGGGCTGCCGATGATCTCAACAGATGGCGATTACATAAGCCGCCTCGTTCAAACGCGCGGGGCGGGCTTGACCGTTCCCCAACAGGACGCCCCCGCATTGGTCGATGCGATATTGCAGCTTTTTAAGGCCTCGGACAATGAGATCGAGCGGATGAAGCAAGCCCAGTCCGAGCTTGCGGATGAGTTCCAGTGGGCGAGAATCGCTCAGCCACTTGATGAGTTCTGCAAGGCGCCCAAGTTGGCGGCGGACAAATCAGATGAGGCGCCCGTCGAGCCGCCTCCCACGCCCGCCAAGCCGACGCTAGTTGAGAAGTTCGTCTATCTTCTTAAGAACCTTTTTATCAAGTGACCTGTCGGCCCCGACGTGCTTATCGTATATATGGCCATCCTGATCTATGACGACCAGCGTCGGAATGCCTCTGACGCCGTATTTAGTTGAAATCTTTCCGCCTTCATCAATCAAGATTGGCATCGATAGATTGCCCTTTTTTATGAAGCTCTTGACCTTGCTTATTGAGCCTCGATCGAGGTTGATGCCCAAGACCTCAACTTCCTTGCCTCGGGTCTTTTTGTAGATGTTATTCACGAGTGGGAGCGTGATTTTGCATGGAGGACACCATGTAGCCCAGAAGTCGATGACAACAACCTTGCCCCTAAGCGATTTCAGCTCCACCACATCGCCCTTGAGTGATTTCAGCTTGAAGTTCGGCGCGAGCTTCCCCGATGATTTCCTGCTTGTCCTCGCCTTCTTCGGCGAATTGGTCCCGGTGGTTTCTTCATCGGAGCAGGCTTGCTGAGACAGCATGCCCAAAAGCAAGATCGAGAGAAATAACCCAATGATGCTGACCAAAGGAGCTTTGCCTAGCCTTCGGCGATTGCCGTTTGAACTCATAATCCCTCCCTATGGATAAAGAAGACTACATTGACTGTTTTGTAAGCAGTGCCCATTGCGGCGTGCCAGATAATCGAGAGAGTAAGACGACTGCGAGAGCACTTCAAGGTCTAAAAGATTCTCCCTGCAGTTCCGCAGTAGGGTGTTTGTGGGAGTCGGGGATGCTCAACCGGTGGTGTTATGTGGGGTGATTTATGGCAGATGTTGGGGATAGCAGAGTCGCATGGGCCACGGAGCGGCCTTTCGGAGGGCTTGGAGAGTGTCTGACGTCAAGTGTTTAGCGGCGTTTGGGGTTCTACGCTATGTTGGGGCGAAGGTCTCCAAAGCATGTCGGAAGCCCTCTTTGAACTGTTCCACCAGCGACTTCTTAGCCAATCTGCTTCTTTCCTCCGGCTTTAGGTTGAGCAGGTAGAACGCGTTGACCAATGTCAGTGCTATGGCCAACGTCAGCACCATAAATAGTATCGCCGTGAGATCATGTTTATAGGCTCGGTCCAGGTCATATTGATTGACCGCCTCGTTGTATCTGGTGACGTAGAGAGATTCGTGTTTGTGGCCCTTTGTGCATCTGCAGTTTGGCTTACCGCAGACGCGACTCATAACGACGGCGCTGGCATGCATTATGCCGCCGTCGGCCAACAGAAGCCGTAGTTTGGAGCGTAGTCTTCGCTCGGTTGCTGATTGATTTCCTCGGTGTTTCAAGGGCGTTCATCCCGCGGTTTCTAGGTTGATTTGGCCCACAAGTCAAACCTTTGCTCCAATAGCGATTTTGCTAACCTTACTCAGCCGACCCTAAACAACATCTCCAACGCGCTTTCACACTACAATAACAAATCGCCCGCGGAACTGCTGTCGTCCCCGAGAGGGTCTCAATGACCCCGCGGGATACTACAGTGCTGCTTACATACTAGAGATGACGTATGCCTCAATCAGTGCTTGCGTTTTGCTCGTTTGCCCAAGATGCGTGATTCTACCTCCCGCTCGGCATGCAACCGCCTGATCGACAAGTATATTGTGTGGACGGAATAGGGCAGGGCATTGAGGCACCGACCGATGTCATCGCCCTTGAGTTCCTCCGCATCTGCGGGTGTATCCACGATGTGATTCTGGCCGGCGCTTAAGCACCAGACGTTATTGCCCGGCTGGGTGCCGCCATCGAGACCGTTGATCGAGACGAGATAGGCATAACCCCACGGGTCCTCGCCCACATCCTGACGCAAGTATGATCCATCCCATCCCCCCTTGATTTTATACCTGAACCGAGGCGCTGTTCGGCCATTTGTGGCCAGCACGAAGTGAAGATTCTCAGACAAGGTCCCCCACGATTTGCCCGCATTCTCGCTGAACTGCGGCATCTTGCCCATATTCCCAAAGAGGTAATCCACGCGCCTCCCTTTATCATCGCCCTCCGGTGCGAAAATAGCGATATCAGCGATATCTTCCCTGAGCCTATACATGCCTCCTGCGATAGTCTCGGCCACGGCATAAGCCTCATTCGTCTGCTGTGATTGCAGTCGCGCCTCGGCCGTGAAGCTCGGTCTGCACTGCATGGAGGCATATTTGGCCAAGGGCGGGGCCAAGCCCATCATCGCTATCAGCGCTGCTGTTGAGAAAAGCAGAACCATCGCAGAGAGAGCCAAAAGAGCTCGGGCGCCTCGCCGGCGCAGCGTAAGCCACGAGCAAATACTGCTGTAGATTATGCCAATTACGACCAGAGAAAGCCCCCCGACCAGGGCAATCGCCATGACTCCAATGTAGTCCTTAAAGCCGCATTGAATGCACACCGCAGCCAGGGCGATAAGCATGATGCCTAGACTTATCAGAAAGGGCCCAATCGAGAGCCCCCGAGGCGCGCGTTTTGGGGATTCGCCGTCAGCAGTCTCTTTCGTATCAGCCTCGGTCAATGATTCGTTGTTTAAGGGTTGGCCACAGGCCGGGCATTGGCCGTCGTTAGCCTCAGCCGGGTCCACAGAAGCGCCGCAATGCTGGCAGCTGGATTTCTCTTCCATTAGGCAAGTCTCCCCTCTATTTGATGGTTATTTCGTTCGATAGCCGATGTCGTCGCCGTATGTCTGAGTCGCCTAGGTGGGAGTCTCCACGACATGGCTGAATCCCGCGCAGAGACCGCGCCAAGAACACCCTAGCAATCGTTCCAGACGATTATAGTGATACATGGAATCGTATTCAAGCGTTTCAATGGCGCCTCGCACGATGTGGATGAAATGATTCGCAATGCTGAGATGAGTTCCTTGCTGCGCGGACTAAATCTCTGTTGATTATAGGGGCGAGGTGGGCGCAAAATCACGCAAGGCGCGATTTGCTGAGTATGAATACTTATAGAGGAGGTGACGCCTGTTATATGCGAGTTTACTGGCCGATGCTAAGAGCAGATGTGACTGACTGCAATATAGAAAAACAAGAGAAGGAGCCCAAAAGATGAGAAGGTATGAGTTATTGGTCATCGTCATGATGGCGATTGCTTTGTTCGCTGGCGTTTGCCAAGCGCAGGATTGGTTCACATATAGAACCGACAATAGTAGTTTGGAGCACAATCAGGTTCAGTGCGTATGCGGCGATAGCGTTGGACGCGTCTGGATTGGGCTGACCTATAATGGCATGCATCTCTTTGACGGGACGACTTGGCAGCTCTTCAACGAGGACAACAGCGGCCTTGCGGGCAATTACATCCGCAAGATCGTGATCGATGGTGAGGGCGTCAAGTGGATTGCGAATCATCGGGGACTCTCTCGTTTTGATGAAACCGGGTGGACCTGGCAGACCTATATGACGTCAAATTCCGACATTATCGGCAATAGCGTCAAGGACATCGCGATTGACTACGAGGGCACCATCTGGCTGGCCACGTCTGCGGGCGTATCCGAGTTTGATGGGACTAACTTCACGAACTACACGAAGGACAATAGCTCGCTTGCGACCAACGACATCCGCGCCATCGCGGCGGCGCCCAATGGCGATATCTGGGTGGGCACAAGTGATGAAGGTGCAGCAGTCCTTAGGGGCGGAAGCTGGACTTTGTATTCTCCGGCAAACTGTCAGATCGCAGGTCACGACATATACGACGTGATGATCGATGGGGCCCAAAGAGTTTGGTTTGCGGCTTACGACGGCGAGGCCGTGAGCGTCCTTGATGGCACGAGCTGGACGACGTACAATGAGCTCAACAGCGACTTTTCGGGCCGACCAGGAAACATCGCACAGCATCCTGATGGAAGCGTATGGATTTCGACAGACGGCGAGGGGCTATTCATGTTCCAGAACGACACATGGACTGTGTGGGACAACGTTGTTGCGGATGGCATTGGAAGCACGGCCGTCCGAGGTGTCGGCTTTGATTCGAATGGAAACGTGTGGGCAGCAACCCTCGACGGGCTCTCATATATGGAGCGAGAAGTTTCAACTGATATTGAAGTTAACATCTATACGGACAAAAGCACCTACGCGTCCGGAGAATCGCTCGACGTTTATGCAAACGTGTACAACCGAGGCACAACTGACGTGCATGGGACGTTTTATATCACCCTCCAGTGGCCAAATGGAACGAAGGTCTATTGGTGGACGGGAAACACTGACTCATTTCCTATACCGCTGACGCTGAATGCCGATCTCACGCTTGAAGGCTATCATCTACATAATTCGCACCTCGATACGATGTTCATGCAGAAGGGCGCCTACACATGGGGCATCACTTACACAGACGGCGCCAGCGCTATACTTGCGAGCGATACCGCCTCGTTCACGCTTCAGTAGATAGGCCTATAGCGGCAGATTACGATAGCGCGTTGTTCAGGACACAGGAGTTGATCAATGTCTGAGTACCTTGTAATCGCCAGAAAATGGCGCCCAGCGACCTTTGAGGAGCTCGTTGGCCAGGAACACATTGCCAAGACGCTGGCAAACGCCATCCACCAGGGCAAGATAGCACACGCCTTCCTGCTCTGTGGCCCGCGAGGCGTGGGTAAGACATCGACGGCCAGGATACTCGCCAAGGCGCTAAACTGCGTTGACGGGCCGACGCCGACCCCGTGCTGCAAGTGCCACGCCTGCCTCGAAATCGCCAGCAACAACTGCCTCGACGTGATCGAGATCGACGGCGCCTCAAACAACAGCGTTGAGGACATCCGTCTGCTTCGGGAGAATGCCAAGTACGCGCCGACGCGAGACCGCTACAAGGTCTATATCATTGACGAGGTTCACATGCTCACGACGTCGGCGTTCAATGCGCTGCTAAAGACGCTTGAGGAGCCGCCCCCACACATAAAGTTCATCTTTGCGACCACGGCCCCTGAGCGTATTCCGGCCACGATACTATCACGCTGCCAGCGGTTCAATTTTCGCCGTGTGGGTCGTGACGCGATGGTGAAGAGCCTCAAGAAAATAGCTCAGAAAGAGGGCATCGATATTGATGACGATGCCCTCTTGTTTATTTGCGACAAGGCGAGCGGGTCAATGCGGGATGCCCAGAGCATACTCGATCAGGCCCGCTCGATGACGACCGGCAGGCTTACGGAGCGAGATGTCTCAGAGCTTCTAAGCGTAACCGACACGGCTTTTCTGTCCGATCTGGTTGACTCCCTCATTGACCGTGACCCCACACGGGTCATACGGGGTGTCGATGAGCTCTTTCAACAGGGCGTTAACTTCCGGAACTTCTTCTCCGAGCTTGTTGCCTACTTACACAAGATGCTGCTTCTGCTTTCCGTCGGAAAGGATGACGTATCCAGCGTCGTTCAGCTGACGAAGGACGAGGCGCGGCGCGTGCGGAAGCAGGCGGACGCAATCGGAAAGAACAGGCTGCTGCAGTATCTCAACAGGCTCCTGCCGGTCGAGAACGACATGGCTCGCTCGTCGATGCCCAGGGTCGCCTTTGAGGTTGCGGCCCTCGGACTTTGCCACATAGAAGACGTGGTCTCGGTCGAGACCCTACTTAAGAAGCTCTCGTCTCTGCAGAAGTCCGTTGATGGCGCGAACATCCTGTCATCTTCCCCAGCCCCACCGGCAGCGACTCGGAAGGCCCGTGCAGTCCAGACGCCCCCTAAGCC
>JAGHCW010000055.1 GCA_021160245.1 bacterium | reverse complement strand
GGTCTTGGTGGCTCGGCAGTCACCGATCTAAGGCCAATATCGAATTTCTTAAGGCCGCAGCCAGACTAAACACTGACTACATCAAGCGACAACTCGCCGTTTCGGAGAATATGCTGTCCGGCTATGCTTTCGACTCAATTGCGAAGTCACTCCCGAAACTCAATTATCCCATGCCGGATCTCAAGAGCACCGTAGCGGACTTTACGGCGAGCTTCAGCAAGCTGTTCGGTCCGAGCTTGGGGATTCAGGACTTCCTCAAATTGCCAGAATACGCAGTGTCCGGAGCTAGTCGTGAGGTATTTCTCACAGCTCATGTAATATCGAAAATACCGGCTGAGCAAATCGAGCCGAAGCCCGAGGAAGCAAGTGTCATAGACGAAGCAACGCAAGAGAGCTCGTCCTGTATTGAGCTCTTAAAGGAAGTTGATCCGGCGCTTACGCGGCCATTTGTCGGAGCGCACGAGGCTATGAGAACGGGCAGCTCTGACCGGGCACGTCATGTTCTCGTATCTCTGCGTGAATTCTGGGACCACCTTCTTAGGCGTCTGGCACCGGATGAACAAGTGCTTGACTGGATACCAGAAGCGAAAAACGATTATCTGCACAAAGGCAAACCTACACGTCCGGCGAGGTTCTCTTATGTCTGCAGGAACATAGATCATAAGCCTCTGCGCAAGTTCGTACAGCACGACTCTCGTATGTATTCAATACTGTTTGACCTATTCCAGCGTGTCCATGATTTAGGAGCGGGTCTAAGCGATGAGCAGCTGAGGGCTATCGTGCTACGTAGTGATTCCATGTTGCTGTATATCCTGAAGATCCATGGAGAGCCCATTTAGTAATGCTGACCTCGCCATTCACGCCAGATTTCAAGGCAGGCTCTGACGCACGGAAGATTCGGCTGGAGCTTATTGGGCTGATTTGCGCGCGAAGACTTTGAACAGATCAAGCATCATCCCTCATAAGCGCGTGTTCTGCAGGTTGCCCGCGATCATTGCGATGAAGCGGTTGAGCTCCTCAAAAAAGCAAATCAAGTTGCTGCTTAACTTCTGGCAAGTGCCTATTGCACAATCCCGGTATGACGCTAACCGGAAAGGTGAGGGGCCGCCTTTGTCTAGGCAATAGACGCGAATCGACAACAATGCGGCAGCCTGTTTACTTACCCTCTCGAGCCTTTGTGGTTCCTTTCTCTTTGTTGACGTTAGTGGGCTTGTTACGTTACATTTCGAAGCACTTACTAGCGATGTTGTTCTGATGGGAGGAGGTGCCGATGATTTTTCACGTGAGACTTGAGGAAGCCGAAGACGGCTGGATTGTGGCTGAATGCCCCGCCCTTCCCGGTTGTGTCTCACAGGGCAAGGACGAGAAGGAGGCGTTGGAGAACATCAAAGAGGCGATCACAGCCTGGCTTTGGGCGGAAGACCAGAAGGCTGCCGCGGCAATGCCCCGGGGGCCCGATAGCCAACCGATAGTGGTGTCGGTCTAGCCGAATGGCCAGGCTAGGCAACATCTCCGGGAAAGATGCAGTCAAAGCGTTTCGGAAATCCGGCTGGCATCACTTGGGGCAGGTGGGCAGTCATATAGTGATGGTGAAGCCCGGGATCAGGGTGAATCTATCCATCCCACAGCACAAGGAGCTGTCAGTTGGGACGTTGCGGGCGCTTATCCGGGCCTCAGGTCTGACTGTTGAGGAGTTCTTGAGGCTCCTCTAATGAATGCTCTTCGCTTCTCTTGACGAACCAGGTGACTTATGAATTGCGAGTTCTGTGACGGGAAAACAATCATCAAAAAGGTGAAAAAGCAGCATTGGCTCAACGGCAAGCTGTTTATTGTTGAGAACATTGAGGCCGAGGTCTGCCCGGAATGTGGAGAGCGCTATTTCCATGCGAGCGTGCTGGACGATATCGACCGGTTTCTCTCAGCAGACCATGCAGTAAAAGAACGCATGGATGTGGAGCTGGTGAGCTTGTAGCGGAGCTGCCAAGCGTGAGGTCGGCCCAAGGCTACCGATTGTGCCTACCAGGACAAGAGTCTCGCCGAGGCGAAGGGCATGAAGGGCTACGTGAAGAAGGCGGATGAGCTGCTGAGGAAGATCGATGGCCTTTAAGCGCTCACATTCAATCTGGACTTGATTGACTGTCTGGTCAAAGTCGTTAAGCTATATTTAAGAGTTGCGGCAAGACTGCTGAGAGAAGATGCAAGTAAGAGAAGTGATTCGATTGCTTGAGCGCGATGGATGGCGCCTCGTTGTTACAAAGGGCAGCCACAGGCAATATAAGCACCCCGTGAGGCTCGAGAGAGTAACAGTCGCGGGTCATCCGAATGATAATCTGGCGCCAGGCACGCTTAACAGCATATTCAAGCAAGCAGGGCTGAAGAGGAGCTAAAATGCGACGTTTTCTTGTGGTAATTGAGAAAGCGAAAAACAACTACTCGGCATATTCTCCCGATCTGCCGGGCTGCGTCGCCACGGGCGCAACACGGGATGAGGTCGAACTGAATATGCACGAGGCGATTGAGATGCACGTTCAAGGACTTCTGGAGGATGGCCTGGCCGTCCCCGAGTCTCTTTCCTATGCGGAGTATGTGGCAGTCCGATAGACGCGGCGCCGGTGCTAGAGGATGGAGCTCGCCGACGCGCTGACTCCCTCTCCTTCATTCGTATTTATTCGTGTCCATTCGTGGTTCTTTCCGCGTTGACGGGACGGGGCTTGGTTGGTTACATTTGGACTTCGGATGTGTAACACAAAGAGGGAAGATGCATTGAGAAAAGTTTTGGTTTTGGGACACAAGGGCATGTTGGGCACGGACTTGTGCGCTCGGCTTCGCCCGCATTATCAGCTGTTTGAGGCGGACATTGATGAGCTGGACATCACCGACCATCGCGCGACGCAGCGGTTCATTCGGGACATATCGCCCAGCGAGGTGGTCAATTGCGTCGGTTATACTAACGTGGATGGCGCGGAGAATGCTGCCCACATTGCTTACGAGGTGAACGCCGAGGGTGCCAAGAACGCTGCGCAGGCTGCGGATGCCGTCGGCGCTCGCTATATATACATCGGGACCGATTTCGTATTTGACGGAACGAAAGGCGCCTCGTATCAGGAGAGCGATCCCACAAATCCCCTCTGCGTCTATGCCAGATCGAAGCTTGTGGGAGAGCTCTATACTCGAGAGTATTCCGAACGTCACCTCATAGTGAGAACGGCCTGGCTTTTTGGAGTTCATGGCAAGAATTTTGTCGAGGCGATCTTGAGGCAGGCTAAGGTGGGCGACCTCCGCGTGGTTGACGATCAGGTTGGCAGCCCCACGTTCGCTGTGGACCTCTCTGAGGGGTTGGCCCGGCTTTTGGCCTCAGACGAAACCGGAACATTTCACTGCACAAACAGCGGCTGCTGCTCTTGGTTTGAGTTCGCAAAGGGCATACTGGAGGCCGCTGGTATTTTGGATGTCAAGGTCTCACGGTTATCAAGCGAGGAGCTTGGCAGAGCGGCGGCGCGCCCGGCGTATTCGCCCCTTGATAACGAGAAGCTCAATCGGGAGATAGGTTTCAAGATGCCGACTTGGAGGGACGCGCTGGCTCGATATATGAAGGCTCGTGAGGTTCTCAGGGAGCAAGAGTGATGAGCATAATCCGACTCTTAGTTCCCGGCGCCTGTGGCCGAATGGGGCTTGAGGTGCTTTCAGCAGCCGTATCCAGCGATGACTTTGAGATCGTCGGCGCCTCAGAAAAGCCCGACCATGACATGATTGGCAGCCCCCTTTCCGACGCGACGGGCATCCCGGGACTTGCCCATACTCCGCTTCTTGCCGACCTGTCATCCGCCATTACCGACGCTGACGTCATCGTGGACTTCACGACGCCCGGCGCCTCGCTTGAGCATTTCCGCCTTGCCTGCACGCACGGGAAGGCGATCGTTATCGGCACGACGGGCTTCTCCGCTTCGCAGATTGATGAGATCATGAGCCGGCGGGATGAAGCGCGATGCGTCTTGTCGCCGAACATGAGCAGGGGAATGAACGTCTTTTTCGTTCTGGCTGAGCTTCTCGGAGCGGTGTTTTCAGACTATGACGTGGAGATTGCTGAGTCGCATCACAGAGGCAAGAAGGATTCCCCGAGCGGCAGCGCCTTGAGGCTGGCGCGGAGCCTGGCTCAGTCTCGATGCGTTGAATTGGGCGATGTGGCAGTATATGGTCGGCACGGGGGGGATATATCCCGTTCGATGGGCGAGATCGGGATTCACTCGATTCGAGCTGGGGAGATAGTGGGCGAGCATTCCCTTCTATTTGCTGGGCAGGGAGAGCGAATGGAGATCGTTCACAACGTAGAGAGGAGAGGCACATTCGCCGCGGGCGCCCTTTTGGCAGCGAGGTTCATCGTGGATGCTGAGCGCGGGGTCTATTCGATGAATGACGTGCTGGGGTTGTCATCTTTGCTCGACTCGGTTAGGAAGTTGGCGCGATAATCTATCCAAATCTCGCTTAGAATAAGGAGCTCATTCTTGTCGAAAATAAAGGCAGTCATATTCGACCTCTATGGCACACTGATTGACCTTTTCCCGTGGGAATCGCAGAGGGAGCTTCTGGCTCGGATGTCCTCGGCGCTGGAGGTTCCGACCGAGTTGTTTCAGACCATTTGGACTGAGACTTACGCCGAAAGGGTTACGGGGGTCTTTCCCGACGCCGAGCACTACATATCGCACCTATGCAAGAAGCTCGGAGGCGCGCCGCCTGATGAGTCGCGATTGGCCGAGGCAATTGAGATGAGGCGGGAGTTCACGCGGAAGTTGATGGCGCCTAGGCCGGACGCGGAGGAGACGTTTATGAGGCTCAAGCGGGCTGGGCTGAAACTTGCCCTTCTTACGAATTGCTCATGGGAGGACCGAGATTTCTGGGGCGAGACATCGCTCGCGGCGCTTGCGGACACAGCCGTGTTCTCTTTTGAGGTTGGCGTCAAGAAGCCGGACCCGGAGGTCTATCACGTAACGTGCAAGAGGCTTGGCGTCCCGCCGGCGGACTGCATGTT
>JAGHCW010000132.1 GCA_021160245.1 bacterium | reverse complement strand
AGAGCTGGTTCGTGAGCCGATTGGCGAAGTCCAATGGATTGCGACTGATGCCACAGCTGGCGTTGCGAGCACGGAGCTCTTAATCAGCGTTGACAACGGTCCTTATGAACTTTACGGCGCTTATATTGGCACCTCGGGAACGATATTGGTGGACCTCCCATTCGGCGAGGGCTTCTACCATTTCTATACGGTTTCTGTCGATAACTGCGACAATCGCGAGGCCAGGCCGGGCTATGCGGACGCCTCAGTGGTGTTTGACGTTACGGCGCCGACCTCGACGGTTGATGCTCCGGAGTACGCTACATCGCTGCCGATAGGCATTACATTCTCAGCGGATGACAATCTCTCAGGCGACTTGAGCACTGCCCTTTATTACAATCTCGATGGCGGAGCTTTTGAGCAATTCGGAGAGCCAGTTATCGGACCATCCGGCGAGTTCATGTTTGAGCCGGATGACGTTGAGGGAACCTATGGCTTCTACACGCGGACGACCGACATCGCGGGCAACGTAGAGATCGCGCCTCCATCGACTGTCGTCAACACGATCTACGATAGGAGTCTCCCGACATCGGCCTGTACATCAGAGGCAATTGTGACAGCGCTGCCGATACAGGTTGACTACACGGCTGGGGATACAGGCCCATCCGGTCTTGCCCAGGTAGCGCTTTGGTTCAAGCTCGATTCGGGCATGTTTGCAGAATACACGGGCGGTTACGGATCGGCCGCTGTCGGCTCAATCTCCTTCGATCCCCCAGGAGGCCTCGAGGGCGCATATTCCTTCTATACCATAGCGAAGGACAACGCCGGCAATCTGGAGCCGGCTCCTGGTCAGGGCGATTCGATCGATAGCAAGACCACTTATGACATATCAGCGCCAGAATCGGTTGCATCTTCCGAGACCTACACGAACTTGGGTCCATTCCCCGTCTATTTCGTTGCAACTGATAACTCATCCGGCATCGCGAGCGTTGACCTTTATGTCAAGTTCGGAGAGGCCGGGGCATGGGGCGCTACTGGGCTGACGAGTTCGGAGGCTTCTGGCAGATTCGACTACATACCGATTTCTGGTGAGGGTGTTTACTATTTCTACACGGTCGCGACGGACAATGCGGGCTTTATTGAGGCTGTTCCGGCGCCTGTGAATGGCGATTCTGGAACGCTCTTTGATTCGACGGCTCCGCTGACAATTCTCTCGGGACCGACGGGTGTGAATTCGCTGCCGATTTCACTGTCGTTCGAATGTGTTGAGCCGTCGGTTCTGACGGGGGCGCCGATCGATACGGTAGTTCTCTATTACAGGTTCAACGCCAGCGTTTGGATGAGCACAGGGCTTTCCCATAATGCGGAAGCGGGATGGTTCAATTTCATTCCGACCGAGGGCCCGGGCACATACGATTTCTATACGGTTGGAATCGACATGGCCGGCAATGAGGAAGATTGGACGGCCAAGTTGCCCACGAGTGTCCCTTATGATGTCGTGCTCCCGACTTCCGGATGCACAAGCGACGCGACGTATAACCAGCAGCCTGTGAACATCCAATTCGCGGCTGACGGGACGGGCTCGGACCTCGCATCAGTTAGGCTTTGGTACAAGTATAAAGAGCTAGGATGGACGGACTGGCTGGGATGGGAAGAGAGCATCAATGTATCAGGTCCGGGTGAAAACTTCGGTGTGTTCTCCTTCTTGCCACCCGAAGGCGATGGCCAATATGCATTTTACACTGTGGCCACGGACGCTGCAGGCAATGTTCAGGACGAGCCCAGCGCAGAGACTGCTCCGTGCAGTATCTCATTCGTCGATACGGTAGCTCCGAACACGACGGCATCCGCTCCGACGTGGACTACATCCTCCCCAATTGACGTTCATTTTGAGGGGAATGATGTTGGCACGGGACTTGCAGTCGTTGAGCTCTGGGTCCAGTTTGATATCTGGGCGTGGCAGAAGGTGGACGAGAAGCATGGCGTTAATTCCGGCAGCTTCATATATGAGCCGGAGATAGCTGGCGGAACCTACAGGTTCTATACAATAGGTAGAGACCTTGCTGGTAACACCGAAGCTGTGCCCGCGATAGAGGACGCCTCGACTGTGTTTGACATGGCGCGACCAGTTTCGATAGCCACTGTGCCGGAGTCCTCGACGAACGCAACCATCGCGATTGACTTCCTAGCGGCGGACAACTTCTCTGGCGTTGATTCGGTCTGGTTGTGGTATCGATATGGGCGTGGCGACTGGGCAAACACAGGTTTATCTGTCAATGCCACGAGCGGGACATTCACGTTCGTACTGGCCGACGGTTTTGGACGCTATGACTTCTATTCTCATGCGATTGATACCGCCGGGAATGAGGAGTATGTGCCAGATGTGCCGGATGGCAGCTGCATATATGATGGAGAGAGGCCGGCTTCGACTTGCTGGTCTGCGCCTTATGCAACTGAATTGCCGCTGAATATCAGATATGAGGCCCGTGACGATGCTTCGGGTGTATCGCAGGTTACGCTGTTCTATCGCTTCGATGGCGGCGAGTACAAGAGCGCTGAGATGATCTCCTTTGATTCTTGGGGCGTCTTCGAGTTCAACGCGCCGGACGGTGAGGGCGAATACGAGTTTTACACGCTCTCAACGGACAATGCGGGTTGGACGGAGCTTGATCCGACATCGCCTGACACCACGACTTATTATGATATTACCGTTCCGATCTCGACCGTTAGCTCACCCGAGATGATTACGGGTGATACCATACCGGTCTTCTTCACCGCATGGGATGCGAAGAGCGGAGTTGAGAATGTCTGCTTATGGTATCGCTTTGGGGATCGCGACTGGACTAAGTCCGGACACATTGCGCACACCGAATCAGGGACAATTGACTTCCTGCCACCGGATGACGTTGGAACGTATTCGTTCTGGACGGTTGCGACCGATTACTGCGGCAACAGCGAGCCGGAGCCGACAACTGGCGCTACTGTTTCCGCCATTTCAACATTCGACAACGTTGCGCCGAAGTCATCAGTTTCATCTGATGTCGCGTATTCAAACCAATCCCCGATTCCGCTGCCTTATGAGGCCTCCGACCGAGGTGTGGGTATCGCATCGGTTCGGCTTTGGTATCGAGTAGGTGGCGGAGCGTATAAGGACACTGGGCTTCTGGCGACAGAATCTACGGTCGGTGTGTTCGAATTCGTGCCGATAGAGGGCGACGGCGACTACGACTTCTATACGGTTGCGGAGGACAAGTTTGGGAATAGGGAGACCATACCTGCCGCGCCTGACACATCGATCGCCTATGACACCATGTCTCCATACTCCACGGCAGTATCGCCTGACGAGGTCAACGGAGCGATCTTCACTGTTGGCGCAAATGCGACGGACATTCTCAGTCCGATTGCGTCAATCTCGCTTTGGTATCGCTATTCGGCGACACTGGGTGGCGATTGGACTGATTGGGCGGAAGTAGGCGAGCCCATCGGGGGTCAGACTGGCCTATTCCAGTTCGAAGCAGCGAACGGTGAGGGATACTACGAGTTCTACTCGATAGCGACAGATGCTGCGGGGAACATTGAGCAGCCGCCGGCCTCGGCCGACACGACGACGCAGTACAGAATGCTCTATCCTGAGATAGCGCTCTCAGCCGAATCCTATAACTTTGGTGAAGTTCAGATCGGAGCCAGCAAGTTCTGGCAGCTCTTCATCACCAACCAGGGCGAGGCGCCGCTGACTGTTGTATCGTTGGATGTTGACGGAGTCGCGTTTGATTGCAGTTCGACGACACCATTTACGATTAATCCAGGGCTGACTTCTTTCGCTCCTGTGGTCTTCGGACCTACCGAGATCGGAGTTACTTCTGCGACGCTGACGATAGAATCAAACGATCCTGACAGGCCGGAAATTGAGGTCGCTTTGACTGGTATCGGTGTTGAGCCTTCACTGCTCTCAGTTGGGCTTGCGTGCAACGCTGACATGTTCTATTCGGGTGATAACATGAGAGTCTCGATCTCTGGTCGCAACAAGGGAGAGACCGTGCGAGGGCTTGACCTTTACATTAGCATCATCCTTCCGACGGGTGATGTGGTCTTCTTCCCGAGCTTCACCGGCGAACCGAGTCCATACTTGACCAATTTCGACATGCCAGCCGGCCTTTCGGTTCACAATATACCGCTCGCGGACATTCAGGTTCCCTCGTCCATTATGCCGGGCGAATATATGTGGCGCGCGGTTCTGACGAGGCATTTGGAGGGCGAGAACCTCTTGGCATCGGTTCCTCTGGTTACGACAATTGACCTCAGGCCAGAGCTGGAACTCTCGCTCAACAACACGTATCCGATTTATGATCATGGGGCGATGCAGGTACTAAGCGCCAGACTTAGAAATGACGGCCTTACAAAGACCGTTGATCTCTATGTGGCTCTTCAGGCTCCGGATGGCACACTGGCGTTTGGTCAGGACCTCGCGCCGGAATTGGCGCCGTTCTTTGACGACTATGTGCTGCCGAGACATGCGGATGTCTGCCCGATGATCCTCTTCAACAACAACCTTCGCGCATTCGGCCCAGGCCAATACAAGTGGTTTGTGGCGGTCTCCGATGCGGATAGTTTCAACCTGATAAGCTCAATCGCACAGGTTGAATGGGTGCTCGAGTAGAAGAGTTTTGCAGATTTCAATGTGGAAGGCGGGCGTGGGAAGCATGTCCGCCTTTCTTTTTGCAGGAGTGGGGCTGCTTGCGGTGTGCTTCATAGCGTGCCTCATCATGGTCTCATCCGCGCAGGCCGAAACGAGCTTTGCCAGCCCGCTCTATCCTGCGAAACCGGCCTCAGCCGGCACGCTCAAGCTTACACTCAAGGACTGCATCAACATCTCGCTCGAAAGGAATCTCGGCATAAAGAATCAAGAGGACTCTGTCGCGATTGCCGACTCGGCCTTGTTGATTGAGGCGGATATGTTTCTCCCATCGCTTGAGGCGACATATCTCGTGTCAATCTACAATTCCCATCTCGTTCAGGACTATGGCAATAATGCGGGCCTCGCCTTTTCGCTGAAGCACAAATATGGAGGCGAATTTGGCGTAGCCGGAGGCCTCGGCTGGACGGAGCACACGTCCGATTACCGCGATGACATCTACAGTTCCTACTACTCCGGAGCAGGGAAATCGGAGTTTGGCACAAGCCTCGGCTTCTCTCTGTCGCAGCAACTGCTGAGGGGCGCCGGGCAGGAGATTGCGACCGCTGGGCTGAGGCAGGCTGGATTGGGAGTTGAGACTGCGAAGTTGGACCTTGAGGAGAGCATTCTCGACCTTTCGCTCTCTGTGAAGCAGGCCTTTTATGCACTTCTGCGCGCGGAGGAGCATGTGAAAGTGATGCAATCATCGCTCGCCGCTTCAAAGATCGACCTATCGATCGCCGAGCTTCGACTCACGGAAGGGCTATCGTCGCGCCTCGAACATTCCAGGGCAGAGCTGCAGTTCATAAATCGTCAGCGCTATCTGAGTAATTCCAGAAAGGATGTGGATAGCAGGATTGACGCCCTTGTTTCTCTCATCGGCCTTGATGTTGGCGCCCGGATAGAGCCGCTCTTTGATCGGAGGCGGAAGCCTCTCAGCAGGGAGCCGCAGGAATATGTGGAGATTGCCTTCAGGGAGAGGCCAGATATGCGCGCGATGCGCGTGACACTTAGAAGATACAAGCTATACGAGAAGACCGCGAAGGACAGCACACTCCCGTCGCTTGCGGCAGAGGGCAAGTTCACTATGAAAGAGACGGACGACAAGTTCCACGAGTCGCTGGACATCACAGAGCGAGTTTGGGAGTTTGCCTTGAGCTTTGAGCACGATTTCCTTGATAGAACATCCGGCGAGTCATATATCCAATCCCGGATCGCCTCGCGCCAGTTGGGGAGAAGCCTCGAGGACTTAAAGAGGCAGGTGGAGTTGTCGATTAGGGAAATCGTCAGGAACCTCAAGATGCTCTCGGATGAGGTGGCGTATCTCGAGCGAGCTGAGGGTGTGGCGAGTGAACAGCTGGAGCTGGCTCGATTGAATTATCGCGAGGGCCTGATTACGAACAAAGACCTCATCGCGGCTGAGAATGACCACATCGCGGCCCAGATTGAGCACATCAACGCGACCTATGACTACCTCAGCGCGCTTGCCCAGCTAGAGCATGCGATGGGCGGCAAGAGCTGTCGCTAAGGTGCGGGAAGGCATCTCGTGAATCAGCCTAAAAATAGCCTTTTAAGTAATATCAAAAAGGCGATCACCTTTCACCTTGCCAGGATAGGCTTGCAGAGACCGAAACTGCCGATCACGCTCACGTTCTCGGTCACGAATCGCTGTCAGTCAAGGTGCAAGACCTGTCTGATATGGCAGCTTTACCGTGATCGCCCCGAGCTCGCCGACGACGAACTGAAGCTCGATGAGATCGAGAATGTATTCAAGAGCATGGGACCAATCGTCTTCTTCAACATAAGCGGCGGCGAGCCATTTCTGCGCGACGACCTTGTGCAGATAGTTGATCTTGCCATCAGACATCTTCGCCCCAAGATAGTCCATATCCCGACGAACGCCCTAATGCCCGACCGCATTGAGCGCGATGTCGTCAGAATGCTCGACCGGATTGACGAGCTCGCGCCGGGCACAAAGCTCTCGGTCAAGCCCTCGCTTGATGGCCTTCACAAGCAGCACGACGAGATAAGAGGCGTCCCTGGAAACTTCGACAAAGTCATCGAGACGATCGAGAAACTGCGCCCGCTATCCGACACGCGCCCCAACTTCCACCTCGAAGTCGGAACCGTCATCTCCCGCCTCAACGCGCAGAGCATAGACGAGATCGCGTCGTTCGTTCACTCGCTGGGCGTTGAGAGCTATCGCAACGAGCTCGCAGAGCAGAGGACCGAATTTGCAAATCACCACACAAGTATCACTCCATCTCATCAGGACTACGAACGGGCAATTCAAAAATTCAGAAGAAGAACCATAGAGAGCCTTCGTGGCAAGCGGCTCTATACTCGCGTCCTCGAGTCGATGCGCCTCGTCTATTACGACCTGGCCATCAAGACACTTCGTGAGCAGAGACAGGTAATCCCGTGTTACGCCGGCATCTCGAACGCACACCTTGACCCTTATGGCAATCTCTGGCCATGCTGCACGATGGCTGGCGACGCATTGCTCGGCAACATTAGAGATGCTGATTATCGGTTCTTCAACGTGTGGCATTCAAAGCAGGCTGACGAGGTGAGGCGCTCGATACGACGAGGCGAGTGCTTCTGCCCGCTCGCGAATCAGGCCTATTCGAACATCATCCTAAGCCCCCTCTGGCTACTGCGAACGGCCGCGACCTTCGCCCGCCACGGGCTGTTTAGATAGCGCCGCTTTTGGCTCCAAAGAGGCAGCGCGCAGCTTGAATAATGGCGCTCGTGAGCAGCAATCTTCTGGGGAGAATCAAACCGCAGCCGCGACGGTGGCTTTGCGGAGGGCATTCCTCTGGAATGCGCTCTTCGACCAATGCTCGCCGATGTTCTGTACAAACTCAGCACGGACGATCTTCGCCCGGGCGAGCAGACGATCACCGTCTTCCCTCCGTAAATAGATTCCTTCCATGGGGCCTCTGGTTAGGCGGGATTCACCCAACAGTCCAACGAGTTCTGATAATGTGAATGTGCCTTCGGTCACCGCAGGGACTCGGCGCACCTTAAGCGAATCCACAAAGTGGTTTCTCCGGGCCGTGCTCCAGAACTCGCGAGATTTCGTATCATAAACATCGAAGGCAAGAAACCAGTCAGGCAGCTGATCGTAGTGGATTGAATGCTGGGCGTAGCACCATTCGCCAAATAGGATGAGTCCGGGCTCGAGCGCCTCGGTCAACGCAGCCCGGCGTGCATCGATCCACGGCCATAGCGGGCCGAACTGACGATGCGCCTTGCCACGAAGATAGCTCCCCCGGTTCTGGACCCGAACGTCGCCATCCGGACCAATAGACAGCCCAATGTTGGCCCCGTCCACCTTCTCCTCAACCAGAACCTCGCCCTCAAGAAACGACTCAACATCCCGAGGCGAAAGAACTTTGTCCTCGCGGGGCGACTCGGCGCCCAGCCAGACCAAATGCGGAGTATGAGGAAACTTAAAGAAATCAGCCATTAGCGGTTTTTTTGAGTTTGCCTTCAAGCACATCCTTGATTTCCGGGCAAAGGAACTCGACCTTGATTCCGTGTCTTGCCAGCGGCTCCTCAGCTATCAACCAGTCTGTGTCCGTTGCATTTAGAATCGGTGGACGCTCAGGATGAGCGAGCGCAACGGCGACGAACTTCCGGTCAGAGAGGTCGAAGTCGTGTAATCCTGGGTGGTTGGGGAACTCCACGAAGTCGTATGCAATACCGTTGTAGGAACAGCCTGACTTCGGCGTGATTGTCACGAAAACGCAGCGACCTGTCCCTTGGTTCTGGTATATCCAGAGCAAGAACTCATCACCAAGCCCGGGCTGACCGGAAGGGGAGAGCTTATGCTCGTACTCGCCTAAGATCAGACGGCTATAGTCCAAGAGAATCCGACCCCTTTCTTTGATTCTCTGTAAGGCTTTTACACACTCTATCAGACACGCGTCGGTTGCATCCGACATTCCATTTGCAGTGATTGGGACATTCGTATCAACCGCACACAGCGAAAATGAGGAGATCATCCATTCCCCGCCATTCGCCGTGCAGCCCCAGCCTTCGTCATTTCGGCCATATCCGTAAACCGGTCGCCGAAGAAGTCCTTCGGCCAGTTGGTGATATTGCCGAGAACATCCAACTCCAAGGTCTTCATCTCCGCTCCTAAACGAGTAGGTTTGCAGAAGTAAATCGCTACCTTTTCACGAGAGATGTTTCCCTCGGCAATTCGACGCTGTAGGCGGATGAGGAAATGTTCAGAGTGGCTTTCGACCAGAAGCTGGATGTTGCGGTCTTTCCCATTTTCCCGGGCCTGAATAGTCTCAATGAACAGGTCCGCAAGCGAAGCCTGAACAGACGGATGAAGATGAAGCTCAGGCTGCTCCATTATGATTACCGAATCCGAAGGCGCATAGAAGCACTGAACCAGAACGGGCAATACTTGAGAGACCCCGAAACCGACGTCAGTAAGGTTCACGTGTGCTTCGGTCATTGGCGTCTTGACGACGACTTCATACAGACGTCCGTCAGGCACAATTGGTTTGACATCAAAGCTCCCAATTAGACCCATGTTCTCCAGCCAGCTGGCAATGAGAACCTGAAAGGACTTTCGGGATTTATACTTGCCTGGCCTGATGAATCGCTCGCGCGCCGCCAGAATCGCTGAAATGGATTGCTCTCCTTGCCTGCCTACATCCTCCGGTGTCTCGCCCATATATGGGTATTGCCGGCGTGGATAATCTCTAAGGGGCCCTAGGTAGGACATGAGCCGCAAACGCTGCTCGAGCGCAAACGCCAGGTCCCCCACGAATCCTGCATTTTGATAATAGGCCATTACTTCCGCGGGGAACCCGTAGAAGTGAATGGGAGATGGCAACGGCCAAACTCTACCTTCCTTTCGAACCGGATTGTAGCCTGAATGCACCAGCTCATATTGGTCCTTTCCGGGGCTTTTCGAAGTCTTCAACTTCATGCCGAGTTCAAGGCCCTTCTCAGACAAATTGCCGAGTTCATATTGCATACTGTGGATGACAACATCCTCCCGCTTGCCTGCTGGCAGACCGATTTCGGCACTAAATCTGATTGAGTCTCCTGAAAACTTCTCGTCAGACCGCACATCTTTGAGCACCATCCTTGTGGGAAGCTCCCATCCCAGTCTGAAGGCGATCCGTTCATCATCGGCATGGCCATGCACCATGTCACGGTAGCCCCCGAGGTTAATCGGCATATCTTTGTCCGAAGGTATCAATACTCTCTTCCGGTCCGCAGATTGAGCCGTTTGCTTCAACATCAACAAGAACTGACTGATGCTGCTCTTGCCGGAGCTATTAGTGCCAAAAAAGACCGTCAGCGGCGCCAGGCGAATATCGCCGGTGTCGCGCCACGCCTTGAAGTTCTTTATGCGCAGATGTGTAAACATCGGCTACTCCTCTTCGCTCGTTATTCTGTCCCGACTCTGTGAGCGAATCGACTCACAATGCCTACTCCCCTCGCTACATCTTCTTCAGCGCGGCGAGGATGCTGCGGAATATCTCCTCGATTGTGCCGTCGTGGGCGGGGCCGGCATTGTAGCCGAGGACGTTTTGGATCACTTCCTCATCTCGCATGGGGGAGAACGATCTCTCACCGCGCGCCTCAATCAGGTCATGGATATTCAGGAGTGACCTTGCGCGCTCATTCAAGAGCTTCACGATTTGGACGTCAATCCTGTCGATCTGGGCCCTTAGGTCGGCGATGTCAGCGTGGCTCGAGTCCTTCCGATAGAGCTCAAGCAACTCCGCGCGAAGCACCTTTCCCCCGGCCGTTCGTGGCATGGCCTCCCTAAACTCAAAGAGCTTCGGTACCTCATAAGGCGCCAGCCGGGACGCGCAATAGCCGCGGAGATCGTCCGCTGCTAACGAGGCGCCGGGCCTTGTGACGACGACGGCCATCGGCATCTGGCCGCGCAGTTTGTCGGAGGCGGGTATAACGCATACATCAGCGATATCTGGGTGTTCTTTCAAGACTCGCTCGATGGTAGCAGGAAAGACCTTCATGCCGGCCACCTTCATCATCGAGTCCTTGCGGTCAACGTAATAGATGAAGCCGTCCTCATCTTGCTTGATGAGGTCTCCCGTCCTGAACCAACCGTTCTCAAACGGCGACTTCTGGCCGTCAGCAATATGGTGATACTCCGAGACAACGCCCTTGCCGGAGATGAGCATCTCGCCGATCTCCATTTCGGCAGCGGCAGAGCCATCCTCACGCACAACCTTGATCTCATAGTGAAGCGCGGTCTTGCCTATCGAGCCGCCTCTCCTCGCCTCCTCCGCCGGAGTTGCGACCGCGATGCCGGCCGTCTCTGTGCTTCCCCATACAGGGGTGATGGGAATGCCGAACGCCGCCTCGAACTGCTTGATGAGTGTCTCGCGGGTAATCATGCCGCCGCTCTCTGCAATCCTGAGCGTCTCGTAATGGAGCCCCTTCGTCGATGCGAATGGCAGGAGCCGCTCGTAGAGAGTTGCAGCGCCCATGACGCAAGTCACACCGTTGTCACTTATCGCTCGTGCAACGGATTTTGGGAAGAGGCTGTTGTCAACGACCGAGGTTCCGCCGAGATAGATGCCACGATAGAATATCTCGTGGGGATGCAGGTATGCGGGAAACATGCAGAGATGAACGTCGCTGTGGCGGAGCCCAAGCGTCTCCACGGAGGCCAATGTGTTCCAGAATAGATTCGTGTGAGTTGTGATCGCCGCACGAGGCGCGCCCGTCGTTCCGGAAGTGAAGTTCAGATAGAAAGGCGCGTCGTCGTCAACATCAGCCGGCGTGAAGTCGTCCGGCGCATCGTCTAGGAATTTCTCCCAAGTGAGCCAGTCCTCGGCCCGGTGTTCTTCGTCCGCCCGGCAGAGAACTAAGTTGCTCATCGCCTTGTGGTTCTTAGGCATCTTCGAGAGGAGCCTCTCAAACCTGCAAGACGCCACAATTGCGTCAACGCCATGGTTCAGGATAATCTCCTCAACCGTTGCGGGCTGAAGCTGGTAGTTGATTGGAACCACCATTGCCCCAACCCTTGCGCACGCCACGAATGAGATAACGAGCTCTGGAGTTTTCTCCAGAAGCAAAACTACTTTAGCCCCTGGTCCAATGCCCATCTTGTGGAATCCGCTCGCACAGCGAGTAACCAGCTTATCCAACGAGGCGAAATCGAGTGTAACGTCCCTGTGGACAATTGCCTTCTTTTCTGGAAAGGCCTTCGCACTAGCGGCGCACATTCTCGCGACATTCACTTGATTTCCACCTTTCTTATTTCTTGGGCAATTCCTTGCCACAGATGCTCTTGATGTCCATCTGGCCCAAGTAGTCAATGAACTCGTCACTGAGTTCAGGATTGCGGAGTCCATATTCCATAGTTGCAATCAGAAAGCCCAATTTGTCGCCGGCGTCGTAACGTCTGCCTTCAAACTCATAGCCGTAAATCACCTGTCGGCCAAGGAGCTCGACGAGACCGTCAGTCAGCTGTATCTCATCGCTTCTGCCGGGCGGAAGGTTCGCGAGTATCTCGAATATCTCCGGCGTCAGGATGTATCTGCCGATGATGGCCAAATCAGACGGTGCGTCCTCCGGCTTTGGCTTCTCGACCATTCCAGAGAGCTTGTAAAGCCTGTCATCCACACAGTCGCCCGCAATCACACCGAAACGGCCAATGCTCTCCTTGGGGATGCGCTCAAGCGCGATTACGGGGCATTTGTAGCGCGAATATGAGTCGATCATCTGTTTCAGGCAAGGTGTCTTGCTGTAGATCACGTCGTCGCCAAGCAGCACCGCGAACGGCTCGTTGCCTATAACATCGCGCGCAGCAAGAATGGCGTGCCCCAGACCTCTCGCCTCCTTCTGCCTGATATACGCCACGTTGAACATATTCGATATCTCTCGCGCCTCGTCCAACATGTGCTGCAGCTCGGCCTTCTTTTTCTTATCGGAGGCCTCCTTTATCTTGCTCTCCAGGACGCGCTCCAGCTCAAACGAGGTGTCGAAATGGTCCTCAATCGCACGTTGACCTCGACCAGTCACGAAAATTATCTGCTCAATGCCCGAATCCCGCGCCTCCTCAACCACATATTGGATTATCGGCTTATCCACAAGTGGCAGCATGACCTTCGGTTGTGCCTTCGTGGCGGGCAAGAACCTCGTCCCCAATCCCGCTGCGGGGAAGACGGCTTTTTGTATTCGCATTGTGCCTCTCCTAAAAGGTTCTCAGGCTGTCCACCGTCTTCTTATCAAGCGCCTTGTGCGCCTCAACCATCAAGCTCACGGCCGCCTCGAAATCATCGCGATGAATGACGGAAACGTGAGAGTGGATATACCTAGCCGCTATGCCAATGTACATGCTCAAGATGCCTGTTCCGCTCAGATTGATCCTACCAGCATCCGTGCCGCCGCCATCCAGAACGCCGAGGAAATGCTTGATCTTCTTCTTCTCGGCAAGGGCTATCATGAAATCGCGGAGCTTTGTGTTGGGCAAAAGAGAATTGTCGAAGACCATAATCCCAACGCCGGCGCCGGGCTTCTCTGGCCTGCCCTTTCCATTGCCGCCGGTGTCCTTCGCGGTGCAAACGTCCAGCGCAAACGCGACGTCAGGCTTCACGTACGCCGCAGCAGTCTTGGCGCCTCGCAGGCCCACTTCCTCCTGAACCGTGCCAACTCCGTAAGCGGTGTTCGGGTGCTTGATCTTAGCGAGCCGCTTCATCGCCTCGGCCATGATCAAAACGCCTATCCTGTTGTCCCAGGCCTTCGCCATGTACATCTTGGGATTGCTCATGATCTCAAAATCACAGAGCGGCGTGATCGGGTCGCCGGGCCGGATATCGAGTTCCTTCTTCACGTCAAAGTCAACCGACTGCCCGACATCTATAAAGAGCTCCTTGAGCTTCATAAGCTTGCCTTGCTTCTCCTTGTCCATGTCGTGAATGGCAGGCGAGCCTACGACGCCGACGACCCTTCCCTTACGCGTCTGGATCGCCACCTTCTGGGCGAGAACGTTGCCAGGCCACCAGCCACCCACAGGCAGGAACTTGACGAATCCCTCGTCCGTAACCTGCTGAACGATGAACCCGACCTCGTCCATGTGACCCGCCATCATTATCTTGGGCGAATTAGTAGTTCCCTTGTGTATGCAGATCAAACTACCAAGATTGTCTCGCTCATACTCGCAAGTCCCCTTCAGCTCGTCCTTAACGAGATTAGCAACGCCCTGCTCAAAGCCCGAAATCCCCTCGACTTCGGTCATCTTCTTCATAAGTTTCTCTGTTCCGTCCATTCCTAACTCCCATATATGATCTAAATCACAAAACAGTGATTGTAACCGAGCGCTCAAACACTCAATTTGAGCCTGTTTGATTATAGCTTCACGCCCAAACGAGTCAAGCGCCGGGCGAGAGAGGGTACCATGCTGGATTATGGGCAGCTTCGGGTCTTGGCTTTTGTCGCGCTAGAAATGGTGCTGGCTCGCAGCCTAGGGCCAGGTACCTCATGCACGAGTTGCCTCATCGCCCGGCTTCAGCCGAGGCGATGCATAAGGCTATTATTGCTATAGCCCCCGAATTCATTCGGGGGATGCGGGCCGGCCGACACCTCCCTCTATATGCCCTTCAGATCGGGGATTCCGGGGAGTGAGGAAGGTGCGCCTCGCGCCCTCAAGTCACCCGACTGGAAGTCGGGCGTTAATATAATGAGAGACATCTATATGACCGCGTTGAAACGCGGTCGAGCTTACAGCGAATCAACTACCTACAATCCAGGGGCACACCCGCAAGGGGGCGTCTGCCCACGAATCTCGCAAAGTCAGCTTAAGGCCCGAACCACCTTTGCTTCCGCACAGAACACCTGTTATGGTCTTAGTAAGAAAGAGGATGAGAGAGACAATGGTCAAAATCGTAAAAGTCAGAGTATTATCAGGCTATCGCCTCGAATTGGTCTTTGACGACGCAGTGAGCGGTGTCGTGGACATCGAAGAATTGGTCGGCAAAGGCGTATTCGCTCTATGGCGTGATCGGCTCGCTTTTGAACAGGTTGAGATCGGTTCATTTGGCGAGCTTGTCTGGGACGATAAAATCGATCTTTGCCCAGATTCGCTCTATCTCAAGGCAACAAGCAAAAAGCCGGAAGATGTCTTCCCAGCACTAAGCCGCGATCTCGCGCATGCCTGAGATCAGCCGTTT
>JAGHCW010000094.1 GCA_021160245.1 bacterium | reverse complement strand
CGCCAGAATCTGATTAGAGCTGCCGGGGTCTTCCTTCTATTTCTGGACAACGGCCGGCGGAATATCCGCAAGAGCTTGGTGGGCTTTCTCCTGGGAGCTCTTGCATTGGCTTGTTTTGGCCTTCTTCTCTCCGCCCATATCGTGGTGATGCGAGCTGGTGCGATTATCGAGGAGAAGCTCGACGCCGTCGATCAGCTAACTGTCTATACTTCGCCCGATGCTTCAGAACCTTCACTGGAAAAACTCGCATCATGGTTGGAGTCTCAGGAGGCAGTCAAGAATGCGGCAAGGAAGCCCTTTGATGACTACTTCTCCACGCTCTGCGACGCGCTTTCCGTGGACCGTAAGCCATTTGGTGCGGTTCCAGAGGGTATCTCACCGGGCGTAATTCTCGTCAGCATGAATCGAGGCGAACTGTCCCGCAAAGAGACCGCTCAACTCATACAAGACATCAAGTCTCGACAAAACGTCTTGGACGTCTTTTTCCGGGGCGACGCTCTGCTTAAGCTTTCAGAGACGCTCGCTACCATAGGCGTCTTCAGCCTCTTTCTGCTTGTTGTGGTCACTTTGTGCGTGATTTCCGCGCTTCTCGTCGGCAATTTGAGCCTATTTGCGGCATCAATTGACGAGCTCTCAATTATGAAACTCTCTGGCGCAGCTTACGAGGCGATGTTGGGACCCTATCTAGCGTACAGCGCCTCGCAATGGGGCCTTGCCTTGGTGATTGCCGCTTCGCTCTGGCATGTCTTTCTGCCGATGGCTTGGGCAAATGGCTTGCCCCATATTGCCGCGCAGCTGGGGGCGCCATTCGCGACTCAGCTGGGCGTCTCGTGGTCTATATTCGTGGCCCTAATATCCGTCATCTTGTCGGTCGGTCTAATGATACTCGTTTTCCGAACTAGGCTTCGGAGAGTCGATGTGTTCGGCGAATAGTGGCCGGAGAGGATGTAATTTGATCGTCGCGTTTGCGATTCGGCAGGGAAGATGGCTGGTTCTGCTTGCCACCTTCGCAACACTTATGGCTTCTGCCTTTAGCGGGGAAACCACCAACGCTCGCAATTTAAGAGCAGAGGGTGTTGACGCGGCGTTGAAAGAGAAGGGGACTACCCACCTTTCGGAGACCGGGCGATATGAGCTCTCTCGATGCTCCGAGAGCGCAGACGAGGCGACAAAGATAGCGTGGGCGGAGCTGGCTAGGTGGGATCTTGAAATTATTGCTGCTCGCTCGCATCTGCTTGCTCGGTCCGAGGAGCTTGCCGCGCGGAACTCCAAGCTCGACCAGCTCATTGGATCGCTCAAGGAGCTGGAATCTAAAATAGTAAGGGTCCGGGCAAGTTCTCAGAGCTTCGCGCTCGCACTGCCTGTTTGGGCGGTGAGCGCGGACGATTCCCAGGCGCCGAATGACCGAGGCGCCGATGGGCCCCCATATCGAGAGATGGTCTGTGCGGCAAGAGTGGTGATGACGCAGTTCCAGTTGTCTCTTGATTATGGTCTGGACTCCAGAAACCAAGTCCGTATAGCCAAGCAGGATGCGTATCAGCAAGTGACTGAGACGAGGTCGGAGCTGGCTTTGAGGGGGCGTAATCTGGCGAAAGCTGAAGTCGCAAAGCAAGAGCAATTGGCGTCGCTACTCGCAGGTCTTGGGAGCAAGCGTTCGCGAGATGAACTTGCCTCCTGTGTTCGAGAAGTTCTATTGGCCAGGATATCGCGAGTATGCGCGGAGCTTGAGCCGAAGCTCCGGGGAAAAAAGCAAAATGCGCTCCCGAAAGAGCTCCCTGTGCCGTTGAAGTGTGTGACGGAGGAGCTGCCAGCGGATGATCTCGGGCTATATCTTGGACCGTTTGTCGGCGCTAGGGATGCTGAGCCTGTATTCGCGGTCGGCGCGGGCACTGTTGTTCTGTGTGATTACGTTCCGGGCGCCGGGCTCACAATCGCGATTCTCCATGGACGGAATGAGCTGAGCGTCTATGGGCACCTCGGGGCGTCAGTTGTGAGGAGTGGTCAGGCGATTGAGGCGGGGCAACGCGTGGGCCTCGTGGGCCAGACGGGACTCGCCCCAGGAGCTAGACTACTATTTGTGCTTGTGAGGCGCGGGCGCTTTCAAGACGTGTCCGGTCGCATTAGGTGGTTGAAGGCCAGGAAGCCAGACTCAGGAGACTGATAGCGAGCGCAAGCAGCGTCAATCGCCACCTTAATCCGCAATGCTGTAGGCGAACCTACGGAAGAGGGTCTTGCTGTATTTACCGGCCTCCGTTTCTCGCCTCAAGATCGAGAGCGAGTCAAAAGGATCGATCACTTTCCTGTACGGCCGGCCATTGATGGTCATCTCCTCGAAGGAATCGGCGAGCCCGATGATCTGCCCGGCCATTGAGACGTTGTGAATGCCATTTGGATAGCCACTACCATCAAGTTTCTCGTGATGCTCAAGGGCTACCATGGGCAGGATATTCTCCTTGAAATCACTTTTTCTGAGCATATTCGCACCCAGAACCGTATGTGTCTTAAACATCTCAAATTCCTCATCAGTGAGCCTTCTGTCGCAGTTCAGTATGTTCGGATCGATCTGGGTCTTGCCGACGTCGTGAAGAATTGCGGCCACGCCCATTGTCTTGGCCGCTTGGGGGTGGTACTTCACATAGAGGCAGAAACACAACGTGAGCGTCATTACGTTGACCGAATGAATGCTAAGGTTGTATTTGGTGAATTTGAGATTGGCGAGAGATGCCAACATCCTGGGTCTTGTCGAGTATTCCTCGATTAGCATCTCAACGACTACCGCAGCCTCCTCAAGCTTCGGCTTCCCAACGTTTTGAAGCAACTCATCACATAGCTGCGCAAGAACCGCCTTTATTCTTGGCGCGTTCTTTGACTGGAAATGCTCGCGCAGTTGGCCAATGAGCGCTGATTGAGAGTTTTTGTCATCGCTCATCTTGTCTTCTGCCATGATGAAGAGTTCCTCTAGGTCTTAAGTTATCTGCACCTATTTGGTCAGGCTGTATGCGAACTTCTTAAAAAGCTCCATGCTGTACTTGCCGTTTTCAACATCTCGCTTCAAGAGAGACAGGGCGTCAAGAGGGTCCATCGCGCTTCTATAGGGCCTGTCATCATTGGTTATCGCTTCGTAGCAATCGACGATTCCGATTATCTGGCCTACTTGAGAGATCGCCTTGGTTCCCCTCGGATAGCCGCTGCCGTCCAGCTTTTCGTGATGCTCAAGAGCGCCAAGGCCGGTTGTATCACCCTCGAAATCACACTCCGACAATATATCAAATCCTAGTGCTGGATGTTTTTTGATCTCCTCAAACTCGGCCGTTGTGAGCTTTCTACTCGCGCCTATTATTCCCGGATCGACTTTGGTCTTGCCAACGTCGTGCAGCAGCGCGGCGAGTCCGAAGGCATTGAGCAGCTTCTGGTCGAATCCCGAGAAGAGGCAAAGGCCTAGCGTGAGAGCCATGACATTCACCGAATGCAATGCTGTCGTGTAGTCTGTGAAGGAGACGTTCGCCAGCGCCCTTAGAACACCTGGTTGATTGGCACACTCGGTCGATAATATGTTCACAGTCTCGGCAATACCCTCAAGGCTACCACTTCTCGGTTCAGTCAACGTCTCCTCAACTACGCTGACAATCATATCCTTCACAACGCTTGCCTCTCCGCCTTTGATGGACTCCCTCAACTCCTTATTAAAGGCCTTCTGAACCTCTTGAATGCCCCTCATCTTGTCCTCTGAGCTTAGATATAGTTCGGAAGGATAGCGACCTGAACCGACCCGCATCGACTTGAGGAGGAGACCTTCGGGCTTATAGAGCATGAAGTGGCCGTCCTGCGCTTTTGTGTAAAGAGGGATTTTATAGTACCGCATCTTGGATTTCTTCGCGAGTATCATACTTTCAACCATCTTTTACTCCAAAAGCGCTGAAGGTAGAGCTGGCCAAATCAAGAGATTCGCGCCCCTCTGTTTGAGTTCCTCCTTGCTTGAATCCGCAATCGCAAAGATGACAGACCAGAATAACTGCATTAACTTATCAAGAAACTACCGTGGAACAACGGTTAAGTCAACGGTAAATCTCTGAGATGAATCTCCACAAAACAGGAATGGGTGAATGGGAAATGGGGGCACTAGTGATATGGGGGATAATGCCACACGTGGTGGCTGCTAGAGTTTTAGATTCGGCTCCGCGTCAAGCGCAAGACCCGCAAACTGCCCATTCTGATAATGATGATACGCCGCGCAGCCTATCATGGCGCCATTGTCAGTGCAGAATTCCCTACTAGGAGCGACAAGCCGAATACCCGCATCAACTGCCGCATGAGAGAATCGCTCCCTGAGAGCACCATTTGCTGACACTCCACCACCAAGCGTTATCAGCTCAACACGCTCCGCGCACGCGAATCTCAGCGTCTTCTCAATCAGCACATTGAAAACCGCGCTTTGGAAACCGGCCGCTATACTAGTTAATTGACCACGCGGCATCCCTCGCGCCTCGTCCGGTGATGTTATGCCTAAGTCGAATCTCAAGTAGTTCAGCACCGCGGTCTTCAAGCCGGAGAAGCTGAAGTTGTAGTTCTTGTGTTTGATCATCGGGCTGGGAAATGCAACTTCGTCGCCGGCAGACTCCCCAGACAGCGCCTCGATCACGGGGCCTCCCGGGTATGGCAGTCCGAGCGCTTTTGCAACCTTGTCAAACGCCTCACCGGCGGCGTCATCGACTGTTCTTCCGACTAGCTCGTAATCCCCCAGTCCGCTCGCAAGGAAGAGGCTAGTGTGACCACCCGATACGATCAAAGACACGAACGGGAATTCGATCTTCTCATTCGGAATGAGCAGGGCGGATAGCAAATGCCCTTCCAAGTGGTTCAGAGCGATGAGGGGTTTATTGCAGGAGTAGGAGATGGCCTTTGCGACTCCTATCCCGACGAGCAATGCGCCGACCAGCCCGGGGCCGTATGTAACAGCTATTGCGTCCAAATCAGCAAGCTCTCGGTCCGCTTGGGAAAGAGAATCGCGAACCACCTTGATGATATTCTCGATGTGCTTGCGACATGCTATTTCAGGAACCACGCCCCCGAACTTGCTATGGTCCGCGACTTGTGATGCGACAACACTTGAGAGTACCTTCCGTCCGTCCTGAACTACAGAGCAGGCGGAATCGTCACATGAGGTGTCAATCCCGAGTATTAGCGTCAGTGGCCAAATCCTCCATCTTCTTTCCCAACGAGGCGCAATCGAAGATGTGCAGCGCGCGCTCTTTCTTCGTTGATGGATCGAAGACGAATAATCCACTTTGTTTTTTCGACAGGCGAAGGAAGCATAGACCCTCCTTTGCCCATCCACCAACTACCGCCATGATTCTCATTCGGCCATCAACGACCATCTCGGAGTATATAGTCCTGTGACCATGACCGTAAAGGACGAGGTCTGCCCCATCCTTCATTCGATCGTATGCGGCCGCATAGCAGAAGTAGTAGAAGCCCGCGCCCTTGCTGACAACGTAATTTCTGCTGACATGAGCACAGGCATTTGCCACACCGAGTCCTATATGAGGCGGCGCTAGCCGGAACAGCCATGTTATTGGCCTGCTTCTTACAACTGTTCTGAGAAGGCGGTAGCCAAAATCATCCCGGTCCACAAGATCGCCATGTTCAACATGAACTTTGGCCCCGAGATACTCAATGCGAATATCGTTCTCAATTATCGTTGCCGGAAGATATCGCTCAAAAAACGGGCCCGGAACAAAATCATGGTTGCCATGCAGGTAAGTGAATCGAACACCATGATCTACAAGCTGCGTCATCTTCGCGAGCGACGGCAGGTAGCAGTAAGGAACTACGTCACGATAGCCGAACCAGAAGCTGAAGAGATCGCCATTTATGATGAGGTTCTCGGCCTCGACCTTGATGTGGTCAAGGAAATCGACAAAATCAGCCTGCATAGCATCCTCGGACGGCCCGAGATGCAGATCGGAGATAGCGATAATGCTCATTTACAGCGACTATGCAATCGGCTCTCAGCCCGGTCCAAAGCCCTTGAAGAGCTTGCGCCTCGTGGGATGGCGGAGCTTCCTCAATGCCTTGGCCTCAATCTGGCGTATTCGTTCACGGGTAACATTGAACATGATGCCAGCTTCCTCAAGCGTATGTTCATAGCCCGTGTCTATGCCGAATCTAAGCCTGATCACCATCTCCTCTCGCGGCGTTAAGAACTTCCCGAGCACCCCTCGGCTTATCTCTCTGAGGTTTGACTTGTCCATAGACTCACTCGGAGACATGATCTTCTTGTCCTCGATGAAGTCCCCAATGTGGCTGTCTTCCTCCTCATTGATTGGCGTCTCAAGCGAGATGGGCTCCTGTGCGATCTTCATGATCTTGCGAATCTTGTCAGACGGCATCGCCAATCGCTGGGCGAGCTCCTCCGGTGTCGGTTCACGGCCGTATTCCTGGACAAGGTACCGTGATGTCCGGACGATGCGATTGATCGTCTCGATCATGTGAACCGGTATCCGGATTGTCCTGGCCTGGTCTGCCATAGCTCTTGTGATGGCCTGTCGAATCCACCACGTGGCATACGTCGAGAACTTATAGCCTCGTTTGTACTCGAACTTGTCCACCGCCTTCATAAGGCCGATGTTGCCCTCTTGAATAAGATCAGATAGATGAAGCCCCCGGTTTACGTACTTCTTCGCGATGCTCACAACGAGTCGTAGATTCGCCTCGGAAAGCTCCCGTTTTGCCTCCTTAGCTATCTCCTGCCCCATTGCCATCTTGTGTGAAGTCTGCATGAGACCGGCTAGCGTCATCCCGGTCTCGCTCTTCATTTTCTTAATCCTCTTGCGCCGGTCCTTGATTATGCTGTCTATCTCCTCAAGTTCCTCGAGTGTATAGTTCAGCGTCGATTCCTTGCTCTTCCTCTGCTCCGGCGAGACCTGACGTAGTTTACGTATCCATGTCCGGATCTCGGTTACGGCCATTCCGCAGTGCTGCTCATACTTGCGAATTTCGTTCTCGCAATCGTTCCACTGCTTTAGAGTCTCGTGGATCTTCCCCGTCATCCGCCCGTTGTACTTCTCGCTCAAATTCAAGGACACAAGCATGTCAACAATTCGAGCGAATGTCTTCCCAATCCGCTTCTTATCCTCTTTGGTCACCTGTGCGCTTCGCTTGCACTGCCGGACCAACTTCAAGTAGTCGCGGTAACTAGTCTTCACCTCGGCAAGTATATTGAGAACACGCGCACGCTCCAAGTTCTCGTCGAAATTCTCCCGATAATCCTCTATTTTGATGACCGGGCGAATGTTGGTCCTTCTCTTTGGGTCTGAGGAGAATCGCAAGAGGTCTTTGATCGTAAGAGGGCAAGCAACGACGGCTTTCAGCGTCTTCGTCTTGCCTCTTTCTATTCTCTTGGCGATTTTGACCTCTCCCTCTCTGTCGAGAAGAGGAACCTTACCCATGTCCCTGAAGTACATCTTCAACGTGTCGCTAACATTGACCGGCGCGTGCTCCCGATTCGTATCGAAATGCTGGTGCGCCTCCTCAATCTCAAGCTCGGGGTCCACCAATTCTGCGGGGGTTCCAGGACTCGGTTTTTCCAGGAATTGGTTGATGTACTCATCCGCAGCGTCATCGACTATCTCAATGCCACTCTGGCTGAGTGTCATCATCAAGTCGTCGAGCTCTTCGCCAGATATTGGAACGCCAGGAGGCAGTTGGTCCCTTATCCACTGATAACTCACAATCATCTTGGCACTTGCCCTCTTGAAAAGAGCGTCTTTAACTTCGGTGAGTCTTGCTTTGGGCCGCATCTACACCTCCGATGAAGTTCGTGGAAAGAACCCACGGTGAAAAACAGCAACTGCTAAGAAGGCAAGGGGAATACAAGTAGTTGGATTCACCGCGCTCGCCTCGCATCTCGTTGATACAATAGTGCATTGAGAGAATTCTGTCAACATTTGAATAAACCCGAAAATGCAGGTTGATTGTGTGGGGAGACCTGCAGAGAGTGACCCATCCGTCTAAAAAGCCATGCAACCGATGAGTTGGCCCCTATTCCCTTACGAAGACAGATATGCTATTCGACTCGCCGGCCGGCGAAAGCGTATTGGCGAACATCAGACCGACTGAGAATTCATATTCTCCCGCGGTTAACCCCTCGCGCAGCAGATATTCAAGTATCTTTGTCCTGGGAAGAAACAGCCCCCTCTCGAGGCGCACGTTCGACGCAAATGGGACGGACTCCGAAACGAATGAGGCCCCGTCGAAATACATGAATCCAGCTCCGCTTGCCGTCTTGAATTCGACGCAAAGGTATGCGTCAACATCGACCGGTTCGCCGATGTTGTTGGCCGCCACGAAGAGCTCAAGGACGCGATAGGGCGCAAGTGATCTAGTATTGGTGGCAATCCTGAGGTCCAGCTCTTTGTCCTGCAGCCAGACAAGCGATCGTGACAGCAGCTTGTCCCTGTCCTCAACCGTATAAATGGGAGAGAGAAGAGATGTCGAAAATACCACCTTGTAGCCATATTCTCCCGGGTCCTCAAAACGCTGGGCGCAGACCTCCTCAGGCTTGTCCTTCACGCTGAGAAAGGGAACCGCGCCATCCTGAGGCACAAAGTATTCCTTCCGCGCCGTCCTGTCCGTTACATAGACAAGCTCCAAACCGTCGCCTATCGCGTCGCCGGCAGCGCCTGAAACCACCGGCGCCTCCCAGTCCGAATTCCCGAACTCAAACGTCAGATGAAGCCACTCCGGGAAGAAGAGGTCCGAAAGTAGTGTATAGGACAGAAGGCTCCGCGCCTCGTAGTACAGCCTTCCGCCACCGGCCATGTAATCGGTGAGCAATTGCAGGACTTGCGTATCCTCATTGACCCACCGGGGGCCCATGCTCCACAGGACCGCATCGAACCTCTGCAAGTGCTCAAGCGATGGCAACACTCCTCGATCAGCCTCGCGCCAGAATTCATAATTGAAGGCCCCCGCCTCAACTGCATCTATGAGGCCCTGAGCATCATCATCGTAGTATGCCCGCTGCCTCAACATCGGCTCTTCCAAAACGACCAGAACCGAGCCGAGTCGCGGGGCACAATCGCCGATGATTACCTCGCTCTCGTTACGAGCACTATCGTATGTTGATACGCCGACGCGGTAGTATGCTCCCTCATGAAAGACCGGCGCGGTGTACTCGGTTACGTTCCCAATATCAACCTTGTTGGCCACAGTAAGCCAATCCTCATTGCTCATCTTGGGGTCCGAAGGGCCAAAGTAAAACCAATGACCTATAACGCCGCAGAAAGGCACTGGTGGCCAACTCGCGGTTAGCGAATCGCCATAGGCCTGAAGGTTGATCAAATCGGGCATATCAGGCGCCATCACGTCCAGCTCATCATCGACAAATATCCAACTGCTGACGTCTTTAGGCGGATGATTGCCGTATATGTCGGAGATGCCAGCTGAGATTGTCAGGTCGAGACTGCCAGCATCAAGCAGCTCATCGGGGATGAACTCCAGCCTGTTCAGTATCCCGTTGTAGTCGTAAGTGCCCGATATGAGCTCAGGCTCCCAGGTCGATGTAGTCGTAAACGGCAGATTCTCGGCATTGAGCGTCGATTCGTCCATGGGCGACTCGAACTCAATGAAGAAGTGCCTGTTTCGCGGACTGTTTGAACTTGAACTGAGCCTGACGTGAAGCGGCTGGTCCACCTTCACGCGTATCATCACGTCCGCTGACTCACCCATTATTATGCCGTACTTAGAGGTCCATAAGAAGCTGTGTGTGGAGGTTCCGCCGGCGACGTCGGCAGTCTTGCCTATACACGGTTCAAGCGGCGTCAGTATCTCCGCCACGGCATAAAAGCCGCCCGAATCGAGCCTGATCTCTTCAAGTATCTGCTGAATTGCCCAGGAATTTGGCTCTTCTGCAGAAATAGGAGCCCCACAATAGAGCTCATTTCCCGAGAGGTCTAGTATCCGAAAGCGGAACTCTCCCGTCCCATTTACAAACGCCGAGACCTCTCGAACAAAACATGGATAGGCCGGGGGATCGAACCGGACAGCGATCCCATAGTTCGTGTCCGGGGTTCCCGGGCGCGACCACCAGCCGTCCACATCCCTAGCGCCATTATCATGCGATAGCTCAATACGCCCCCCCAGCACACAATGTGGGTTAACGAAAACGAAAAAAAGAAAGACGAGAACCGAAAATCCGAAAACATTAGATCTTAGTGCCATTACAAATATCCCCTTATCAACTGACGAACTCATGTTGCGAAAGAAAGAATAGCCTGCTTGTCAATTACCCCGGTGAGCCGTACTATTCGCCGAGCGTTGCTATGGAGGGTGGCCTCGCGCATCCTGCTGAAATTGCCTCATGCTTCCGCTCTTATAGAGCGAATCGCGTGCGATACAAGGCATTTCAGGCTGGGTATGAGGCGCATTACGGGCCATTCTGGCGCCGAACGCCTGCGTTCGGATACGAGGCGCGCGGACTCCACCCACCTTTGACGGACAAGCCATGTTGTCTCTCCCGTCCGTGTACCGGCGTCACAACTATGCGACGCCAGAACCCAATGGGCCGCGGGTTCTAAACTAACACTCGAAAATCCCCCTAAGAATACTACCATTGCATTAAATGTGTTTTCACATATTCTGTCAACTGCTTATTTATGAGGAGTTTTCGTATTTAGACGAACTAGCTTCCAGCGGCCGTCAAGCCTTTGAACAAAGAAAGTGCAAAATGCCGCTTACAGCCTTTCAATCTGTGAACCAACTTCGCATCATAATTCTTAGTCGGGTTCCATGAGCCCATTGCAGAAGCGAGAGAGACGTTGACATGAATGGGCGTTAGGAGGATATTCTGAGGCAGAGTGGCATCAAACCTGAGGCGGATTGCTGATTCAGTAGTGCTGCAAGTTATCGAAAGAGAGGTTCTCTAAAATAGATAAGCCAGCGGTCATCATATCACCGTACTCTGACATTTCGTCCATGGGGCCCAGGATACTGTCCAGCTGCCTCAAGCAGGCCGGCTTCAAGACCAGAAAGCTCTTCTTGCAGATTGCGCAAGAAAAGGGCGATATCCCACCCGGATTATTCCTTTATTCGGAGGAAGTTCTGGAGCAGGTCGGCGAGCTCTGCAAGGACGCCTTGTTCGTCGGGGTATCGCTCATGACGAATTACTTCGATCGGGTGGTGCAGCTGTGTGAATTCCTACGTGAGAGGATCGATGTCCCGATTGTGATCGGCGGCATTCATGCTACGCTGATGCCCGGAGAGTGCGCGGAGTTTGCCGACTACGTCTGCCTCGGCGAGGGCGAGGGAGCGATTGTCGATATCGCACGGGCTCTTTCTGATGGCAGGGATGTGTCCGGCATTGCCAACCTTTGCCACCTCAAGAAGGGCGAACTGGTTCGAAATCCTCCCAGGCCACTGGTCGCGAATATGGACGACATTCCCTTTCCGGATTACTCGCTTGATGACGACTACGTGTTGCTTGACGACAAGTTACAGAAGATGGATATGGATTTGCTCGAGCGAATCATGCTAACCGCAGCGCCCGGCAAGAAGACCGCGCAGGAAAAGCCCTATTACATCACGATGATGACAAGGGGCTGCCGCTATGCCTGCACTTACTGCTGCAACCGCTCGCTACTCAAACTCTACGGCGGACGCGCATTCGTGAGGCGCCGGTCGGTGGAGAACGTGATTGAGGAGCTTTCGTGGGTTCGCAAGAACCTTCCATTCGTTCAGCTGCTGGTTTTGAGTGACGATTCCTTTTTCGACACCGATGAGTTGCAGATACGTGAGTTCTGCGAGGCTTACAGGGCTAAGATTGGATTGCCCTTCTTCTCGCTTGGGACTCCGTTTGGCATTAACGATAACAAGCTCGAGATGATGGTCAATGCCGGCATGATCTACCTGCAAATGGGCATTCAGACGGGCAGCGAGCGGATTCGCAAGATGTATAAACGGCCTTTCTCCAACGATGAGATCATCTCAATTGCGAATAGGCTAGTCGGGTATGTTCCGAGGATACTGCCTCCTCGCTACGACATCATCATCGACAATCCGATGGAGGTGGATGAGGACGTAATCGAGAGTATCCGCCTCCTGTTGCGGCTCAAGAGGCCGTATTTCATCCAATATTTCTGCCTGACGCTATTTCCTGGAACGGAGTTGGGTGACAGGGCGGTCGAGGCTGGTATAATCACCGATTGGAGAGAGCAAGTGTATCGCAAACAGCTCTTCCACAAGAAACGGACCTACCTCAACTTCGTGCTAGGCCTCTTCAATACAAAGGCGCCGAGATTTGTGATGCGCCTGCTGATAACCAAGCCTGCGCAGCTCATTTTCAACCGGCCATACTTCGGCAAGCTGCTCCGGTTGCTTGTGAAGAACTAGTCCCTATCCAAGATTCAATTGTTCCGAGATGAATCTCTCGTAATCAGATGAGCGAGCCTCCTCCCTGAATTGATTCATGCTCCCTCTCATATAGGTGAATCGGGTGTTGTAAAAGGCATTTGAGGATGGCATGAGGCGCGTTTCGAGCCATTGGCGCGCCGGATGTTTGCGCTCGGTTACGAGGCGCGCGGACTCCATCTACCCTCGACGGACAAGTCATGCTGTTTTCCCCGTGCGTGTAACGGCGTCACAATTTTGCAGCACCAGAATCCAATGGGCCCGGGTTCTAACCTAACACTCAAGAATTCCCCTCAAAACACTACGAAGACATAGGACATGTTTTCACATATTTTGTCAAGAGTTAGATTATTGAGGTGTTTCCGCTCCTATGTGAAATTTGCCTCAATAATCGCTTGACAAAACCGGTCTCAGGAACAATAGTAATATATATAAACCTAAGTCTTAAGAGTACTATAAACGGAAGAATTTGTAGTGTTTTTGTAACATTTGGAATGGAATGAGGTGAACAATGGGACGGCCACCTGATCAGTATGCTGGCTTGCCGATGGTTTCACATTGTCTCAACGTATTTGAGATTGTGTGTTGGAGTGAAAAGGAACTGACGGTAAGCGAGATAGCGCGGAAGTTGGACATCAGCAAGTCAACCGCGCACAGAGTTCTTCAGGTCATGAAGGAAATGGGATACGTGCTCCAAAAACCAAAGGGCGCATATAGACCAGGACCTAAGGTTTTCGCGTTGGGCTCGACAGTGTTGAGGAGAGACTTCTCTTCGGATAAGATCGAACCCGTGATGGATGACTTGTCTGCGGCAACCAACGAGACTGTGCTATTCGCCGTTGCGGGCGGGGAGTTTCCGGGTCTTCTGGTTGTGTCGGAAAGACCGACTGACAGGCCAATCAGGTTGCAGCCATATATCGGCAAGTGCGTTTCTGAGAAGGCCTTTGGTATTGCGCTTGACGACGTGAATCTGGCGACGAGAGCGGCAATGCCCGTAAGTGACTATACCACTTCTCATGATGACAAGGACATCGGAGTCATCAGCTCCGTTGTATTCGATTCGAAGAAGAATAAGCTGGGAGTTCTTGCCATTCTAGCGCCGAAGCAGCGGCTAGACGCCAGCGTCAAGAAGAACTATGCGGAGCTCTGCAGTCAGAAAGCAGCTGCTCTTGGTGAGGCGCTGGGCTAGAGATTAAGATCGCAGAAACTGGTGGTGGGCTACGCCGTTGGGCGGGCGGCGGCGGTCCCCACCTCATTGGTACATCCCAATGCACCGGCCTCTCTTACCGGTCACAGGGGGACGGTGTGCTATTTTGAGCTTGCCAAAGAGGCTTACGTACTATCTTTGTTGCTGCTTTTCTCTTCCGAACATCATCCATTTGGATTAAGTGCCCTGGTTTTTATCTACACCCGGATGAAGACCGCGAGCCTTCTATCTCGTCATTTACCCGAGCCTACAACCGCAAATGGCGCTGTGCTGATTGCACCTATTGATCGGAATTGCTCGCGGGCGAATGAGATGGCCGTTGCGAATGTGTATTCGCCTTGTGGGACATGGGCGCTCAACTCGTAGGATAGCAGCGTTGTCGGATCAATCGACATGCCCCTGTCCAGAAGGTAATCTCGGACAAGCGGGCCAAAATCGGGTGTTAGACCGGCAGCCGTGAGGCATAGGATGCTACCGTCTGGGCATAAGAATCCCGCGTAAACGTCCACCCAAATCGGCGGGCCATCGTTCTTGAGCGAGGCCGCAGCCGTCAGGGTGTCGCCAGCCGTGAAACGAGGCGCCTCGTCAACGCCAGCCGTAACGGTCGAGCCGGAGCCTATTTGGCAGTCGATTGTAGGAGGCGTTCCTGGGTAGTGGTAGCCTATGTCAACCATACCGGTGTCGGGCATGTTGTCCGTTCGGGTGGTCTTATTGCCAAGTCCATAACTTGCCGCAAGGCCTGAACCAGCGTCGATGCAGGGGCTATCAGCATTTTGCCCGGCGGCGAGTTGGCTGAGGTAGTGGTCGCCAAACGGGCCCGGGACGAAGAGCGGGTCGGCGTCGATGTTGCCTTCGCCCTCGAAACCACCCTGTACTAAGCTGCGCATGACAACTAGCTGGTATCCCCCTAATAAAGTGATCTCATCGCCGGTGTTTTGCAGGATGGTGTTCGTGATACTCGCTGTGCGTATCCTGGCGCCGATGCCGAACATATCGTTGTCAGCGATTGTGCAGTTCTCGACTTCTCCACGCCGCTCCAGGAAGACCGCATAGCCATCACCTGAGTTGCCAGTGATGAGACAGTTCCGAAGCGTCGAATACCCGAATAGATCGACGGGATATTGAGTTCCTGATATCCTGCAGTTTGTGATCGTCGCATCACAGCCCACCGAGGGGTTGTCATATAAGAATGTGCGTATGCCGTATTCGCCTTGGGCGATCTGGCAGTTGTTGACCTTCAGCTTCACGCCCGGCTTGGGGTCTTCTGCGAACTTGATTGTAGAATATGTCGATGGCATGTCGCCGCCGGCGTCCATCACCGTGAAATCGATTGCGGCATCGGCCGGCCAAGCGTCGGAACTTGGGACGAATAGGCAATCATTGATCGTGACGTCGATGCCATGCAACGCCCTGTCAGAGGTCTCGCCTATCACGTTACCGTTAATGACACTGCATTTCTCCATCGTCAAAGTGCCGCTATTAAGGCTAATCCCACAGTCCGAGAAAGTGCAGTTCGATATAAGACCAGGATGGCCGCCTCCAGAGACGCCGTCGCCGATAAATGTGCAATTCACAACTGTGAATTGCTTCTTAAGAGAGGCCCTGTCCTCGATGTAAGAATTCCTAATCCATGTGTTGGGGCTATCACATGATATGCCACACAAACCGTTATCGGCTATTATGCAGCTGTCGATCGAGAGCGTCCCTTGTGCACTCGGAGACGAAGATACCCCTAACGAAAGGCCAAAGGATGCATTCCCACGTACGACGCAGTCTCGCAGGCAAACGCTTCCGCAACTATATGTTACCATCCCACCTGCTCTGGTTGAGACCGGGAACGGCCTAAGCAATGACAGCCCTTCTACCCTCACCTTGTCCAAATGGCTGGCCTCAATTATCCACTGAGATTCGGCATCAGCGAGGATTCTAGTGGAATCACTTCCTTCCCCCATCAATGAAGTAGATGACATCATCGCAAGCGGAAAAGTCTCGCCATTTGTCTCGAAGGAGTAAGTCCCGGCAGCCACAGCGATTGTGGCGGGCGTTGATGCAGCAGTGTTAAGGGCATACGCAATTGTCTTGAACGCCTCGTCTGGCAATAGGCCAGAGTTGTCATTGCTACCGAGCTCTGCATCGACGTAGTAGTCCGCAGCCAACGCGCCTCGTTCCGAGAAGCAGACGATTAGCAGACACGCGCCAACCAGAAGAATGATACGACCCGTTCTCATCACTTCTCCTCCTTTGCTATCTTAGCATCAGGTGCTCTCTCGCCACCCATAATCAGGAACTCGGCGGTGGAGATTTGGCCGATGGGTCGGAATGGCTCGCGGGCGAAGGAGAGCGCTGTGGCGAAGGCGTACTCGCCCTCCGGCACGTGGACCGTGATCTCGTATGAGAGCAGCGTAGTCGGGTCAATTGCCATGCCCGTGTCCAAGAGGAAGTCGCGCACCAGCGGGCCGAAATCGGGCGTCAAACCCTCCGCAGTGAGGCAGAGGATGCTGCCACCCGGGCACAAGAATCCCGCGTAAATGTCAACCCAAATCGGCGGGCCGTCGTTCCTGAGCGACGCCTGAGCCGTCAGCCTATCACCAGGCGTGAAACGAGGCGCCTCGTCAACGCCTGCCGCAACGATCGAGCCGGTGGCGATTCGGCAGTCGATCGTAGGAGGCGTTCCGGGGTAGTGGTAACCGATGTCCACCATGCCGGCGTCGGGCACGTTGTCCGTTCTGGTCGTTTTGCTAGCAAGTCCGTAACTGGCTGCCAGGCCGGTGCCAGCGTCCACGCACGGGCTGTCCGCATCCTGCCCGGCCGCCACTTGGCTGAGGTAGTGGTCCCCGAGCGGACCCGGGACGAAGAGCGGGTCGGCATCGATGTTCCCCTCCCCCTCGAAACCACCCTCAATGAGGCTGCGCATGACAACTGCCTCGTATTTCCCCGATGAAGTGATCTCCTCTCCCGAATTCTCTAGAATTGTGTTCCTTACCGTCGCCTGTCCGTCACTCGCTCCAATGCCGAACATGTCATTGCCAGCGATTGTGCAATTCCAGACATTCCCGCCATGCTGTAAGAAGAGCGCATAGCCATCACCCGAGTTGGCGGTGATGAGGCAGTTTCGAAGCGCCGAATGCCCGCTGAGACAAATCGGATATTGGGTTCCCGATATCCTGCAATTTGTGATCGTCGAATCACACCCCACCGAGGGACTGCCCTGTAAAAATGTCCTTATGCCGTACTTGCCATTCGCAATCTGGCAGTTGTTGACTTTGAGTTTCACGCCCGGCTCGACATCTTTTGAGAACTTGATTGTAGGATACGTCGATGGCATGTCCCCGACGTGGAAAACAGTGAAATCAATCGCGGCATAGACCGGCCGAGTATCGGAGCGTGGGACGAATAGGCAATCATTGATCGAGACATCGATGCCCGATGGCGGCCAGTCGCAGGTGTCGCCTATCACATTGCCCCGAATGACACTGCATTTCTCCATTGTTAAAACTCCGCCATCAATTCGAAGCCCACAGTCCAGAAACGTGCAGTTCGATATACGACCCGGGTTGCCGCCTGGATGGACATAGCACTCAATGAAAGCGCAGTCCTCAATTGTCAAAAGAGTACCACCCAGAACGAAGCCGCCGGCAAAAGTGCAGGATTTGATTGTTTCCTGCTTGGTACCGTCGTAATATACTCCCCCCTCAATGTAGCACTCCTCAATATCGAGTATCCAGTGTTCATCGTAGCGATTCGGTGTGTAATTCATGACGCCGTTGCTAACACCTCTCATGCTGCAGTTCTTAACTGACGTCTGCCCGTGGCACGAGTAAAAAGCCACTGCTATGCTCTTCTCACCGGCTCTTTCAATAGAAATCCCCTCAATGTGGACGTCCGTAATCTCGTTACAAAATATACATTTGGGTTTGCCCACCTCACTCTCCGTCTGGTCGAAGAACAGAATCGTGAGTTCAGGCCCTCCTCCAATCAGAGATGTTGCCGATGTCATCATTATCGGGAATGTCTCTCCATTCGTATCCTCCGAATAGGTGCCAGCCGCAAGACGAATCGTCGCTGGTGTCGTGATGTCCGTCCTGATAGTATCCAGAGCGTAAGTGATTGTCTTGAACGCCTCGTCTGGCAAGAGGCCAGAATTGTCATTGCTGCCGAGCTCCGCATCGACGTAATAATCCGCCGACAACGCCCCTCGTGCTGAGAAGGATACGATTAGCAGACACGCGCCAACCAGAAGAATGATACGACCCGTTCTCATCACTTCTCCTCCTTTGCTATCTTGGCATCGTTTTGGGGTGGAGAGCCTCCGCCGTCCCTGCCGCCGGCGACAGTGAACTCATAAACCTCCCTGTCCATTGCATTTGGTGGCGCGGCGAGATCGGAGGCGTCAACCTTAACCTCGATCGCAGCGCACGTTGCGAAGTTGAGGAATCCGGAGAAAATAATAGCGAACAAGACAAAGATCCCGAAACGTGCCAACATGATGTTCCCTTCCATTTCTACCGATATTATTGGGTGATAAGCAATTTTGTATTTCGGCTATCCCACTCTATCAGTCGAGCTCCACGCGAGTCAAGTCTTTCTTGAGGAGGAATTCATCAAGGCAGAAACGGGGAAAATGCAAAGGCGAAGATGGATGTGTTCGTGTCGTTTCTAGGGACTATGCTGATGCTGGGTTGACGTTTTTTTCATAGGAGCTTATAGTGGTGTATGGAATGAGTATTCCGCTTTTGGGTAATAGATATATTCTTGGAATGACTAATCTCATCTCGAGGGAAGTGGCGAACTTATGAAGATGATCGGCAGAAAAGAAAGGGAGCATCGTCTCCGCAGGCGCAGCATTCTTGAGGCAGCACAGGAGATGTTTGCTCGGAAGGGCTTTCCCGGCACCACAATGGGCGACGTCTCGAGGCAATCGGAGTTCGGGATGTCCACTCTCTACAAGTTTTTCAAGAGCAAGCGCGAAATTTACGCCTCACTCATTGACGAGCATATTTCGCGCTTGCAGGAGCGTTTGAGGGGGATAACAGAGGCGGACGTGGCTGGAGAGAAGGCGATAGAGCGGTTTATTGAGAGGCATCTTCAGTATTTTCAGGAGAACGCTCAGTTTTTCAGGATATACATGAATGAGAAGTTCGGCTTGGCGCACGGGTCGATGGATGGGCTTTCGGAGCAGGTGAGGGCTCAGATTTCGAGATATGCAGAGCACGCCGAGGATGCGCTCAGGAATTGGATCGAGGAGAGTGACGCTCTGTGCGGCGATTCGCGGGCGAAGGCGCTTGCTCTAATCAGCACTGTTGATGCTCATCTTTCCAGATGGCTTTCCGAGGGCAAGGTTGAATGCGCCCGTGAGCGAGCATCGTCCATTGTTGACATATTCTTCTCGCCGAGAAGTGCTTCGGTTACGAGAACGTAGGAGCGGTTATTCACATCGATTTATCTAAGAGGCAGAAGGCGAGCGTTGGGACATCGCCTAGCAGAGAGGGAGGAATGAGATGAGACGGACACTGATTCAGCATCTTTCGAAGGGCGTTGCCAAGCATATTAGCAAGCAGATTCTCGCCGCGCTATCGAGTGGTTCGGACGAGGAGATCGTTCGGATGACCAAATTCTGGGAGCGGCTTGCGCTTGTGGAGGACCACAGAGTGGCCTCGAGAAAGCTGCGCGAGATAATCGTTCAGGGTCACCCGATTGGCAAGTGGCTCAAGCGGCTCTCATCGCAGCTGAACGAGTCGTGCCGAACCGGTTTTGTTGAGAATGTGTTTTTCAACTCGATGTTCGTGGGTGAGGAGAAGCGACTCGCTTTTCGAGACCGCGAGGGTTTCAGGCCGCCCGATCTTATCGTTTTGAGCGTCACCTCGAAGTGCAATCTGAATTGTCGTGGTTGCTGGGCGAATGAGTATAGGGGCTATCCGGACCTGTCGCTTGACGTCATCCACCGGGTGATCAATGAGGCGAAGGAGGAGTTTGGCGTGCATTTCTTCACGATCACCGGCGGGGAGCCGTTCATGCGTCCTGAGATGCTCGACGTTTATGAGAAGCACAAGGACTGCTGGTTCCAGATTTACACGAACGGCCAGTGCATAACGAAGGATGTCGCGCGGCGCCTCTCGGAGCTTGGCAATACAGGTTTGATGCTGAGCGTGGAGGGCCTCGAGGCGGAGACTGACGAGAGAAGAGGCCGCGGGGTATTCAAGAAAATCGAGCGTGCGGCGAAAATGTTGAGGG